>CALWVZ010000007.1 GCA_944385125.1 uncultured Oscillospiraceae bacterium
ATCGCAGGCTTCCGGTTTCCGGGCCGCAGAGGGTCATCACCGCAGCCTTGCCGGCGGATTGAACCTTCACATGGCCCGGGAAACGGCTGGCATCAAAAAGTTGCGTCATATTGGACATGAACAGCGCCTCCGTTACTTGATCTGGCTTTGATTGTAGCGAAATGCAAAACAAGACTGAGAGAGATGCAGCAGCTATGGCAATTATGGGAGAATCTGCTCGAGATTTAAACCCAATAATATCTCAAGGCAGCGATATCCTTAAACGGTACGCCCAAGATGCCCAGGACACCAGCTATGTCCTGAGCACCGAGCAGGTGGCAGCCCTGGCGGCAGTGGACGAGAAGTACCAGGAGCTGCAGCTGCGCCAGGAGGCTGTGAGAAAGCAGCTGGCATCGGAATTTGCTCCCACCGCCGAGAAGGTATATGACAAATTTGGAGAGTTGGTTACTGAGGCAGGAGAAGCGCTTAAAGTCGGAGCTGCAATTTACTCAGAGCAAAGACAGCTGGGGCCAGACTGTGACCGTGACCGGCAGTGGCCTCACCTACGAGGCTCAGCCAGGGAGCTTTACCTCCGGTACATGGTACTGGCGGGTGAGGACGTATAATCAGGACGGTGTAGCGGGGAGCTGGAGTGAGGCTGCTGAATTTGTGGTAGTGGCTCCGCCCACCACCCCCACAGTGCTCATTCTCGACGCCTCGCCTCGCCCGGAGATCCAATGGCAGACCAATGAGCAGGAGGGCTATCAGGTGCAGCTTGAGGGGATATACGACCAGATCCTCTTCGGCCCAGGAAAGACCTGGAGATGTCCCCAGTACCTGGATGACGGTACATACACGGTGCGTGTGCGCTCACAAAATCGCTATGGCCTATGGAGCCCCTGGGGCACGGCTACTATTGCCGTCAGCAATGAGCCCGGCTCGGAGATTGAGCTGAGTGTCCAATTTGGGCACATAGCAAAGCTGAGCTGGACAAGCCAGGGATATGATTTTTATCTGGTGTACAGAGACGGGAAGCCTATAGCTCGCTTGACCGGAGAAGAGTATATAGATGAATACTCCGGAGGCCAGACCGAGTATTTCATCCGGGGCTGCTATGCGGATAGCAGCAATTTCGGCAAATCCAATGACGTGAGCGGCACTGTATCTGCAGCTGTACCCATGATCAAGGTGGTACCTGATGGCGAATGGATAGAGCTGCCCTACAGCACGTCCATGTACTCAAGCATATCTACCACCAGACGGCGTGACGCCAGCAGAATGAGTCTCCAGGGCAGAGCATACCCGGTCACGGAACTGGGAGAATCCCTTGAGCGCAGCGTCAGCTTCAGCGCCGCATTTTTCCTTCAGGACGATCCTGGGCTGCAGGAGCTGCTGGGGCGCACGGTGTGCGTCAAAGCACCAGACCAGGATGTGCTTATGGCGACATTGGATGAGCTAAGATCTAATCGCAGCACTTTTTACATCAGCTACGACTTTGCTTTGAGTCAGCAGTATTTTGAGGAGGAGATTGACATTGACACGGGCAGTATCTTATCGCCTTGACGTCATAAGGAATGGGGCCTGCCTTACTCAGCTTTACTGGGATGCAAGCTCCGGAGCGCCTACCATAGACTGCCGTAAAGACTCAGCTATCAAGCGGAGTATGTCGGGGACTTTCATTTGCAATGATGCCGTGAATCTCTTCTCGGACGAGCTGCGACCTATGATGATTATAGACGGCATTGAGGAGGCCCTGGGCATTTACCGGCCCACTACGGTCCTTGACACCTATACGCCCTACGGCAAAGCGTGGCAGGTCGAGGCCTACGACCGCAGCTGGATACTCAGCGCAGTAAAGACTGAGAGCTTACTGCATCTGACAGCCGGGACAAATTATATAGAGGCTATCGAGCAGCTGCTTGCCTTTTGTGGGATTGCAAATGCAATTATAGTTGCCAGCGACTCGGAGCTTACATCCGACCGAGAGGACTGGCCAATAGGTACGTCCTATCTGGATATAGTCAATGCTCTGCTTCAGGAGATAAATTATAAAGACATTTGGTTTGACAGCCGAGGCTATGCCCATCTGGAGCCCTATGCGGCTCCCAGCGCAGCCAGCATCCTGAGGCAGTACAGCACAAGGGATATGAGACGCCCCAGCATGGGACCTGAGCTCAGCGGCATGACAGATCTCTACAGCGCCCCCAATGTTTTTGTGGTCACCTGCTCCAATCCGGACAATCCTGCAGGACTCCGGGCGGTGGCAGTCAATGACTCTCCTGTATCCAGCAAGTCCACACTGCGACGGGGCATGAGAATCACACAGGTTAGCTCCGTCAATCAGACCAGCAGTCAGGAGGCCCTCCAGGGCTATGCCAATCGCCTCAGGGATGAGTCGCTGCTCAGCGACTATACTCTGGATTTTGATATCCTGGCCGAGCCTGGGCACGGAGTGGGAGATATAATCGGCATAGACCACCCGGAGCTGGGCGGTATCTATGAGGAGCAGAGCTGGAGCCTTAGTCTGGCCGCAGGCGAGATGATGCACATCAGTGCATCCAGGACTGTGGTAATTTGAGGAGGCGCTATGAATCAATTCATATTACATCAGGAGCAGACTAAAGAGTCCCCATTGCTGCTTGGTACGGTAGTGGCCTATGACACGACCAAGGGTGTGCGTATACAGCTGGACGGCGAGGAGACTGCTGGCGTCAAATACTACAAATCCCGCAAAGGATTGATCACTGCTGTCGGAGATCGTGTCGTCCTGGCCCCCATCAGCGGCTCTTATGTGGTGCTTGGCACTGTAGGACTCCCCGCCAGGAAGTACAATATGAATCAATGCCCGACCGGGAGTAATGCCACGGCGGCAAATTGTGCCGCCTGGATAAACACCTTGATAGAGGCGCTTACGGCACAGGGGCTTATGTCTAAAAACGGGTGGTGATTACATGATAATTAAATTTGCACTTGACCATCAAAAAATAGAGCGGCTGGACACTGAATTTGTGGTAGCGGACTCCCAGAATTATTTATATGCCGAATTCCAGCTGCTTTCAGACGATTGGCAGCCACCAATTACCGCCCTCTTTGATAGCTATGCGGTGATTCTGGACAGCAGCAACAGCTGCTTAGTGCCCTGGGAAGTGCTGAAAAAGACCACATTTAAGGTAAGCGCATTCTGCGGAGACTTACACACGGCTGCCGCCGCTGTGATCTTTGTCAATCCCAGCGGCTACGTCTCCGGGGAGACTCCAGAGCCACCAAGTCCGGATGTGTACACACAAATTCTTGACATTGCTTCATCGGCAAAAAACATCGCCGAAAGTGTGCGGGCCGATGCGGATGCCGGGGCATTCGATGGAGAGCCTGGCCCCAAGGGCGATATGGGTGACACCGGTCCCCAGGGACTCAAGGGCGACACCGGGGAATCCGGAGCCACATATACTCCGAGTGTAGATGAGGACGGATTACTAAGCTGGGCAAATGACAAGGGCCTGGAGAATCCAGAGCCGGTCAACATCCGTGGTCCCCAGGGCCCCAAGGGCGATGCTGGCGACACGGGTCCTCAAGGCCCTAAGGGCGATACTGGCGATACAGGCCCCCAAGGCCCGGCCGGAGAAATAGCGGTACTGAGCTTTGCTGATGTCATAGTGCCTGCCACATCATGGGAGAACGATGACACCTATAGCGAATACCCTTATCGTGCCTCGATCCTGCTGGACAATGTTACAGCAGAGCATTTTGCAACTGTTGTTTTTTCAGTAGCCGATGCCATTGCTGGGCAATATGCTCCAGTGGCAGAGACATACGATGGAGGGATATACATCTACTCCAATGAGCCAATTGAAGCTAGTGTGACAATCCCGACAATTGTGGCGATCCCCTGTGGATCATAGGAGGGTATATGGAGGGTCGGACAAACGCAAAAAAAGGTCTCCACACAATAAATATTGTCCTGCAACCAAACTGGACCGGGGGCTCTGACCAATATAGACAGGATATTTATATCCCAGGCATACGAGTGGATGCTGCCGCAATTATAGATTTTGATGTATCGGCTCCAGAGGTGAAATCTGCGATAGCAAATATTGAGCGCATAGTGTGCCAGCCGGGAATTATTACTGCTTACTCGACCACACAGATTGATGTACCTATACCGATAACCATAAGGGGGGATTGGCAATGATGCATAAGCAGGGTGAATCTTGGGCTTCGGTGAATGTCATCTGCCCTTTCTACCGTGGAGACAGTGACAAAGACAAGACCATATGCTGCGAAGGCATTTTTGATGGGACCGACACCATTGCTCGATTTGCCAAAATAAGCAGCAGGAATGAGCATATGCATAAATACTGCATGTCCTATGCCTTTAAGGACTGTAAAGTTCACAAATCCATATATCTGGCCAGGTATGCTAATAATGCGGAGGAAAAAATGAGTAAGATAGAGACAGCAATATCCCAGATGGAGGCCTGGGCAGCAGATGACAGCCACGGCTACGACCAGCAGTACCGCTGGGGAGAATATGGGGACTTCGATTGCTCATCGGCAGTGATCCAGGCCTGGGAGCTTGCCGGGGTGCCGGTAAAATTTTCCGGCGCAACCTATACCGGCAACATGCGGGGAGTATTCCTCCGCTGTGGTTTTGAGGATGTGACAAGCCGGATTGACCTGGCCAGCGGCTCCGGGCTGCAGCGGGGCGACGTGATGCTGAACCATCAGCATCATACCGCCATGTACTGCGGAAACGGCCAGGAAGTAGAGGCCAGCATAAACGAAAACGGCGGCACCACCGGCGGGCAGCCGGGAGATCAGACTGGCAGGGAGTTCTTGATACGCCCATACCGAAACTATCCCTGGGACTGTGTGCTGAGATATACCGGCGCAAACTCTGGCAGCACGGAGGACAAGCCCACAAGACCGGGACCTACATACGAGTATTCCGTCCGCCTGGGCTTGCTCAAAGAGGGCATGGAGGACGCCCAGGTGAAGACTGTGCAGGTGCTTCTTGCGGCCAAGGGTTACGAGCCCGGCCAGGCCGACGGCATTATGGGCGAGGCCACTGTGGGCGCTGTGCGGGCCTTCCAAGAGAATTCAGGGCTGCTGGCCGACGGCGAAGTTGGTGGAGACACCTGGGCCGCTCTTCTGAAAAAATAAAAAAGGAGCATACAAATGAAAGAGATGATACTCACCATTATCGGATGCGTCGGCTCCGCTATAGCCGGCTTTTTCGGCGGCTGGAGCTCTGGACTCACGACGCTGCTCATATTTATGGCTCTGGACTATATCACCGGCCTGGTGGTAGCCGGGGTCTTCCATGCGTCCCCCAAGTCTGAAACCGGCACACTAGAGAGCCGCGCTGGCTGGAAAGGCTTGGTACGTAAAGGCATGACTCTGCTGATCGTCTTGATTGGCTGTCGACTGGATATGCTGCTAGGTCTTAATTATATAAGGGATGCATTGGTCATTGCATTCATTTTGAACGAGGTCATTAGCATAACTGAAAACGCCGGCCTTATGGGTGTGCCTATGGTCAAACCACTGAAGGATGCTATTGAATTGCTTAAAGATAAAACAGACGACACGACAGCAGACGGCAAATAAATAATAAATATAGTAATAATAAACAGCTCCTCTTTCCTCATACAGGGATTGAGAGGGGCTGTTTTCTCATATTACATTATAAAACAAAGGCCACTTGAAATTGATATTCTCATTGTGTAGTATTATTTTATATTTATGAATCTTAAAATACCAAAGAGAGGTAGATAATATGGCGAAGAATAAAATAGCTGTCAATGAAACAAATAATACAAGAGGTACATGTACAACGACAGAAAATCAGGTTGTAAAAAATAAGGTACACTTTGATATTTCTCCCATCATTGCGATATTGAGTTTTATTTTAGCTGTATGTTCTTTCTTGATTGCAACATTCCCGCAGATAAATCCATTTAACAACAATATTGTTGCAAAGGCCGAAGCCGGAGATCTGAAATCTCAAATAATGCTGGCGGAACATTACTATGAAATAGTAGATATTTCAGAGAGTATTTATTGGTATAAAATAGCTTCTGCCCAGGAGAGTTATTATCAGGCAGCGGCTCTTAATAATCTTGCTGTTATCTATGCAAACTCGGACCCAATTATTGAATGGGACAGCTATGTATATATTAAGGCCTATAAAATTTTCCTTAAGGCGGGAGATCTTGGGGAAACTGCTGCGTTAAGAAATGCATATATTTTGCTGCACGCAGTACCCGAAGATGTATTTTGTTCAAATGGAATAAATCCAAGCATGGAAAAGAGCCGGCTGCGCACTTTGCTAACTACATACAATGAATGGTCAGAAGAATTAGAAGGAATTGATTATAACTTGAAATATGTTGCAAATGTCCAGAGCCTCACAGAGTTCTCAAATACGTATGACAAGAATTTTTATAAAGCAAGTCCAGCATATACTCAGAAAGTTGTAATTAAAAAGAATGATGATGGAATGGATATTCCAGTAATTGAGACATACACAACATATAATGTTTTTGAAATACTAGGTGAAAGCGAGTTGCCGGAGTACAAATATATACATATTTCAGAAAGTTATTAACACACATACAAATGTGCTTATATACATAGCAGTACAACTATATATTTGCCGTTAGCTTAGTACCCCCAAAAATACCCCCAGAGGGTCAGAAATACCCCCAATTTTACCCCCAAAATCTGAAATTTGCTGGGCAAATATGGAGGCATCTGAATAAACGAAAAAGCCTGTAATCACTGAGATTACAGGCTTTTTTTGCTGGTGCTCCAGCGGGGATTCGAACCCCGGACACCCTGCTTAAAAGGCAGGTGCTCTGCCTACTGAGCTACTGGGGCAGATATATAAAAGCTTCCGCCGCCTCTGCTGCACAGGAAGGAGAGGGAGCCGGGAGAGCCTTTTTATATGGCTGGGATGGCGGGACTCGAACCCACTATATCGGAGTCAAAGTCCGGTGTGTTACCATTACACTACATCCCAGTATTATAAACCGAGACCGGCACAGCCGGCCTCTGATTATATTTTATATGGGGTGGGATATGGGGCTCGAACCCACGACACCCGGAACCACAATCCGGTGCTCTACCAACTGAGCTAATCCCACCATATTTTGAAATTTGGCACGCCAAGAGGGATTCGAACCCCCGACCTACTGCTTAGAAGGCAGTTGCTCTATCCTGCTGAGCTATTGGCGCATATCTGCTGTAGGCGCACCCGCAGCTTCACAGGTGGAGCGGGTGATGGGAATCGAACCCACGTATCCAGCTTGGAAGGCTGGTGTTCTACCATTGAACTACACCCGCAAGGCTGTTCCCTATTCAGCTAGGAGATAATACCATAATTAGGGGGCCTGTGTCAACAACTTTTAGAAATTTTCCGGGAAAAATTCATATGAATAAATTTATCACTCCCAAGGCCAGCAAATGCAGGGGATATATGGCGTAAAAGGCCAGCTTCATTGCCGGGCCCTTTTTGCCGTTATAGAGCAGCACCGGCAGCAGGGATATGAGGGAGAGCCAGAAGATGAGCTGGGGACCGCTGCCCCAATACTCAAAGAAACACCAAAGGCCAATGAATGCCAGCTGAGCCGGACGCCAGCGGCGAAAGGCGTACAGGCCAAGCATCAGCACAAGCCCCATATATCCGTAATCCGAATTGGGGACCAGCAGCACCGCCGCCACGGCCAGAAGGACGCCCAGAACCAGCGTCTTTGTCAGGGACTTGTCCCGGTCGCCCAGGTCCTCCAGCACCGCCATGGCCGCCAGGGAAAAACTTAGAGTGTAAAAAATATTCAGGGAGCCGTTCATAAACCAATAGCCAAAGAGCTGGAGCCGCACGCCACCCACCAGCAGGAACAGAGCCAGATACAGCGCAGAGATATCCGCCTTGACCAGCAGTATGTATCCGGCCAGGGCCAAAACGAGGAATATAAGATAGGGGAGCGGCTCAAACCCAAAGGAGAGGCTAAAGGCGGAGGGAAGGATACTGTAGTAGTTCTCCGAAGAGAAAACGAGAGTAAAGGGGATCTGGGACAGCACGGCAAAGAGGATGAGCCGGGAAAGATAACGCTGCCGGTTGGAGGTCTTCTGAAAGCCGTTTACCAGCAAGAAAGCATATATGGGGAAAGCGATGCGGCCTATGGCCCGGAGAAAAATATATACATCATTGCCTACAAAGGAACGGCTGCCCAGAAAATAGCCGGTATGGTCTATGACCATGGCCGCCAGGGCTATTATCTTCAATACAAATACGCTCATGTCTCGTCCTCGATTCTGCCGGTTTTAGATCTTATAAAAATACAGACGCTCTGGAGGCGGACAAGTTCCAAGGCCTCACTTTGCAGGCCGCACCTGCTCCAGGACCTTCCTGTAAGGGGCCATCATGCCCTTGTTGAAGCGCATCTGCATTTTTCCACTGTCCCGGGACCTGCGCATCAGGGCGCCCACCAGACACATGGCCAGCATCCTGCCCCGGCGTTTCTGGGGAAAGTCGTAGAGCCCCCGGGACTTATAGAACTGATGGTCTGCCTTCATGAGGCCCCGCATCATCCAGATAAGGTCCCGGAATATCTTCATGCCGCCCACGCCGTAAAAGTTCCTGGGCTGGACGTATTTGTGTTCCAGGGCATAGCTGAGACGTTTTGCAGTCATCTCCATACTGGGCAGGTCGTAGCCCGCTCCGGCAAAGAAATTGTGTCCCACCTGGGAGCGGGCCTCCAGGAGAGTCTTCAGGTTCTCCTCATGCTCATAGTCCCCGTTTATGATGTAGGCAACACTTTTGCCCTCGGTGAGGGTACGGTGGCCGTTGCAGAACTGCCTGTCGTCAAACATCTTGAAGCGGCTGCCCATGCTGTGGTCCCTCAGGGTAAAGGCATAGACGGTGGCGTCGGCATTTTGGATGCTGTTTCTCAGCATGGAGTCAAAACCGTCCTTATACACGCATTTGCCGGAAGCCGTGCAGCCGAAGCAGCCCAGGCAGCCCCCCTTGAACTCAAAATCTCCGATATTAACAAAGCGGGTCTTGTATGGGTAGAGGGCGGTAAAGTCCTTTATCATGGCCCGGAGGCTCTCGTCCCCTTCCCTCAGGTCCCCCACGATGACGGTATCATAGCCCTCCTCCTTCACCCCAGGTTCCAGGCTCTGGACATAATTTTGCGGGGCTGACGGCAGGGCAGAGGGAGCGGGCTCGTATATGCCGTTTTCCACACAGTGGATCACATAGCGAAAATAGTCCTCGGCTTCTTTCCGGCCCTGGGGGCTCAGCAGGTCCTCCATACCGGCGGACAGGCCGTGTATCACGTGCATGCCCATATCGTGGCAGTTGTCCTCTATGAAGCGGTGGGCGGTGAAGTCATAAAAGTGCATGGAGGTGCTCAGCTGACTGACGTAGATATCCCGGAAGTCCGCCCCGCTGCGCTTCATGAGCTCAATGAAGCGGTGGAGCTGGGAGGGCGCCAGAAAGGTGTACACCGGGTAGGAAAAGAGCAGCAGCCGGGCGGAGCGTATGGCCTCCACCGCCCCGCTCATATCCCGCTCAAAGCTCTGTATGCCAGAGCCCACATTGAGAAAATCAAACTCATGGGCAGGAAAGCGCTTCTCCAGATACAGCATGGTCTGTAAAGTTACGCTGTTCTTGCCCCGGGGGGAGCCGTTTATGACACATATCTTCATTCCGCTTCTCCTGTCTCACCACCGCCCCGGCCGGGCTGCGGTGGGTAATAATTCTATTTACATAACATCATTCTGCAATTATAAACCAAAATCGGAAAAAAATCTACATAAGAAAAAATAAAAAAGGGGCGGACTGAAAATTCAGTCCGCCAAACAGGGTTGTGGGATAAAGATATGAGCCGGGTCTTTCGCTATGAAAGACCAATTGGATAAGCTGTGAGTATAAGATAGTACATTTTTGAGAACTTGTAAAGAGCGAAAAAAGTCGAAAAAACACTAGTTTTGTCCTGCGCATAATTTTTTTATTTTCGGATACAATACAAGGGAAACCATTTGAGAGGAGTAAGGCTCATGATCATGGATCGTATAGCTCTGGTGCTGGCCATCATCGGCGGCATTAACTGGGGCAGCGTGGGGCTGTTTCGCTTCGACCTGGTGGCGTGGCTCTTCGGCGGCCAGACCGCAACGGTCAGCCGTGTGATCTATACTCTGGTGGGGCTGGCATCCCTGTGGTGCATTTCCCTGCTCTTCAGGAGCGACGCCATCACCGACGATAACGTATAAGAAAGCTGAAAACGGGCGGCCCGCCGGGCCGCCCGTTTTCACAAGCATATTATTTTTACTTATTCTTTCTCAGTGCTTTTATGGCTTTTATGCCGCCTTTTATCCCGTGGCCGTTGAGCATGTCCAGATAGCCCTCCAGGGCCTCCTGAGAAACAAGGCCCCCGCTCATGCGCTGCAATTTGTTATAGGGCATGTCCATGATGAAGCGGATATTGTTGGCAGCGGTACCCTTGCCACCAAGCTTCAGGGCTTTGGAGGCCAGGTCCAGAGAGGAGTAAACGAACTTGCCCAGGCCAGGCTTTGTACGGTCACGGCTCACGGTATCCTCCAAGCCGGCGGGGGCGCTCCTGTCCCAGCGTTCCGGGGGAAGGGGACGGCCCAGCAGCTTTTCAAATTCTTCGGCGGGGACGGACTGAACATTGCCCTGCCAGTAGTGGGGCAGGCTGCCCTCGCCCTGCCTGGGCTCCTTGCAGCCCTCTATTACATAGGATTTCCTGAGACGGATATCCCGGGAGGAGGCTCCCACCTGTATCTTGTACAGGCCGGGAAATTCCACCCAGGCGCCCTTCTCCACGCTGTAGTGGGCGAAGGCGTGCTCGTCCAGCTTCAGGCGGAGGAAGCGCTCCTCTCCCGGCTCCAGCTCCAGCTTGGCAAAGGCCTTCAGCTCCTTCTCCGGGTGGAACAGGGGGCAGTCCGGGGAGGATACATAGACCTGCACCGTCTCGGCGGCCTTTACCGGGCCGGTATTTTTAAGCCGCAGGCACAGCTCCCGGCCGTCCACCTCCAGGTCTGAATACTCAAAGCGGGAGTATGTGAGGCCGTGGCCGAAGGGATAGGCTGTGGGGCGGCCTGCCGTATCGTAATAGCGGTAGCCCACATAGATGCTCTCCCGGTGCTCTGCGCTCAGCTCCCTGCCGGGGTAGTAGTTGGCGGTGGGGCAGTCGGAATAGCACAGGGGGAAGGTCTCCGCCAGCCTGCCGCCGGGGGAGACTTTGCCGGAGACCAGATCGGCTAAGGCGCCGCCTCCTGCCTGGCCCCCCAGGTAGGCCATGAGTATGGCCTTGGGCATATCCGCCCAGCCCAGCTCCACGGGAGCCCCGGCGGAGAGCACCACCGCTATCCTGTGGCCGGCGGTGTAAAGGGCTTCCAGCAGCTCCAGCTGGTTGTCCGCCAGACGCATATGGCTGCGGTCCGCCCCCTCGGTCTCCCGGCTCTCGTCCAGACCCAGAAACAGCAGACAGACCTCCGCCTGCTCTGCCAGGTCCAGAGCCTGTATCTTCAGCTTTTCGCTTTTGCCCCCGGAACGCAGGAAGCCCGGGGCATAGCCCACTATGTCCAGGCCGCTCTCTTTCAGGGCGTCCAGGGCACAGTCCACCCGGGTGGGATTTATCAGGGAGCTGCCCGCCCCCTGGTACCGGGGCAGGGCGGCAAAGTCCCCGATGACGGCCACGGACTGGCCCTTTTTCAAGGGCAGGATATGCCCTTCGTTTTTCAGCAGCACGGCGCAGCGGGCGGCGGCCTCCCGGGCAGTCTGGTGGTGCAGAGAATAGTTGAAGCGTTTGCCCTTGCCCAGGGCGGGGCGGGTGGCAAAGAGCAGCTCCAGATACCTGTCCACCGCCTCGTCCAGAAGGCTTTCATCCAGCTCGCCGCTCCTTACCGCCTGCACTATCTCAGCATCGGTGAGGCCGCCGGAGGCGGGCATCTCCAGGCTGCATCCGGCCTTTATTGCGGCCACCCGGTCATTGTTGCCGCCCCAGTCGCTGACCACCATGCCCTCGTAGCCCCACTCATTGCGGAGGATGTCCCGGAGCAGGTGCATGTTCTCGTTGGCAAAGCTGCCGTTGACCTTGTTGTAGGAGGTCATAAGGCAGCCGGGCCTGCCCTCAGTGACGGCGTAGCGGAAGCCCTCCAGGTAGATCTCCCTCAGAGCCCGCTCGTCTACCACCTCGTCCATGCCCATGCGGCCGGTCTCCTGGCTGTTGACGGCAAAGTGCTTGACGCAGGCGGAGACGCCCTGGGACTGTATGCCCCGGACCATGGCCGCCGCCAGCTTCCCCGCCAGGTAGGGGTCCTCGGAGAAGTATTCAAAGTTCCGGCCGCAGAGGGGGTCCCGCTTTATATTCAGTCCCGGGCCCAGCACCACGCTCACGTCCTCCCCGGCGGCCTCCTTGCCTATGCACTGCCCCACCTTGTCCAGCAGCTCCTCATCCCAGCTGCAGGCCAGGGCCGAGGCAGTGGGAAAGCAGGTGGCGGGGAGACTGCCGTTAAGGCCTAAGTGGTCGGCCTTGTCCGCCTGCTTCCTCAGGCCGTGGGGGCCGTCGGTGAGCAGCATGCCGGGGATGCCCAGACGCTCTATGGCCTTGGTGTGCCAGAAGTCGGCCCCGGAGCAGAGGGAGGCCTTTTCCTCCAAAGTCATTTGCTCTATCAGCTGTTTGTACTTCATTTTTCAGCCTCCTGTCCTCAGCAGGTACAGGGCAGCCAGCACCTGCACCGCGGCAATTATGGGAAAGCCTATGACGAACTTCATATGCTTTGTCTTGTGGCGAAAGGCGTACATCCCCAGCCAGCCGCCGGGACCGCCGCCCAGCAGGGCCAGAAGAAAGAGCCGGTACTCCGGGATGCGCCGGCCGCCCTGCCTGGCTTTCAGCTTGTCCAGGCCCATGGCCAGCATACATATAAGGCTCATGAAACAGAGCCACATGAGATATAAGGCGGCGTATTTCATTTGTGTTTCTTACCTCCCGGTCTGGCGTTTTTCTTGGGCTTGGCCTTGGCCCAGCCCTTTTTGCTCAGCGGCTTTTTAACTTCCGCCGGGGCGGCCTTCATAGCGGGCTTTGCCGCCGGTCTGCCGGGGGCCCTGTCCGGCCGCACCAGGCACTCGGGGCCGTAGCCTATAAGGTCCTCCCGGCCGGCCTCCTTCAGGGCCTCTATGACAAGCTTGCGCTTGTCCGGCCGCTTCCATTGCAGCAGGGCCCGCTGCATGGCCTTCTCATGGGGAGTTTCGGCCACATAGACCCGCCTCATGGTCATGGGGTCTATGCCGGTATAGTACATGCAGGTGGAGATGGTGCCGGGGGTGGGGTAGAAGTCCTGCACCTGCTCCGGCTGGCGGCCCCGGCGGTTGAGATACTCCGCCAGGGCCACCGCATCCTGGAGGGTGCTGCCCGGGTGGGAACTCATGAGATAGGGCACCACGTACTGCTCCTTGCTGTAGCGGTCATTGAGGCGGCGGTACTGCTCCATGAACTTCTCGTAGACCCCTATGTGGGGCTTGCCCATGTAGTCCAGCACCGAGTCGATGCAGTGCTCCGGGGCCACCTTCAGCTGGCCGGAGATGTGATACTTCACCAGCTCCGGGAAGAACTCCTGGTTCTTGTCCTCCAGCATGTAGTCGTAGCGGATGCCGCTGCGGACAAAGACCTTCTTTATCCCCGGGATGGCCCGGAGCTTTCTGAGAAGGCTGAGATAGTCGCTGTGGTCGGCGTCCAGATTCTTGCAGGCTGTGGGGGCCAGACAACGCTTGTCCGGGCACATGCCGTATTTCAGCTGCTTTTTGCAGGAGGTGTGGCGGAAGTTGGCCGAAGGCCCGCCCACGTCGTTTATATAGCCCTTGAAATCCGGCAGCTTTGTCAGGGCGGTCACTTCCCTTATGACGCTCTCGTGGCTGCGGGATGTGACCATGCGGCCCTGATGGAAGGCCAGGGCGCAGAAGTTGCAGCCGCCGAAGCAGCCCCGGTTGTGGATGACGGAGAACTTCACTTCCTCAATGGCGGGCACGCCCCCCAGAGCCTCGTACATGGGGTGATACTGCCGGGTGTAGGGCAGCTCCGCCACCCGGTCCAGCTCCTGAGCGGACAGTGGCATGGCCGGGGGATTGACTATGAGATAGCGCCGGTCATGCTGCTGGATGATGGCCCTGCCCCGCACCGGGTCGTGCTCCTGGTACTCCACCCGGGTGGCCTTGGCATAGTCCTCCATGTTTGCGCTCACCGCCTCAAAGGAGGGGACGGTGACACTGTCGAACTTGCATTCCGAGGGCTGGGAGGCCATGAAGGCGGTGCCCCGGATGTCAGTCATGGAGGAGACAGGCTGCTTCTTTTTCAGCCGCCTTGCTATCTCTGCGCTGGCGTATTCCCCCATGCCGTAGACTAGCAGGTCCGCCCCGGCGTCCACCAGGGCGCTGCGGCGCACCTTGTCCTCCCAGTAGTCATAGTGGGCAAAGCGGCGGAGGGAGGCCTCCAGGCCGCCGATGATTATGGGCAGGTCGGGGAAGGCCTCCCGGGCCCGGTTGGCGTAGACTATCACCGCCCGGTCCGGGCGCAGCCCCGCCTTTTTGCCGGGGGAGTAGAAGTCCTCGCTGCGCCGCTTCTTTGCGGCGGTGTAGTGGGCCACCATGGAGTCCAGGTTCCCGGAGCCTATCATCACCCCCAGGCGGGGGCGGCCCATGGCCTTGAAGGCTTCGGCGCTGTGCCAGTCCGGCTGAGCCAGGATAGCCACCCGAAAGCCCTCCGCCTCCAGCACCCGGGCTATCACCGTGGGGCCGAAGCTGGGGTGGTCCACATAGGCGTCCCCGGTGACTATAAGGAAATCGTACCACCACCAGCCCCGGCTCTCCATGTCCTCCCTGGATACGGGGAGAAAGGCCAGGGTATCAAAACCGTCGTATTCTTTCATCATTCCAATTCTCCAAAGTACCAGCCGGAGACGCCCTTGTGCTTTACAAAGTAGCCCCGGGAGCAGGTCTCCACCACCCGGACAGTGTCCCCCGCTTTAAGGGGCAGCACATAGTCGGTGCAGTCGTTGCAGCCGGTGATGTCTTCCTGGGTAAAAAGATATTTTGTCAGTATATCCATCTCATAGCCGGTGCGCACATGGCGGCAGCGGGAGAACTCCTCGCCCCTTTCCAGCACCTGCACCTGACTGTCTCCCCAGCGGATATAGTAGGAGCGGGAACCGCCCGCCTGGTCTTCCAGCACCCGGCGCTCCGGGAAGGGGTCGTAGGCGGCAAAGGAGAAATCCTCGCTGTCCTTGTGGGGGATTATCAGGGCGTTGAGCTGCCCGTCGTCCTTCAAAACGCAGCCGCCGTCAATGGAGATTATCTTCCGCTCCCGGTTTATGACGGGGTTGGCGCAGACCTTGTCCTCCCCGTAGAGCACCACCGGGTAATGGCCAACCACAGTCCACTTGTCAAAGCTGTCTCCCCGGGCCATGAAGCGGTCTATGCGGTTGAGCTCCCCGGCCGTGTGCCTGTCCAGAGCTTTGTCCGGAGACCTGCCGGCGTGGACAAAGGTGAAGCTTTCGCTGTCTATGCCGTCGGGCAGGGAGCGGATGAAGTCAAATTCCCTGTCGTAGGCGTGTAGCAGGGGGATATAGGGGCTGAGACTGGGGACGGTCTGGATGTCCACCCCCAGCAGCCGGAACAGCTCGCAGAGAAAGCCCTTATCCCTCCAGCGGAGATAGCGCAGCAGATGCCCGTCCCCCTCCCGGCTGTGTTCAAAGACCGAGTGCCAGCCGTCGCAGTTGCCCCTGAGGGCATGGACGTTCCCGGCTTTGGACAGCTCCATGATGTATCTGAGAGTTTCCAGGCAGCTGTTCCCCTTTTCCAGGAAGTCCCCGTCGATAATGAGATAGTCCCGGGGGGAGAACTCCGCCAGCTCCAGCACGCCTTTGAAATACTCCAGGTTGCCGTGGATATCGGAGATGACCAGTATCCTGCGGCCGGGCTCAAAGTCCAGCCATTGTATACACGCCGAAGACTCACGCATGCTCATGGCTCACCAGCTTCTTCTCCATCAGCAGCAGGCAGCCGCTGCTCCCCGGCTCCCGACCCAGGACTTCAAAGCCCCAGCGCTTATAGAAATTTATGGCGTCGCCGTTCTCCTCCGCCACATGCAGCCGCAGGGACTTTCTGCCCAGGCGGGAGTATTTCAGCATGGCCCGGGACAAAAGCTGGATGCCGCAGCCGGTGTGGCGAAACTCCGGCTCAAGGTAGATGAGGCTTATCCAGCCGTAGCCGGCATGGGCGCCCCGCCGGGTGTCCAGGTCCAGGAGGCCGGCGCTCTCATCCTCATAGTAGAGATGGGACACCGCCTCCGAATCCGCCAGGTGGTGTTCCAGGGCACAGCTCAGATAAGTGTCTGCATTGAAGTTTTTAAGGTCCCCGTGGGAGGCCAGCCAGGCCTGCTCATAGCAGCGTTTGTAATAGCCGCTTTCCGCTGCCGGGTCAATGTACTCGTGGCGCAGGTCCGGGCCCTTCATGCCGTGCTGGAGCTCCGGGGAGAGGTGGCTGTAGTCGTTGAGGTATTCTATGGTGAATTTCCCGCCTTCATACAAAAGCTTGGCAACGCCTGTATTCATAAACAGGGGCAGGCTCTTGGTGTCGGCAATGTCAAAGCCGCCCACACGGCTAAGCATGCAGCGGATGGTGATGCCGTGGGCGGTGATGACCAGGGTCTGGCCCGGGTGCTTCTCCACCACCTGGCACAGAGCGGGATAGGCTCTGTCCGCCACCTGCTCATAGGTCTCGGCCCCGGCAAGATGGAACTTATGCTGGTCGAAGAGGAAGTCATTGAAATCTGTCTCTGCCTCACGGCGGAGATTGCCAAAGTACATGGTCTCCCAGGGGCCCAGGTTAATCTCCCGGAAGCGCCGGTCGGGGATTATGGGCAGAGGGTGATACTTGGTGACGGCGGAGGCGGTGAAGCGGGCCCGGTACAGGTCGCTGGAATATATGGCGTCCACATGGATGTCTTTAAATCGCTCCGCCAAAGCGTCCCGCTGCTGCACACCTACGGGGGTGACATCCCCGTCCCAATGGCCCTGGCACATGCGGTAGAGGTTGCCCTCCGCCTGGACATGGCGAATTACATAAATTTCTGTCATAACTATGCCTCCTGCTTCTTGACCATTTGCACCGAATACAGTATAATACACTGGATAATATGTTAACCAGTTGTAAAATCAGACTGGATTCAAGGCTGTTTTTAATGCAGCTATTATAACTTGATTTTTTCTATTAGACAAGAGTGGAGAGAGATATGGTCAGAGCGGCGGCATTGGTGTCCGGGGAGGGAGCGGAGCTCCAGGCTATCCTGGACTCCATGTATTTTCAGGAGATACCTGATTTTGAACTTGTTGCGGTGATATCCTCGCGGAGGGACGCCTACGCCATGAAGCGTTCCCTCAGCGCCGGCGTGCCCGCCTATGTGGTGGACCCGGAGCTGTTCCCCAATATCACCAGCCACAGTATGGCCGTGGCCAACAAGCTGAAAGACATGGACATTGAACTGGTCATTCTGGCGGGCTACGAGCTGCCGCTGGGGGTCATACCCTACCAGTTTAAAAACCGCATCATCGGCACCTATCCCGCCATGTACCCCGCCTTTGAGGATGTGGAGGGGGATATCCAGCTGGCGGCTCTGGAGCGGGGAGTGAAAATGACCGGGGCCACCGCCTACTTCGCCGATTCCGACGGCCGGGTGGGGGGCGTGATAATGCAGAAGGCCATTGAGGTCAAGCCCAACGACGACCCGGAGACCCTCCGCCGCCGGGTGCTGGAAGAAGGGGAGTGGAAGATACTGCCCCAGTCCGTGGCCCTCTACTGCCAGGGCAAGCTCTCAGTACGGGGCAACCGGGTGGTCATTGAGGAATAGAGAATTTGATATACCAATAAGACAAAAGGGCCCCGGCTTGCAAAAAGCCGAGGCCTTTTCGTTATAGGGATACAGCTGCCTGGGAGCCTTCATGGCGGGAGGCTTTACTGCTGCCCGTTCCGTACCAGTTTCTGATACAGCTTCATCAGCTCCGAAACGCAGGAGCTCTCCGTGGTGGTCTTGATATCGAAGCCATAGGCCTGCATGACCGCCTTGTCGTTTTGCTGGTGGGCCTTGCGCAGCTCCGGGGGCATGGTGGTCTCGTCATAGAGGTCGGCCAGGCTGGAGTCGGGGAAGAGGGTGCGGGCGTCCAGAATGGCCTGGGCGGTCTTTTCTATCCTCGCTCTCTGCTCCTCGGTGGGACTTGGCCAGGGGAAGTTGTTGTAGACTGCTGGTGAATAGCTGTAATCACTTTTGAGACGACCTGCCGTAACCCTCATCCATGCCATGTGGACATTGGATATCATAACGCCGAACATGTAAAGGTCTGCATTTGGTATCAGGTAAAGTTTATTGCTCGCAATAATATCTGGAGTTAAAAAACCAATGGGAATATATTTCCGGCTTTGCGATGAAACTTCTGGAACAGCTAAGTAATTTGTATTAGGCTGTCTGATTTGGGTGAACAACATTGGAGTCTCTGCATCGCGGCGCACCGATGCTGTAGGGCTCTTTGCCCTGCTGGATGCAACAAGCTTTAAGCGTTCTACAATTGGAGAAATTGAACGATAGCAAGCAGGAGATATTCCGCATAACCACAGACAATAACGTACTTCATTATTAATTAAATCTCTTGAGCCAACAAACCTCTTTATAAATGGATTTGCATTTGGATAAGTGGAAATTATTTCTGTGCGCTCTTCTTCCGATAATATGAGATGGCCCCCATCGGTTGGCTGACTACCTTTACTCATATCTGGAAAACCTGATGTCAAAGGTTTTCCACGGGACATGATGAAAATATCTGGTGCATCTACAAGATAACCATTAATGTGAGACACTTCTTTTTTTATTCCAGATTCAAATAAATATCTTTTCCCAATATTTGAACCACAAGTAAACCCAACAATCACACAGTGTACAGCAGCTTTGTCTTTTGCTTCACTGGTCCAGACAAAAGTACGGTAGGCGAACTCTATTGTAACATGCTTTTTCTTAAACAATGGAGCCCATAAAATACCAACAGATTCCCCCTGAGAAATAGAGTTTGTGGAGACAAAGGCTGCATGTATGGAGGTATTCTGCATATAATCAGCTGCTTTATTATACCAACCGCACACATAGTCCAGTTTCCCACATTTTGGGATGTCGTGACATACCGCTTCCAAATCTTCCGCCTGTTCTTTTGTGCGCCACTGATGCCCTACAAAGGGCGGGTTGCCCATTATATAATTCAGCTCATGCCTGGGCACCACGCTCTCCCAGTCCAGGCGCAGGGCGTTGCCCTCCACTATATTGGCATAGGATTTCAGGGGGAGGAAATCCAGAGACAGGTGCATGATGTCCTCGGTCTCCTTCATCATCTGGCTCTCCGCTATCCACAGGGCGGTTTTTGCCACGGTGACGGCGAAGTCGTTTATCTCAATACCGTAAAATTGGGATATGGAGACCTGGATGGGGTTTGTGATATCACCGAAGCTTATCTGCTGGGAAAGGGAACGGAGCGCTTCATTTTCCAGCTTTCGCAGGGAGATGTAGGTCTCGGTTAAAAAATTGCCGGAGCCGCAGGCAGGGTCCAGAAACTTCAGCCCCGCCAGCTTGCGCTGGAATTCCCTCAACCGCCGCTTGCGGCTGGTCTCCACGGAAATGCCCTGTATCTCCGCCAGCTCCGCCCTCAACTCGTCCAAAAACAGCGGGTCGATGACCTTATGTATGTTTTCAATACTGGTATAGTGCATGCCGCCGGAGCGCCGGGTCTCCGGGTTCAGGGTGCTCTCAAACACGGCGCCGAATATGGTGGGGCTGATGGCGGACCAGTCAAAGTCCTCGCTTGCCCGGCGGAGAATCAAATCCACAATGTTGTCATCCAGACGGGGGACAACGATGTTTTCATCGGCAAACAAGCCGCCATTTACATAGGGGAAGGCGGCCAGGTCCTCATCCATATATGGGTCCCGTTCTTCCGGCTTGGTGTCCAGGACCTTGAACAAGTCAATAAGGGCTCGGCGGGCGTCGCTATGGTGCCGCTGCATATAGTCGTGAAATTTACTGTGGCCGCCGAATATCTCCGAGTCCTCGGCGTAGAGGCAGAACACCAGCCGCACGCAAAGAGCGTTAAGGCTCTTCAAGGTCTCCGGAGACTGGGGGTCCCTGTACTTCTTCAGGAGAGCATCGTACAGCGTGCCCACTATTTCCCCGGCTTGCAGGGAGATCTCCATCTCTTTTTTTATGTTCTCGTCCCCGGTATCCACCAGGAAGTTCAAACGGTGGTATTCTTTCTCCAAGTCCGCCAAGGCTACCACCTCCGGCTCGTCATTGGGCCGGTTCATGTCGTGTATCTCAAATTGCTGAAAATTGCAGACAACTATCCAGCGGGGGTTCATATTATGAGGCAGATATCCGGCGTAACGGCGGGCTTGCTGATACGGGCTGAGAACTGAGCCGTCGGACTGCCGAAAGCCCTGACGAAGATTTACTTCGATGCTCTTTTGCTCTATGAGAGTGCGGGTCTCTTTTATGTAGCCGTCAATAAAGCTGACATGGTCCAGCTTTACAGGATACTCAAAATCGACTGCCTTTTCGGCGTCTTCCACGCCGTAGACGTTCCGAAGCAGACCGATCCAAAAGCTTTGGGTGTCCTGCTTTTCATCGCCTTTGCCCCTCCAATATTCTGCAAACTTTTTTGCTGCCGCTCTCTGCTGCATGTCTGTCATGACAAAATATCCTCCGGCAATGCTTTTTTCTTTGCACCAAGAATAACACAGGGCAGCCGCTTTTTCCAGACGTTCGACAAATTTTTAAGAGCGTACGTGCTCCCGGCCCCTCCCGTGGCAGCGAGTTGTTTGACTTTGATAATAATCAAGGACGGAGACAAGTGCTCCATCCTTGATTTGGGGTTTCAGCAATTCATATCTTTACCGCTCCGGGCTGCTTTGGCCCAGGAGCATTTTGTCATGGACAAGGGCCAGGGCCTGCTGCAGCTGCGCCGGGGCAACTTTTACTGCGGCGCAGCAGTCCGCCAGCCTGCCCCCGGTGACGGGTATCCCCGCCTGGGACAGCAGGACCACCATGGCCGACAGAGCCGAGGCTTCCGCCCCCTTGCCGGCAAGGCTCAGCTCGCTTTCGGCGGCGCAGCGGGTGACCCCGGCATAGACCGGGCGCTCCGAATCCTTCATGCGGCAGACTCTTGAGCCCTCCCCGTCCTGAAAGGCCGGCAGCAGCTCTATGTCTATTCCGTTGGCCAGGGCCAGCTCCACGGACTTGGGGTGGAGCACCTGGGAGCCGCTGCGGGAGAGGGCCAGCATATCCCGGAAATCTATCCTATCCAGCTTCACAGCACTGCCTACGAGCCGGGGGTCGGCGGTGTAGATGCCGTCCACATCGGTGTATATCCGGCAGCTGTCCGCCTCCAGCGCTGCGGAGAGAGCGACGGCGGTGGTATCGGAGCCGCCCCGGCCCAGGGTGGTTATCTCCCCCTGGGAGCTGAAGCCCTGATAGCCGGTGACCACCGGCACATATCCCCGGCTCAGAGCCGCCTGTATCTTGCCGGGGGCCACCAGACGGATATCTCCGCCTCCGTGCTTATCCTCGGTAAGTATGCCCGCCTGCCAGCCGGTGAGGGACTGGGCCTTTATCCCCAGACTCTCCAGCATTATGGCCATGAGAGCGGCGGACTGCTGCTCCCCGGTGCTCATCAGGGCGTCCAGTTCCCGCCGGGAGGGCCGGGGGCTTATCTCACGGGCCATGTCCTCAAGACTGTCCGTGGTGTCCCCCATGGCGGAGACCACTACTACAACATCATGCTCCCGGCACCGGGCCTGGCGGCATATCTCCGCCGCCCGGCGCAGCCTTTCTATATCGGCGAGGGAGCTGCCGCCGAACTTTTCCACTATAAGCATGGTAACATTCCTCCAGAGCCGCTATAGCGGCAAGGGACAAAGCCTGAACGCTTTGCCTACATCATTATATACGCAGCGCCGCCCCGGGGTGCGGAGGAATAAATTCCCATGAAAATGGCTAGAACTGTATCTAAGAACCATGTAGGAGCAGGTAAAGGGATGCAGCAAAAACTTATCAAATATATAGGCGTTCTGGCCTATGCCGCCGGGACTGTGGGAGCCGTCTGGCTGGGGGTGAGATACCTGCTGCCCTGGGCCGCCCCCTTTATCCTGGCCTATGCGGTGGCGGCTCTGCTGGAGATACCCATGGGCTTTATGCTGCGCCACGGATGGCGCCGCTCTCCGGCGGCGGCTTTGATGACCTTGGCGGTGCTGGGACTTCTCAGCTGGGGCGTGGCGCGGCTGAGCATCTGGGCAATAAACTCCGTGACGGATTTTGCCCGACATACCCCTGAGCTGATGCTGAAGGTGGGGGACAGCCTGAGCAGCCTGCAGGATAAAATTTTCGGTTATGTCCAGGCGGCGCCGGAGGGGGTGGCAGAATATCTGGAGACTGCCACGGATGCGCTGTGGGAGGGACTGTACGGCCTGCCGGCGCTTCTGTCCCAATGGGCTCTGGACGCCCTGGGGGCTATGGCCCAGGCCAGCCCGGACATACTTTTGTTCATAGTCACTGCCGGCATTGGTACCTACTTCATTTCTGCTACCTATCCCCGCACCACCGCCTTTATCCTTGCCCAACTTCCGGAAGGCTTCAAAAACCGGTTGGAGGAGTTGCGAGAGGACATGAAAGGCAGCGTAATCGGCTTCCTCAGGGCCCAGCTGCTGCTGATGCTGCTGACCTTCTTCCAGCTGCTGCTGGGCTTTCTGCTGCTGGGAGTGAAGAGCCCGGTGGCCCTGGCGGCCATCACGGCGCTTATTGACGCTCTGCCGGTCTTCGGCACGGGCATTGTCCTGGTGCCCTGGGCGGTATACTCCCTGCTTCTGGGCAGCACCAGACTGGGCATAGGCCTGCTGGTGTGCTGGATGGTGATAAATCTGGTACGCAGCTGCCTCCAGGCCAAGCTCATGGGGGACCAGATAGGCCTGGACGCCCTGGCCTCCCTGCTGGCGGTATATGTGGGCTGGCGGGTCTGGGGCGTGTGGGGCATGCTCAGCTTTCCCATAATCCTGGTGACTTTGCAGCAGCTCAACGACAGGGGAGTGATACACCTGTGGAAAAGACTTTAGGACATAAAAAGTGCAGCCCAAAAAACGGGCTGCACTTTTTGAATACTTAAAAGAATTTACTTCTCTTCGCTGTCGGTATTGCCGATCTCGGCGTCCACCACGGCCTGGAAGTCCTGGGCGGCGGCCTTGAACTCGGCGGCCTTTTCCGCAGCCTCGTCCACAGGCTCTGCCACCACTTCCACCACTATGTCATCCTCGCCGCTTTCGCCGGAGACCTGGGCTTTCACAGCCTCTATCTCCGCCTCCATGCTCTCAATACGGGAGTTTATCTCCTCCACCTGGGAGAAGAGAGGGGCGAAGAACTCTTCGGGGGCGTCCTTGTGCTGGGCATAGCAGAGCTTACCTATCTCGGTATACACCCGGCGAAGCTCTTCATACTCCCCGTTGACCTGGAGGGAGAGCTTTGCCATGCGCCCATAGGACTTGACCCGGGAAGCGCCCTGCTCGTAGACATCCTTTACGGTGCTGCCCTCGGCGGCCTCCTTCACTCTGTTGACAGTGTCCCCGGCGGCCTCCTTCACTTTATCCACGGCCTGCTGCACATTGGGGCTCTCCGCCACTTCCTTCACTTTGCCAACGATATTGGAAATGGTGCCGCTGATGATATCCTTGTAATCTGCCATTGTTTTTACCTCCACTTACTGTTGATTTTCTTTTACTTCATGGGATGCCGCCGGCTCCGACTCTGCCGCCTCCCTGGAACGGACCCGATTTACAAACAGCTTCTCCGGGGGATGGGGGTGGCGGCTCTGGACGATGAGGATGACCAGGGAGAATAGGACCAGGACCAGGGACAGGGCCTGGGACACCCTTATGCCGGTGCTGCCTATATACAGACTGTCGGTGCGCAGGCCCTCTATCCAGCCCCGGCCCAGACCGTAGAGCAGGAAGTACAGCAACAGGCACTGACCGTCATAGCGGCGTTTGCCCTTCTTGGTAAATACTATAAGGAAAATAAGTACACCCAGGTTCCACAGACTCTCATAGAGGAAGGTGGGGTGGACGTATATGGTGCTGCCGTCCGGGGCGATGAGACCCATGCGGCAGAAAACGTCCGTCTCGGCGCCGAAGGCCTCCCGGTTCATGAAGTTGCCCCAGCGGCCCACTATCTGGCCGATAAGCAGGCCGAAGACCACCAGGTCCAGAAAGGCCAGCACCGGCACCTTCTTCTTCCGGCACACGAAGTACACCACCAGGGCTCCGGCTATGATGCCGCCGTAGATGGCAAGGCCGCCTTGGCGGGTGGAGAAGATGTGCTCCGGGTGCTGGATATAATAGTCCAGCTCAAAGACCACATAGTAGAGCCGGGCTCCGATGATGGAGAAGGGGATGAGGAAGATCATCAGGTCGTACACGTCGTCCGGCTTCAGCCCAAAGTCCCGGCTGCGTCTGGCGCAGTAGAGCATGCCCAGGATGAAGCCCAGGCCGATGATGACGCCGTAGAAATAGATGTTCTTGCCGAAGACGGTGAAATAGGCCGGGGGGTCGATGGTCAGGTCCCCCAGCATGGGGAAGCTGATGGCGGAATCCCGCTGTATGGTCTGTATCAAAATAGGAAACATGTCACACCGCCTTGGATTCTATTATGGACAGGGCCAGCCGTTCGGGGGCCAGGCTCTCTGCAATGAAGTCCCGGCACTCTCCGGCGCTGATGCTCTCCAGCACCGGCATGCTGTCAAAGGCACAATAGCCGTCGAAAACCCCGGTAGCCAGAGAGACGCAGACGTTTTCAAAGTCCTCCAGGGCCCGGAGGGTAGAGCCCAGGGTGGCCCGCTTTGCCCGGAGGAAGGCGTCCTCATCCAGGCCGCGGCGGCTCACCTCCGCCACTTCCTTCTCCAGCTCTTCCAGGACCAGCTCCGGCCGGGGACTCTCCCCGCCGATGATAAGGGTGCCGGTGCCGGCGGAAAAGTCGATATCATAGTCAAAGTTCCGGTTCAGTGTGCCCTGGGCATAGAGCCGGGAATAGAAGGGGGAGGAGGCGCCGCAGAGTATGCGCAGGGCCAGACGGGACACCAGGCGCTGGCGCATGGCGGCCTGCCCCTCCTTTTCCGCCCGGAGCTTGCTGCCTATGAGAAACAGGGGGGCGGAGACCTCCATTCTCTCCCGCCGCAGCTTTGCTGCGGGGAGGAGGGATTCCTCCGGTCCGAAGTCCGCCACGGGCACCGGGGCGCAGTCCCTTCCCAGGACCTCCAGGGCAATGGTTTCTATGGTCCCGGGGTCCACATCTCCCTCAACGCAGAGGGCCATGTTGGAGGGGGCGTAGAAAGCCCGGTGGCAGTTATACAAAGTCTCGTGGCTTATCTGGGCTATGCTCTCCAGGGTGCCGGCCACCCGGTCACGGATGGGGTGGTGGCTGTAGAGCTGCTCCATCAGGTTATAGTATACGGCACTGTCGGGACTGTCCTCCCCCATGCGTATCTCCTGGCCGATGATGCCCTGCTCCTTGCTAACGGTCTCGGCGGTGAAATAGGGGGTGGAGACAAAGTGCAGCAGCATGCGCAGGTTCTCCTCAAAGCCCTCCGTGCAGCTGAAATAGTAGCAGGTGACGCCGCTGGAGGTAAAGGCGTTGGGGTCGGCTCCGTTGGCGGAGAGAATGTTCAGGGCATTGTCCCCATTGGGCAGGTCGAACATCTTGTGCTCCAGAAAGTGGGCCACTCCGGCGGGGGTGTCTATGGTCTTGCCGTCCAGGGTGAAGCGGCGGTGGGCTCCGCCGTAATCTGCGGCGAAAACGGCATAGCGGGTGGAAAAGCCCTTCTTTGGCACCACGTTCAGCCTCAGGCCGTTGGGCAGCACGCTGCTGTACAGCGTCTCGCCTATGTTGGGGTATTCACGCCTGTCCATCTTCCCTATCCTCCTCAGAAGCTTCCTCCTCGTCCAGACCACGGAGGAAGTATATCATGTCGCACTCCACGCTGTTGGCAATGGAGACAATATCCTCTTTGGTGATATCCTCCACCAGCTCCGCCAGCTCCATGGGGCCGTAATCCAGCCCGTTCAGAGTCTGGGAGAGGTAGAAGCCCTCCAGCTCCCCCTGACTGTCGGTGAGAGAGCGGAGGTCCGAGGCCACGCAGCGCTTGGCGGAGTGGAGCTCCTCCTCGCTTATCCTGCCCTTTTTCACCTCCTCCAGCTGGGACAGAATCTCGTCCCGGGCGGCTTCAAACTTGTCAAAGTCTATGCCGGAGGCCACCAGCAGCAATCCCTTGTGGATATAGGCGATGGAGCTGGCGTAGTAGCAGAGGCTCAGCTTTTCCCGCACGTTCATAAAGAGCTTGGAGGTGCTGCCGCTGCCGTAGACGGCGTTGAAGACATGGATGGCGGCAATGTCCGGCTCCTCCATGCACTCCCCCAGGCGGAAGCCCATCACCAGCTTGCCCTGGCCCACATCCAGCTTTTCCTCCAGGTAACGGGGCTTGTCTTCCAGGGCGTTCATGCGGATGTCGGTGCCCAGCTCGTAATCTATCTCCCCCCTGGGCATGGCGGACAGGGCGTCCTTAAAGGCGGCGCAGACCTTTTTGAAAGGGGTCCTGCCGCAGTAGAACAGCTCCACCGGGCAGCTTTGCAGCAGACTGCGGTAGTGGCGGCTGAGCTTTTTGTAATTGATGTTCTCCGCCTCGTCCTCACTGCCCAGGCGGCTGACAGCAAAGTCCTCAAAGCAGCACATCTCCTCGATGCAGCGGCTGAGGGAATAGCCCCGCTTGTCGTTTATGCGGCTGCGGATGCGCTCAAGGAGCTTTTCCTTCTCACTGTCCACATAGGCAGGCAGCAGCAGGCCGCCCCGGGTGTTGGGGGCCAGGAGCATCTCCGCCATAAGGGAGATGGCCTGGGGCAGCAGCTTTTCCCCGGAGGGCAGATAGCCCTCCTCCGGGACGCTGCCGTAAAAGCCGATACACTGTATCTCACCGATGCGGCGCACCACCGGCTCTATGGCCGTGCCGTAGAGCTGGTCCATGCGGCGGCTGAGAGCTTCCATATCCCCGTAGCGGGTGGTGCCCCGGCGCAGGACATAGGGGATGAGGGCGTTCATGGAGGCGCTCTCCCGGTTCAGCTGGGTGAGCAGGTTCAGGCTGATGCAGGCGGTCTTGAATTTGTCGCTGCGCAGATGAGTGAGGAATATGCCGGGCAGCAGCTCGGCCCTTGAATACTCCATGGGGGCACCTCCTGTTTTTATGTAGAGAGCGGCCGGAGGCTCCTGCCGGAGCCGGAGGGACCGCTCTTTTTTTGGTTTTATTGATTATACCACCGGGAGGGACAAAATGGTAGCTTTTTTGTAAACCCCGGGGAAGGAGGCCTCAGCCTATGCCCCGGCCCAGATAGGGGTCGCCGTCCACATAGATGCAGCCCCGGTCGCAGTCGATGCGGTGGAGGTGGGACTGGCGGTCTATCCAGGTGACGGAGTAAGAGGGCAGGGCGGAGGGCAGCTTGGGCTCTATATAGAGCTTGCCCTCCTTGAGCTTCAGACCCAGCAGCTCCTCCGTCACTACCCGGAAGTACCAACCGGCGGAGCCGGTATACCAGCTCCAGCCCGCTTCTCCCTCGTGGCCGGGGGCGGTATACACGTCGGCGGGGAGGACGAAGGGCTCGGCGCCGTAGCGCTTTATATCATGGTTTTCCGGCAATAGATACTGGAGTATCTGGTAGCCCTGGTCCGTACGGCCACGGCGCAGGGCGGCCAGGGCCAGCCATATGGCTCCGTGGGTGTACTGGCCGCCGTTTTCACGGAAGCCCTCTCCGTAGCCGGAGATATAACCGGGCCTCCGCTCCCGGGAAGAATAGGGGGGATCAAAGAGCTTCACCAGCTTGTTGGGCATGTCCACCAGCCGGCCCAGAGCCGCATCCAGAGCCTTTTCCACGTGGAGAGGGGAGGAGTAGGGGCTGAGAGCCGCCCAGCTCTGGGCCAGGGAATCTATACGCTCCTCGCCCCCCAGGGCCTCCCCGTCGGGGTAATAGGCCCGGTCGTACCAGCGTCCGTTCCAGGCTCCCTCGGCGGCCAGCCCTATCTGGCGGGCCCCTGCCCTGTAACGCTGGGCTCCCTCCAGCCCCAGCTTTTCCAGCAGGGAGGCGAAGGCCAAGGCGCAATGGGAGAAAAACCAGCCCAGCCACACGCTTTCGCCTTCCACTGCGTCCAGAGCGTCGTTCCAGTCGCCGCCCAGCATACGGGGCAGACCATGGGGGCCGAAGCCCCGGCGTATGCAACACTCCAGGGCGGCTCTGGCGTGGAGCAGCATGGAGGCGGAAGAGGCGGTCTCGGGAGTCTCGTAGCGGTCCTTTTCGTGAGAGGCCAGGGGCGGAGATGCCAGATAAGGCACTTGCACATCACACAGCTCGTAGTCCCCGGTGGCTTTCGTATATTCGCACAGGGCCCACACAAGCCACAGCAGGTCGTCGGAGCAGCGGGTGCGCACACCCTTGTCGCCCTGGGGGTGAGGATGCCACCAGTGCATCACGTCCCCCTCCAGGTACTGGTGGCGGCAGCAGAGGAGTATCTGCTCCCGGGCAAAGGAGGGGTCTATGAGCATCAGGTTCACGCTGTCTTGCAGCTGGTCCCTGAAGCCCAGGGCCCCGCCGCTCTGGTACAGGCTGCTGCGCCCCTCCAGACGGCAGGCCACGCACTGGTAGACGGCCCAGCGGCTCATGTACCTGTCCAGAGGAGAGGAAGGAGAACGGAGAGAAAAGCGTCCCAGCAAGTCCTCCCAGCGGGCGCAGACCGGGGCCAGCAGGGCGGCGGCCATTCCGGGAGCCAGCAGTTCCCGCAGCTGCGTCTCGCTGCAAAAGCCGCAGACCAGCAGGCTTTTGTCCCGGCATGTGCAGCTGAGACTGAGGGCCGCCGGACAATGCTCCGCAGAGACCTCGGCTCTTTCGGAGCAGGCGGCCAGAAATTCCCGCTCCGGGAAATAGGCCTCCGAGTTCTCGAAGTGGGCGACGCCGTCTTTTACACTGCCCCTGACGCCGGAGGGGTCCCCGGAACCCAGACAGAGCTCCATGCCCCAGCTCAGGCGAAGCCCCTCCGCACCTTCTATAAGAATGATGCGGACGTCGCTGCCCAGAGGTATGAAGACCGTGGTTCTGATCCTGCGCTCGCCCAGGCGTTTTTCCCAGACAGCGTAGCCCGGGGCATAAAACACCTTGCAGGGGAAGCCGTCGTTTGCGGCAAAGAGGCTGAGGCTGCGGCCCTTATATTCAAGGCAGATGAACTCGGGACCCCTTAGCCCGGCGGCGTCTGCGGCGGGCCGGTTTACCCGCATCTCTCTGGCATTTTCCAGCCACATGCAGCCCAAACCACAGTCGGCGGCGATATAGCCGAAGGAGCCGTTGGTGAGGATGTGCTGCCAGGCCACCGGGGGCAGGCTGCCGTCCACCTGGAACTCAAAGCCCTGCTCCGTCCAGGAATGGACCGGCAGGCCGGACACGGCTCTGGAAGAGCCGGAAGGCGGGAAGGAGAGAGGCGGGGGCAGCTGCCGCTTCTCCCCAAATATCACGGCGCAGCGGCTTTCAACGGCGGGGCGGGCGGAGGAAGGCAGCACGTGCACGCCGCCGGGAGAGCCTATAAGGGCCTCCAGCCCCACAGGGGAGAGTACCGAGAGTATGCGCCCCAGCAGGGGCTGCTGATATTCTCCCTGCTGGTCCGAGAAATACACCAGGTCGGCGTTGAGTCCGCAGCTTTTCAGCAGACAGAAGCGGCGCAGCAGTTTATCACTGTCGGGGCTGTCTCCAATGCAGCAGATGACAGGCAGGTCCCCGGAGAGGCCGTAGCGCCACAGCTCCCTGCGTGGAGCAGCTCGGTAGAGCCTGTTCTGCCACAGGGGCAGCACCATGTCCATGGCCGCCCCCAGCTCCTCCGGGCTCATGCCCAGGTGTACCCCGGCGGCTCCGGCCATGGAGCCCTGAGAGGGCTTTTCCGAGTACAGGATGCGTTGGGCGGCTGCCAGAGCCTCCTGGCTGCTGCCGCCTATACTCAGAGCAAAGCGCAGCCGGCAGTTCCTCCCGCCCTCCAGGGAAAGGCGGATACGGACCTTCACATAGGGCCTGGAGAGGGAGCCCAGACCGCCGCCGGCATCGGCATGGTACTCCGCCGTCTCACTGCACATAAGGCACAGCCAGAGCTCCCGGCCGCTGCCCTTTGGCAGGCGGCGCAGCAGCAGGGCCTGGCCCTCCTGCCGGGCCGTAAGGCCCAGGCGCCAATAAGCCGGATGGTCCTCCCAATGCCTCAGCTCTGCCAGCACCGGCTCGAAGCCCAGCTCCAGGCAGCTGCGGCACTGCCTGGAGCTTTGCAGCTCTATGCTGCGCAGTTCCCCTATATCTGCGGCGGCGGCGGAAGTGCTCATGACGGCGTTGAGACCGTCTGCGTTGCAGCTGCAGCGGCACTGATCCTCGCTCAGCTCCCACATGCTGGGCTTCTCTGCCGGGAAGAGTGGGCGCCCGTCGATGCTGACGCTCACGCCGCCGCCGAGAGAATCGGAATGATAGATGCAGTGCTCCCCAAGGGTGGCAGAGCTATGGCCGTGGTTGGTGACCATGATGTTATATGCGCCGTTGGAGAGGAGGCAGGCCCGAAGCCGGGAGTCCTCCGCAGCTCCCCGCAGCTGCCAGCGCTGACTTATATTGCGGCGGGGCTTTTCCGGCACCTCCGCCATTGAGCGGCGTATCACCACCGCTTCTGCCGGCAGACGCTCCTGGAGCAAAAGGGCATAGGCGGCCATGGAGCTCTCGCCCATGAAAAGCTTCTGGGCATAGCCCGAGCACACTGCGTTGGCGGCGGCAATGATGCTCATGCTCACGTGGTGGGCCATATAGCAGCTCACCTTTTCTGCCCTGCCCCGGCAGCGGGAGGGGGTGAAGTCCAGGGCCTCTATAAAGCCGTAGCGTCCCCGGGCATCCCAGCTCTCCAGACGGCGGAGGTTTTTTACCGCCGCCTCCGGCTCCACGGCCAGGGCCAGGAAGCTGCTGTAGGGGGAGACGACCAGGTCCGCTTCCTGGCCCCGCTTCAGGGCCAGAGCGGGACAGCCGTGGGCCTTATAGCGATAGCTGAGACTGGAGTCCAGAGAGTAGAAGGCACTCTCGGATATGCCCCAGGGCCGTCCGGGCAGGCAGCGGCGACGCTGGGCGTACAGGCAGAAGCGGCTGCTCTCATACAGCAGGCTGCTGCGGTATACCGGCAGAAACAGCTCCGGCATGAGGTATTCGAACATGGTGCCCGTCCAGCTGGCAAGGCCACGATAGCCGTCCTTTTGCAGCTGGGCCCGGCTGAGCCTCCGCCAGTGCTTTACCGGCACGTCGCCCTTGGCTATGGCCAGGTAGCTGGTGAGCATGGCCTCGCTGGCCATCAGGTCATACCAGCCGCCGGCGCCCCGGCGGTTCTCCGTGTCATAGCAGATATAGAACAATCCCCGGCCGCTGTCGTAGAGAGGGGAAAAGTCCATGGGGGCCATGATGGCGTCGATACGCTCCTTCAGCTCCCAGCGCCCCTGGCTCTCCAGCGCCTGGGACACGCAGAGCAGCCCTGCATAGAGATTGCCCGAGTCCACGGTGGAGATATACATGGGATTCAAAGGCTTCAGAGTACGGGTGTCGTACCAGTTATAGAAATGGCCCATGCACCGGGGCATGCGCTCCATAGCGTCGGCTATGCGGGAGACATATTCCGCCGCCTGCTCGGTGTCTATCAGACCCATACGGGCTCCGCACTCCACCGCCGCCAGGGCAAGCCCGATATTGGTGGGAGAGCTGCGGTGGGCAAGACCCACCGGGGGCTGCTCCTGGAAATTGTCCGGTGGCAGAAAATTATCCTCCTCCCGGGAGAAGTCCAGAAGATAACGCAGATTTTCCCCGGCGGCCCTGGTGAGATAGTCTCTGTCTGCGGCCCGGAGACTGTGCTCTTTATAGGCGGGCAGAGCCAAGGCTGCCGCTGCCGCCGGACTTAAAAGCCACATGAAGCCGGAGGCCTTGCCGATAATGGCCGGGGAAAAGGCCATGAGCAGAATGCCCAGGACCAGAGGGAACCACATTTTCCTGATATGCTGGGCAAAGTCATGGCTGCCGCCCTCGCTCTGGGCCGCCGTCTGCCACTGCAAAAGCCGCTTCCGGCTTATGAGCATGCGCCACAGAGCGGTGGCTATGGCGGTAAAACAGACCCAGGCCTCATAGGGCAAAAGCCAGAGCCTTATAAAGGTCTGGACTATAGAGCCGCCTATGCCGGTGAGCAGCCGGGTATGACGCTTTAGACGCACCCTCTCCCTCCGGGCAAGGCCGCCCTGGGCAAAGGAGAGGAGGAGATTGCTCAAAAGCGCCAGCAGAGCCGCCGATGCGGACAGGGCCAGAGCCCTGTCCGGCAGCATGAAGCCGGAGAGTATGGCCAGAAAGGTCATAGGGGCGAAGAGACTGCGGCGCAGCGAATCAAAAAGCCGGAAGCGGTCCATTGCCCGAAGCTCCCTTTTGAATATCCAGGGGGCGTTCTGCCAGTCTCCCCGTATCCAGCGGTGCAAACGCTTGTAATAAGCCAGGGGTTTTGTGGGAAAATTGTCGGAAAACTCCACGTCCCCCATATAGGCGCCGTGGAGATAAGCCCCCTCCAGAGCGTCGTGGGAGAGGATGCGCCCTGAGGGGAAGCGGCTGCCGGTACACTCCAGCAGAGCGGCGGCGTCTATAAGGCCCTTGCCGGCAAAGCCGCCGTTGTCAAAGGCGTCCATATACAGCTCCCCGCACAGGGCCCCGTAAGGGTCGCTGCCCCCGGCCCCGGCAAATATCAGGGCAAAGTCCGTGGCATTGGCACTCTCAAGGCCGGTGGCCATGCGGGGGTGGATAAGCCCGTAGCCCTCCTTCACCACGTGACGCCTGGGGTCTATTACGGCCCGGTTCAGAGGATGAAGGGCGGCGCCGATGAGCTGCCCTACGGAGCCGGGATACACTTGGGTGTCGCTGTCCAGGGTGACTATATATCTGGTGCCGGAGAGGGCCGCCTCATTCCCGGTGAGTTCCAGGGCGGAGGGCTGGCCGTTCAGGAGCTTTGCCAGCTCCAGCAGGGCTCCCCGCTTTCTCTCCCGGCCGCTGTATTGCTCCCCGTCAAAGCTGCGCTGCCGGGTAAAGAGATAGAAGCCGCCGCCGTATTGCCGGTTCAGTTGGCGTACGGCCCGCCGGGTCTGGCGCAGCAGCTGCTCATCCTCTTTTGTGCTGGGGCTTTTGGAGGCGGGCAGGTCCGCCAGCAGGCCGAACTGGAGCCTCTCCCCTTCGCTGCGGCAGGCCAGACGCAGCTGCTCCAGCCGATGGACCTGGCCCGGCGCCAGAATCGTGGATACCACGCAGAGGCTCTTACCCTCCGGGGGCAGGCCATGGCTGGTATCCATCCTGGGCATGGGCCTGGGAGAAACCAGGTGCAGCAGTAAAAAGTCCATAAAGCTCTTTATCAGTTCCCACAGAGGCACCAACAGCAGCGCAGCGGCAACAGGGCTGTCCAGATAAAAGCCGGTCACAAGGCTCAGGGACAGAGGCAGAAGAAGGTTGAGGGCGATATACAGCCCCGACCACAGGGGAGAGGGCTTTTTAAACAGATAGAAACCTATATGCCGGTTCTCCTGCCGGGCCTGCTTTATGAGACTGCGGGCCAGCACCTGCTCCTCCAGTCCGGCCCGTCTTGCCAGCTTCTCCAGCCGCAGCAGATATTCCCGGCGGGTGGAGGAGTCCATGCGCTCATAGTCGCCGCTGGGGTCGGCGGAAAGTATGCCGCCGCTCACGTCCGCCTGGGCCAGCAGTTTTTCCAGGTCCAGCACCGAGAACAGGCGCAGGGATGTGAATAGGGCGGAGAGGGCCTGGGCGTGGGCCGTGGTGTCCGCAGCATACTGCATCTTGCGGCAGACCTGGGCAATGGAATGGATGAGAGCGCAGCGCAGGGCCGCCGGAAAAAGCTCCAGCTCCCGGCGCTGCAGCACCGTCACCGACTGAAAGCCGGAGAGAAAGACGCCGCAGCGCTCCTCCGTCACCTTGCCCAGACCAGAGCAGACCAGCTCCCGGCACAGCTCCGTTATCACTATGCCCTGAGAACAGCAGCGCAGCCGCCGGGCTTTTTTCAGCTCCTGAACGGCGGCGGCATACTCCCGCTGGACCATGTACCAGTTGTCCAGCAGCCACTGGCAGGCAGAGGGGGGAGCAGCCAGAGAGCCGTAGCGGCGCTCCACCGCCTGATGGCAGCGGCGTATCTCCCCAAAGCTGCGGCGCAGCAGCGCAGCCGCCTCCGCCCCGGCGCAGTTGTCCTGGGGCAGCAGCAGCTTTGCGGCGGAGGCTGCATAGCCGTACAGCCGCCCCTCTTCAATATAAAGACAGGAATCTATGTTATCCATGGCTGTCTCCTATCCGGGAAATTTTTCTTGTTCCTCACCTTGGCAGTTTCCCCAGAAAATGCCTGATTATTCTTTTTGGAAGCTTATGGGAACCGGGCGGGAAAAAGAAATCGGGACTGTAAAGAAAAAAGCCTTGACAGGGAGACTGAGACGTAGTATACTCTGTCAACGGTAAATACTTGACAGGGGGCATGGCCGTGAGCGACGGCAGACTGAGACAGACCATGCTGCTGGATTTTTACGGCGAGCTTTTGACTGAAAGGCAGCGGCTGTGCATGGATCTCCATTATAATGAAGACCTGTCCCTGGCCGAGATCGCCGAACAGTGCGGCATATCCCGTCAGGGGGTATGGGACAATATCCGCCGGGGCGAGAGCGCTCTGGAGGATATAGAGGAAAAGACCGGCCTGCTGCGGCGCTTTGAGGAAAACCGCAGTGCCCTGGAAAATGTCCGGGAGCAGATAAAGGAACTGGCAGCCATGACCCAGGGCGAAGCCAGGGAAAAGGCCGTAAAAGCGGCGGAGGAGATAGCCGCCGTCATCGCCAGAGGTTAGAATATGGCATTTGAGAGCTTATCCGAAAAACTGAATGCCGCCTTTAAAAAGCTAAGAGGCAAGGGCCGGCTCTCCGCCGCCGATGTGAAGGAGGCTATGCGGGAAGTGCGCATGGCTCTGCTGGAGGCGGACGTGAGCTACAAGGTGGTAAAGAGCTTTACCAAGGCCGTCACCGAAAGAGCCTGCGGCGCCGATGTGCTGGAGGCCCTGTCCCCAGCCCAGATGGTCATCAAGATAGTCAACGAGGAGCTCTGCGCCCTTATGGGCGGGGAAAACCAGAAGCTCATCATCGGTTCCAAGTCCCCCAGCGTGGTGATGCTGGTGGGCCTTCAGGGCGCCGGCAAGACCACCAACGGGGCAAAGCTGGCAGGCTATATGCGCAGGCAGGGCAAGCGCCCCCTGCTGGCAGCCTGCGATATCTACCGCCCCGCCGCCATAAAGCAGCTGGAGACTGTGGGTGCCCAGCTGGGCATCCCGGTGTTCCAGATGGGCCAGACCGACCCGGTGGACATTGCCAAGGCCGCCATAGAGCACGCAAAAAAGCACGGCAACGACCTGGTGTTCCTGGACACCGCCGGACGGCTGCATATAGATGAACAGCTCATGGACGAGCTTAAAAACATCAAGGCCGCCGTGGAGCCCTCGGAGATAATGCTGGTGGTGGACGCCATGACCGGCCAGGATGCGGTGAACGCCGCAGCCACCTTCGACGAGGCCCTGGGCATAACCGGCGTGCTGCTGTCCAAGCTGGACGGCGATGCCAGAGGCGGCGCCGCCCTATCCATACGCCAGACCACCGGCAAGCCCATCAAGTTCATAGGCACCGGCGAAAAGCTGGATATGATAGAGCCCTTCCACCCGGACCGCATGGCCTCCCGCATCCTGGGGATGGGAGACGTGCTCACCCTCATTGAAAAGGCCGAAAAGAGCTTTGATGAAAAGAAGGCTCTGGAGGCGGCGGAGAAACTGCGCAGCAACCGCTTCAGCCTGGCCGATTATCTGGACCAGATGGCCCAGCTGAGGAACATGGGCGACCTGAAGGACGTGCTGGGCATGCTCCCGGGCATGGATGCCAAGGCCCTTCAGGGGGCCAAGCTGGACGAAAAACTCCTGAGCCGTCAGGAGGCCATCATCCTGTCCATGACCCAGGCGGAGAGAGACAACCCCTCCCTCCTCAACAGCAGCCGGAAAAAGCGTATTGCCGCCGGCAGCGGCACCTCCGTGGTGGATGTGAACCGCCTGCTCAAGCAGTACGAGGCCATGAAGCAGATGACAAAGCAGCTCACCGGCAAGAACGCCAGGAAGCTGCAAAAGAAAATGGGCCGCATGGGGGGCGGCTTCCCCGGTATGGGGGGCGGCTTCCCCTTCTGATCAGCTTACAGACATGAAAATGTTTGTAAATATATGAATGAATATACATGGAGGTGAATATACGATGGTCAAAATCAGACTTCGCAGAATGGGCGCCAAGAAGGCACCTTACTACCGCATAGTGGTTGCTGATTCCCGCAGTCCCCGGGACGGCCGCTTCATCGAGGAGCTGGGCACTTACGATCCCATGGCCGAGGGCGAGAAGATCAAGGTCAACATGGAGCGCGCAAAGTACTGGATCGCCAACGGCGCACAGCCCACCGACACAGTCCGCGGCCTGCTTAAAAAGGTCGAGGCCTAATAAGGAGTTTCTACCGGCATGAAAGAACTATTGACCTATATTGTGCAGAGCCTTGTGGACAATCCCGCAGAGGTCTCTGTGACCGAGCGCAAAGCCGACGGCGAGATCGTTTTTGAGGTCCGGGTAGCTGACGGCGATATGGGCAAGGTCATTGGCCGGCAGGGCAGGATCGTCAAGCAGATCCGTATACTTATGCGGGCCGTTGCCCAGAGAAAGGGCAAAAAAGTATCAGTGGAGATCATGGACTGATGCAAGAAAAATCCGGAGCTTAGGCTTCGGATTTTTGTTTTATCTTGGCAAATTATCCTTATCATGTTAAAATAAACTGTTTTGAAAATCATGGCGGAGGTAGGTATGGAAAAGCAGGAATACATCGAGGCCGGGCGCATATGCAATACCCACGGCGTGGCCGGGGAAGTGAAGATAGAGGTCTGGCTGGACTCCCCGGACTTTCTCAAAAAATGCGGCAGATTTTTTCTGGGGGGACAGGAATATAAAATCGCCTCCGCCAAGGTACACAAGGGCTTCCTTATAGCAAAGCTGAAGGGGATAGAGGATGTGAACGCAGCCATGAGCCTTAAAGGCAAGACCGCCTGTATCCTCCGCTCCGACGCAAAGCTGCCCCGGGGCAGCTACTTCATACAGGATATCATCGGGGCAAAAGTCCAGGACCAGCAGGGCCGGGAGATAGGCCGGCTCACGGAAGTGCTGGAGCGCCCCGCCTCCAATATATACGTGGTGCAGGGGGAGGAAGAACACCTTATACCCGCCGTACCCGAATTTGTTATGTCAACTGACCCGGAGGCGGGAGTGATCACCGTCCGGCTCATCGAGGGAATGTGAAATGAGAATAGATATAATGACCCTTTTTCCTGATACGGTGGGGGCTGTGCTCCACGAGAGTATAATCGGCAGAGCCGCAAAAAGGGGCATAGTTGAAATAAACTGCCACCAGATACGGGACTACACTTTGAACAAGCAGAAGCAGGTGGACGACTACCCCTATGGCGGGGGCTACGGCTGCGTGATGATGGCCCAGCCTCTCAAGTCCTGCCTGGAACATATTATGTCAACTGCGCAGGGCCTGCGCAGCCGGGTCATATACCTATCCCCTCAGGGTCAGCCCTACACCCAGGAGACGGCGAAGAGACTGAAGCGGGACTACGAGCACCTGGTGCTGGTCTGCGGACATTATGAGGGCGTGGACGAGCGCTTCATAGAGGCCTGCGTGGACGAGGAGATATCCCTGGGGGACTTCGTGCTCACAGGGGGAGAGATAGCCGCCATGGCGGTGGCGGACTCGGTGTGCCGCCTGGTGCCGGGAGTGCTGGCAGACGAGGAGTGCTACACCGGGGAGAGCCATTGGGACGGGCTGCTGGAGTACCCCCAGTACACCCGCCCGGAGCTCTGGGAGGGCCGCCAGGTGCCGGAGGTGCTGATAAAGGGGGACCACAGCAAGGTGGAGCGCTGGCGCAGAAAGATGCAGCTCAAGCGCACCAGGGAAAAGAGGCCGGACATGTTTGCCCGGCTGGAGCTTAAAGGCAAAGAGGACAGGCAACTGATGGAAGAGATAGAGAAAGAGGCCTCCCGGCGGCAGCTGACGGAGCCGCTGAGCTGTGAAAAGGCCGGCCTTGAGGACATACCCAGGATAATGGAGATAGTGGACTATGCCAGGTACACGCTGAAAAAGCACGGAGTGGACCAGTGGCAGGGGGACTATCCCAGCGAAGAGCAGCTGCGGCGGGATGCAGAAAGCGGAGAGCTGTACGTGCTGCGGCACGGAGAGGAAATAGCCGCCTTCTTCTTCCTCACAGACAGGCCGGAGCCCTCTTATGAGGATATCACCGACGGCAAGTGGACGCCGGACATCCCCTACTGCGTGCTCCACCGGGCGGCGGTGGCAAAAGAATACCGGGGCAGCGAAATGGCGGAATACATGCTCCGCTGCGTGGAGGAGCTGACCCGGCAGCTGGGGGGCCGGGCCGTGAGGGTAGACACCCACAAAAAGAACAAGTCCATGCAGAACCTACTTAGAAGCAACGGCTTTCGCTACCGGGGGAACGTGCTGGCCAATGAATACGGCCACGACCCGGCCCGGCAGGCCTTTGAAAAAATACTGAAAAAGTGAGGGCAGCAAAAATGGGTAACAGGAAATATCTCATCTCCGCCATCATATGGACGGTGATAGCTCTGGCGGTACTGTATATACTGCTGTTCATGACCAGCGGCGGCACCGCCTTCAGCAGGCTCTGCGGCGTGGCGCTCATCTTCATGTGCATTGCGGGCCAGTGGCTGCGCTGGTGGAAGTTCAGGTGAACATGGAACTGACTAACAGCGAATACATCCGGGAGCTGCTGGGCCGCCACGGCTTCCGCTTTTCCAAATCCCTGGGCCAGAACTTCCTCACCGCCGCCTGGGTGCCGGAAGATATCGCCGCCGCCGGAGTGCCGGAGGAAGGCATGGGAGTGCTGGAGGTGGGACCGGGCATAGGCTGCCTCACCAGGGAGCTGTCCAAACGGGGGGAGAAGGTAGTGAGCATAGAGCTGGACAAGGCCCTTAAGCCCATCCTGGCGGAGACCCTGGGGGACCTGGAGAACGTGGAGATAGTCTACGGCGACGCCATGAAGCTGGACCTGGCCGCTCTGGCGGAGGAAAAGCTGGGGGGCCTTAAAAAGGCGGTGTGCGCCAATCTCCCCTATAATGTGACCAGCCCCCTGCTGACAGCCTTTATCCGGGCAAATTGCTTTGACAGCATAACGGTCATGATACAAAGAGAGGTGGCCCGGCGCATCTGCGCCGCTCCCGGCTGCCCGGACTACGGGGCCTTCGGCATCTTTGTCCAGTGGTACATGGAGACGGAGCTGCTCTTCGACGTGCCCCCCTCCTGCTTTATGCCCCAGCCCAAGGTCACTTCCAGCGTCACCAGGCTGAAAAGGCGCAGCGAGCGCCCGGCTCAGGTGGAGGACGAGGGGCTGATGTTCCGCATTATCCGCTCCGCCTTCAACCAGAGGAGGAAGACTTTGGTCAACGCCCTCAGCTCCCAGCTGGGCGGCATTACCAAGGAGCAGGCGGAGCAAGCCCTTATAAACTGCGGTTTTGATACCAGAATCCGGGGAGAAGTTTTGGAAATTGGTGGATTTGCAAAAATTAGCGACGAAATAAGCAGGATTGCACAAGCTGATTTGTGAGTAAAATGCATTGATAAAAATGTCGGTTTTGTGGTAACCTAACAAGTGGCAAAATGTCAATTCTTTTTTTACTATAGAAAGGACGAAAACAATGAGCAAAAAGTACGTTTACATGTTTTCCGAAGGCAACGCCAATATGCGCGAGCTGCTGGGCGGCAAGGGCGCCAACCTGGCTGAGATGACCGCTATCGGCCTGCCTGTTCCTCAGGGCTTTACCATCACCACCGAGGCCTGCACTCAGTACTATGAGGACGGCCGTCAGATCAACGACGAGATCATGGCCGAGATCATGAAGAATGTTGAGACCATGGAGCAGATCAACGGCAAGAAGTTCGGCGATCTCAACAACCCCATGCTGGTCTCCGTCCGCTCCGGCGCCCGGGCCTCCATGCCCGGCATGATGGACACCATCCTGAACCTGGGTCTCAATGACGACGTGGTGGCCGCAATGATCAAGGGCAACCCCGACCCCAAGTTCGAGCGTTTTGTTTATGACTCCTACCGCCGCTTCATCCAGATGTTCTCCGACGTGGTCATGGAAGTTGGCAAGAAGTACTTTGAGCAGCTCATCGACGAGATGAAAGAGGCCAAGGGCGCCAAGTCCGACCTGGACCTCACCGCCGCCGACCTGAAGGAGCTGGCCAACCAGTTCAAGGCCGAGTACAAAAAGCAGATCGGTGAGGACTTCCCCTCCGATCCCAAGGTCCAGCTCTACGAGGCAATCCGTGCCGTGTTCCGCTCCTGGGACAACCCCAGAGCCAACGTCTACCGCCGTGACAACGACATCCCCTACTCCTGGGGCACTGCCGTCAACGTCATGCCCATGGTCTTCGGCAACCTGAACGACAACTCCGGCACCGGCGTTGCCTTTACCCGTAACCCCGCCACCGGCGAGAAGAAGCTCTTTGGTGAGTTCCTGGTCAACGCCCAGGGCGAGGACGTGGTGGCCGGTATCCGTACCCCCATGCACATCAGCCAGATGGCCGAGCAGTTCCCCGAGGCCTTTGCCCAGTTCGAGCAGGTCTGCAAGACCCTGGAGAACCACTACAGAGACATGCAGGACATGGAGTTCACCGTGGAGAACGGCAAGCTCTACATGCTCCAGACCCGTAACGGCAAGCGCACCGCTCAGGCCGCTCTGAAGATCGCCTGCGACCTGGTGGACGAGGGCATGATCGACGAGAAGCAGGCTGTTGCCATGATCGAGCCCCGTACCCTGGACACTCTGCTCCACCCCCAGTTCGACGCCGACAAGCTCAAGTCCGCTACTCCCGTCGGCAAGGGCCTGGGCGCTTCCCCCGGCGCCGCCTGCGGCAAGGTCGTCTTCAGCGCTGAGGACGCCAAGGCCTGGGCCGAGCGCAAGGAGAAGGTGGTCCTGGTCCGCCTGGAGACCAGCCCCGAGGATATCGAGGGCATGAAGGCCGCCCAGGGCATACTCACCGTCCGCGGCGGTATGACCAGCCACGCCGCCGTTGTTGCCAGAGGCATGGGCAAGTGCTGCGTCTCCGGCTGCGGCGCCATCAAGATGGACGAGGATAACAAGAAGTTTGAACTGGCCGGCAAGACCTACCACGAGGGCGATTATATCTCCATCGACGGCTCCACCGGCAACATCTACGACGGCATCATCCCCACCGTTGACGCCACCATCGCCGGCGAGTTCGGCCGTATCATGGCCTGGGCCGACAAGTACCGCCGTCTCAAGGTACGCACCAATGCCGACACTCCCCACGACGCCGCCAAGGCCCGTGAGCTGGGCGCCCAGGGCATCGGCCTGACCCGTACCGAGCACATGTTCTTCGAGGGCGACCGTATCGCTGCCTTCCGTGAGATGATCTGCGCCGACACTCTGGAAGAGCGTGTTGCCGCTCTGGCAAAGCTGGAGCCCATGCAGCAGAGCGACTTCGAGGGCATTTACGAGGCTATGGAAGGCTGCCCCGTCACCATCCGTCTCCTGGATCCCCCTCTCCACGAGTTCGTTCCCACCGAGGAGGCAGACATCAAGGCCCTGGCCGAGACCCAGGGCAAGAGCGTTGAGCAGATCAAGGCTCTCATCGCCTCCCTCCACGAGTTCAACCCCATGATGGGCCACCGCGGCTGCCGTCTGGCCGTCACCTACCCGGAGATCGCCGAGATGCAGACCCGCGCCATCATCAAGGCCGCCCTGGCCGTCCAGGCCCGTCACCCCGAGTGGACTATGGTCCCCGAGATCATGGTCCCCCTGGTGGGCGAAGTCAAGGAGCTCAAGTACGTTAAGGACGTTATCGTCAAGGCTGCCGACGAGCTCATCAAGGCTGCCGGCTCCAACATGAAGTACCTGGTTGGCACCATGATCGAGATCCCCAGAGCCGCCCTCACCGCCGACGAGATAGCCAAGGAGGCCGAGTTCTTCTCCTTCGGTACCAACGACCTGACCCAGATGACCTTCGGCTTCAGCCGTGACGACGCCGGCAAGTTCCTGGGCGCCTACTACGACAAGAAGATCTACGAGAGCGATCCCTTTGCCCGTCTGGACCAGGTGGGCGTGGGCAAGCTGGTGGCCATGGCTGCAAAGCTGGGCCGTGAGACCCGTCCCGAGCTGCACCTGGGCATCTGCGGCGAGCACGGCGGCGACCCCAGCTCCGTGGAGTTCTGCCACAGAGTGGGCCTGGACTACGTGTCCTGCTCCCCCTTCCGTGTTCCCATCGCCCGCCTCTCCGCCGCTCAGGCCGCTATCAAGGACATGGCAAAGTAAGGCCCTGCCTTTGACCGACTGACAGCGAGGCCAAATATCCAATAAAACCGACCCCCACAGCTTGCCTCAGGGCAAAGCTGCGGGGGTTTTTCCGTGCGGGTTGACAATATGCGTTGAGGGGCCCGGCTCCCTCAGACAACCGTCGCTGCCGTGCCCTTTCCATATGCTGCCCTGTGCCGCCCAAAAGAAAATTATATCAAATTTTTGAAATAAATGTTGACAAGTCAACATTGAAGGTATATACTTAGCCGGCGGAAAGGGGGGAGCGGACATGAAACAGGAGCGTTTCGAGGACTTTGCCACGCTCATAGGCGGCATATACGGGGACATAAGACGTATAAAGTCGGCCTACACCCGACAGCTGGGACTGAAAGAGGTACACATCTTTTGGCTCTATCTGCTGCGGGAGCACCCGGAGGGACTGTCCGCCTCGGAACTGGCGGCGGCAGGGAAGTCCGACCGCAGCCTGGTGTCCAGGGAGCTGGACAGTCTTATGGAGCAGGAGATAATCTGCACCCGGGAGGGCTCCGGGAGACGCCGCTACGGCTGGAAGCTGGAGCTTACGGAAAAAGGCAAAGCTCTTGCGGAGAGGATATCCCAGGTGGCCATGGAGGTCCAGGACACTGTGAGCCGGGATATAGACCGACAGGAGTTGGAGAGCTTCTACAAGACGCTGAACACCCTTTCCCAAAATTTTGAGAGGCTGGCCAAGGAGCCAGCCGCAGGAGAAAAGTGATATGGTAAGAATAGTAAGCGATTCCGCATGCGACATGAGCCGGGCAGAAGCCGAAGAAAAGGGAGTACGTCTGGTACCCCTGAAGACCCTGATAGACGGAGTGGAATATCTGGATGGCGTTACCATCAACTCCGAGGAATTTTACGAAAAGCTGTATAACTGCGAGCAGCTGCCCAGCACCAGCCAGATAGCCCCGGCGGAGTTTGGGGAGGTCTTTGAGGAGCTCACCGCCCAGGGAGACCAGGTGGTGGTCATCTGCCTGTCCGGTAAGCTCTCCGGCACGGCCCAGAGCGCCCTTATTGCAGCCGAGGATTATCCCGGCAAGGTCTGGGTGGTGGACAGCCGGAACGTGACCATAGCCCAGCGTATCCTGGTGGAGTATGCCCTGCGGCTGAGAGACGGCGGGATGGACGCCGCTGCAATTGCGGCGGAGCTGGAAAGAATGAGAGACAAGGTCTGCCTGGTGGCCCGGGTGGATACCCTGGAGTATCTGATGCGGGGCGGCAGGCTCTCCCGCACTGCGGCGGTGGCCGGTACTGTGCTGAACATCAAGCCCGTGGTGGGTATTGAAGAGGGAGAGCTGAAGGTGCTGGGCAAAGCCAGGGGCTCAAAGCAGAGCAGCAACATGCTCACCGAGCTTATTGACAAGAAGGGCGGCATAGACTTCTCCATGCCCTACATGCTGGCCTACAGCGGCCTGGACGACGCTCTGCTGAAGGGCTACATAGAAAACAGCCGCTCCATATGGGAGGGGCACACCCAGGACCTGCCGATTTCCACCATAGGCAGCACCATAGGCACCCATGCCGGCCCCGGGGCCATAGCCGTGGCCTTCTTTGCCAAGGGCTGAGTATGACAGACAGCGCTTTACAGGCCGTATCCTCAGCGACCTGAAAAGCATATATAGGAGTAGAACAAGGGCCTCAGCGGTTTTGCCGCTGGAGCCCTTGTTCGTTTTTCTTATAATGGCGCAGGCCGGATGGCTCCGGCTCAATCCGCCAGGGTCCAGAACTCCTCCCGGCGGTTGCGGCTGTCAAGGAGATAGTTATGCTGGATACAGGCGTATTCCGTCAACGCCTCTTCATCGGTGTATTCAGAAATGTAGTGTACCTTGCCCTGGGCGTCCCAGTAGCACTGGGAGGAGATGACAGGATATTCCTCCGCCAAGTCAAGAAGGTACTTCTGGGCGCCTGTCAGCTCCAGGCCGCAGGCCTTCATCAGCTCTGCCGCCAGATAGTTGAGACTCAGGTCTTCGGGTAAATCAAAGTCCACATCGTAATTGGCCCAGAGAACATAGGGCGTGATATAGCGGCGGTAGTGCTGGGTCGGGTCGTCGGAGACGGCGCTGCCGGTGAGCTCCATGATGGGAGCGGCTACGTCGTCGTTGGGCTGGTGATCGCCGAAGAGAAGAATGACCGTCTTTTCATTGGTATTGGAGAAATACTCTATAAGCTCCTGGAAATCCTTGTCCGTCTCCCGCATAAGAGAGATGTACTCGGTCACCGAGCCGTTATCCTCCAGCCCGTCCACTGTGACACAGGTGTCAAATTCATCATTCATCTCGCCATGGTAGCCGCCGTGGTTCATCATGGTGATGCCAAAGAGGAAGAGGGGCTGCTCACTGTCCTCATAGATATCCTCCACAACCTTATACATTTCACTGTCGGTTATCCAGAGACGGAGGATCTCCGCATCCTCGGGGAAGGCCTCTTTGAAATACATGTCCTGAAAACCAAGGAGAGGATATACCTTGTCCCTGTTCCAGGAGGGCCCCCAGAAGGCATGAGCGCCCACCGTTCTGTAGCCAAGAGAGTTGAACTGGGTGGCCAGGCTGGGCACCGGGGTACTGATATACTGGGGATATGCCACGACGCCCTGGGGCAAAAAGCCCAAGGTGAGGCCGGTGAGGAACTCAAATTCGGAGTTGGGGGTATTGCCCCCCAGCACGGAGACATGGGCCCAGCCCTTTGCGGTGTTCTCTTCCAGAGAGTCGATAAAGGGGAAGAGAGGCTCGCTGGTCTCGTAATCTCCCAGCACTCTCAAGTCCGAATAGGATTCGTTCATTATGACGATGACATTGGGCCGCTCCTCATCGGCCTGCGTGGATATCTGATCCGAGGGGTAGGCGGAAGCGAAATCGTCGATCATATCCAGGCTGTAATTTTCCGGCGCCCTGCCGTAGTTGCTGGAGACCAGGAAGGCCACCATAAAGCCGTTTCTGGTATATACCACGGACACATCGCTGCTGGTATTGTCCAGGGAAAAGGTTCTGATACAGTGGTCTGAACGCACATAGAAGCAGCTCCCCACCAACAGAGCGCAGACGGCGGCGGACAGAGACAGACGCAGGGGGAGCTTGCCCCCGAGCACACGCTCGCTGCACTTTATACCCAGGACCACCTGAAATATGGCGATGGCAAAGACAAAAGCGCCCCGGATCGTGGGCAGGAAAGTATAGTTGGATACAACGCCCATGGCGGTAGTAAAGGAGCCGATGTCCCAGGGCAGCAGGGGATTGCCTCTGAACTGCATTACATAATAGCTGATAAAGCCAACGCACACGGGGAATATTGTGACGATAGCCACCGCAGCGGAGGACCGGCCAAAAAGGAAAAGCAGGAACAGGCCCAGCAGATAATAGAGGACCAGGTTGAGAATGATGATGGGTATAGAGATGTCCCTGGGCGCAAAGTGGGTTATGTATTCCATTAGAAAGAAGCTCACGCCGGGGGCTGCCGCTATACTTAGATAACGCAGGAGCCGGGGCAGACGGGGCCTGTAAAGGAGAAGGAGCGTTGAGAGCAGAGCGGCGGCATGGATCAGCAGTATCAGCTTGCGCTCGCCGCCCTCTATAAGGTTCACATAGGGCAGGGTATATCTGTAGGCCAGCTCTATGAGAGCCGCCGGAATAAAGCAGCAGACGAGCTTCAGCAGGGCGGGGAAGCTGAACTTATCCGGGAGAAACATTTTCTTTAACACGAACACACATCCTCAAATATGGTTGAGCCCAATGGAGGGCTTGCTACTGCCGGCTTTAAGGCGAAATTTGCACTGGCGAAATTTGCACTATAATATCAAAAGACATTTTATAATAGCATGCTCCACCAGGTTTTGCAAGCCATAAAAGATGCAGACAAGCTAACATCTCCCTCTGGGGGAGGGAGATGTTAAAGGAGGCAATATCCTTTTGAAGGGCGGCAGACAGGAGATACGGCCCTGTGGCATCACCGGGCGCAGACCTTGTCCGCCGGGCCCATAATTTCCCCTGCGCTTTACAGGGCGGGAGCGGGGGAGGGAGTGGGGGTCACCACGGCATTGGCAGAGGATGCAGGGCTGAGGGAATAGGGAGAAAGCACATCGGGCAGCTGCTTTACAAAGTTAATTTTCACTTGAGCTGTCTTGCCCTCATACTCCGCCGTGACGGTGACGCTGCCGCCGGTATTGCCCAGATTTTCCACTACACAGACCCCGTGCTTCCCGGGCTCCAGGCTAAGCTTGCTCTCGTCGCTCACCGTCCAGACAGGGTCCTCCACGGTGTCCGGGCCCATGTCTCCCAGGACCTGGGCAGACAGACGGATGGGAACGGCATCGGGCAGGGTGAGCTGGGAGACGGCTCCGAAGTAATAGATGTACAGCTCATCGTCTATGAGCTGGCCCGGCGCTATACTCTCAGCTTTCAGGGCACGGGCGCTGGGGGGACTGCAGCTTAATAAAAGCTCCCCGTCCATGAAGGCGTTGCTGCACTGGTCAACTACCCGGGAGAAACCGTTATCGTGGAAGTTGCAGTCTTCGATGCTGACGGATTTGCAGCGGGTCAGATTCAAATCGCCGCTGCTGCACTCATATATCTCGGTGGTCTTCACCTGAAGACCGTTGCAGTCAATGGCAGTGATGCCCCATACGCCGCAGCCGTAGAGGGAGCAGGACTCTATGCTTATATTCCCTGTATTGTTGAAGTACAGCACGCCGCCGATACAGCTGCCGGGAGCCTGGCTATGGCCGGCGGTAAAGCCGGAGAGGCTGATATCCTGGCAGTTGTCAAAGGCCAGGACCTCCGCATAGCGGGGCTTGGCGATAATGGAAGCCTTATCTGCGCCGCCGCCGGTGATGCTCAGCCCCCGCAGATTGCATATGACCAGCTGGGGACCGTCTACGCCGGTGTCTTTCCACAGATAATACTGACTTCCGTATCCGCCGTAGCTGGCGGCGGAGCTCAAGTCATAGTCCCCGTCCTCCAGATAGATGGCGGTGTTGGGAGCTATGGCCGCCAGGAACTCATCCACAGTGGAGACATGGACATAGCCGTCCTCAGCTGCGGCAGGCTTGGAGCTCTCCACATCCGTGGGCTGCCATCCCTCCACGGTAAAGCGCTCCATGGACTGAAGCTGGCTTTCGCTGAGGGGCTGACCCTGGGCGTCTACTGCCTGCATGGACTCCTCCTGACTGAAGAGGTAGGGCGCCGTATACCAGGGGCCGCTGTTGCCGCTGAAGGCGCAGCCTTCGACCATTACCGCTGAGCCGCCCATATAGAACATTCCGCCGGTGAGGCTGTTGTTTTCAACGCTGTTTCCGGCAAAATATGTATTGGGGCAGTAATTGGCGTCCAGCAGGGTGCGGCCGCTGTTGCCGCTTATCTCGCAGTTTATAACGGCGCAGTTTTCACTGGTGCTGAAGGAGAAAAGGGAGTAATTGGAAATGTTGTCGTATATCCGGCAGTTGTTGAAGACCGCATCCAGGCAGTTCCTCAGCTCTGTGGCGGAGTTGCTGCAATCATATATCTCGCTCTCCACTACCTGGATGCCGGTGGAGTCGACTCCCCGGACCCCTACCACACCGCAGCCGAAGAGCTTGCTCTGGCTGATTATTATGCTGTCCACGGCTGCCAGGTCCACCACGCCTCCGGCGCACTCGCCGGCGGCCTCGGTATGGCCCAGGGTAAGGCCGGAGATACATATATCGGCGCAGCTGGAGAAGCTGAGCACGTCGGCATAGCGGGGAATGGCGGAGATGGTGACATCTCCTTCGGCTATGAGGCTAAGGCCGGAGAGACCGCTGATGACCAGCTCCGGGCCGTCAAAACAGTTTGCCCAGCTGTAATATCCGCCCTCATGGGCCACGCCGTAGTCTGAGGCCTGGGACAGGTCGTAGACGCCCTCAGTGAGAGTGACGGTGGTATTGGGGGCGATGGCGGAGAGCAGCTCGTCCACCGTGGAGACGGTGACGCTGCGGGGCTCCGGGGTGGGAACGGGACTGGGGGAAGGAGCCGCAGTTTCCCGGGGAGGGGCGCTCTCTGCGGGAGGGACAGTGGCCTGGGCATCCTTCTCCCCGCCGGGACCCAGGGCCCCGGCACAGCCGCACAGCAGCACAGTGGCTGCCAGCAGCAGGGCAAGCCCGGCCCGGCTCATGGGTTTATATCTCATTATCTGTTCCAACCTTTCTCTCAGATTCCGTTTCTCGGTGGCAAAGCTGGTGGCCACCAGACGCCGGGGCAGAGAACCTGAAGCGGCCAGGGAGAGGAGAGTCTCCCCATAGCTGCGCTTGTCCCTGCTGTCCATATGGCGCAGCAGTCTCTCATCGCAGCTCATTTCGCAGGCCCGGTCCAGCTCCCGGCGGGCTATATGTACTATTGGATTGAACCAGTGGAGAGCGGAGGACAGCACCGCAAACCACTTGAATATCAGATCTCCACGGCGGAAGTGGGTCAGCTCGTGACGGAAAATATTGCTGAGCATCTGGGGAGAGTAGTCCCGCTGGGGCAGCACCAGCACTGGGCGCAGCAGGCCCAGGAGAATGGGGCTGCCCAGGGACCGGCTGCGGCAAAGTCTCAGCCGCCGGGGAGCGCCTGCCTCTCTGAACTGCCGACGCTCCTGGAGCGGGGAGGGGCAGATACTGCGGCCCAGGGCCAGCCTGAACGCCAGATAGACCCCCATATACCAAAACAGACTTAGGGCTGCCCCAGCCGCCCAAAGCCAGAACCAAAAGGCGGCGCTGCTTATTATGGGGAGGACAAGCTCAAACAGCTCCTCCCCCAGGGCTGCCAGAGAGGGCAGCATGGGCCGGCGCTGAGGGGCGGCGGAGGTGGAGGGGACGGCGGAATAGGGGAGCTCCGTCTCCTCAGGGGCGGAATAGTTTTGGTAGACGGTGTCCTCAGCCCCGCCGGAAACAATGGGGAGTTCGCCGGACCTGGCCGTCCTGAGCTCCTCCGTTTGGGAAGAGGGAGAAGCGGATACCGCAGCCTCAGGGGCAGAGGAGGCCCCGCTGCCCGGACCGGGCCCCAGCATCCCGGGCAAAGGCAGGACAAGGCGCAGCAGCACCAGCAGCCAGGCATAATAATAGAAGGAACTGGGCAGCCTGGCGCCCAGGAGCAGCCTGAGCCCCAGCACCAGCAGGGCCAGGATGCTGCCTCCCAGAGACAGGGAGAGCAGAAGCTGCAAGAAGCCGCTCATTTCTCATCCTCCATTCTGAAAAAATCCCGAAGCTCCTGGATATCGTCCTGGCTGAGACTGGCGGAATCCACCAAAGCTGCAACCAAGCTCCTGGCGCTGCCCCGGTACAGCTTGTCTATGAGCCGGTTGGTGGCCCAGCGCTTATACTCCTCCTGGCTGACCAGGGGGCGGTAGTAAAACACATTGCGCCGTTCCTGGGCCAGCACGGCCTTGGCCACAAGCCGGTTCACCAGCGTTTTTACCGTGGTGGGCTCCCAGCCCTTCCGCTGATGAAGAGCAATGCGAAGGTCGCTTATAGGCAGGGGCGTCCCCGCTTCCCAAAGCAAACGCATCACCTCCAGCTCGCTGTCGCTTATCCTTTCTGACAGGTTTTCCATTAAACTTCACCCCGGAAAAATTCCTTTGCTCAGACCATGGTGCACTTCATGGGCCGAGAGACTACGTACGTCATCTGGATATAAAATAACACGGCAGTCTACAAGTGTCAACCGAATTCGGTTCCAAAGGCGTTTTTTTAAGAATTATTAATAAAAGCTTCTCCCCAAGGGGCGGGGGGAAATTTGACAAATCAGGCCCTATAGTATATTATATTTAGTTGTATAAGGAGATAAATGCAGTAAAATACATAAGTCTGACTTGTGAGGTGGATATCATGAAAAAGAATTTACGCCGTCTGCTCATTATTGCCGCAGCCGTTTTGGCGGTATTGATGCTGCTGAGCATGGCAGCCTGCGGCAAGGAGGAGGCTCCTGCCGTTACGGAGGCCCCGGCGGCCGACCTTTCCCTGGACGCTGCCCAGGAGCAGGACCAGCCCAGCCCCAGCCCGGAGAACCTGCTGCCTGCGGCCACGCCCGTGCCCACGGCCAACGCCGAGGGACAGCTCACCTTTACCAGCATGAGCAAGGGCTTCAGCTTCCAGTATGACCAGAAGTACATTGCAATGTCCAACCCTGCGGACAACGCCATGGTATATGCCGCCGGGGATACGGAACTGCCCTTCTGCTCCGTGTCCATCATTACGGACACAAATGCGGTGGACTATCTGAAGGAACTTGCCTCCGGCCTGGAGACCGTGCTGGGCGACTCCATTGAGACTGCTCCCGGCGAGCCGGAAAACGTGCCCTATGGCGACAGGGATATCTATTACTTCTATTACACCTATAATGACGATGAGGCCGGCGGCCTGGTCATCTGCGCCTACTACGGGGAGAATTTGGCTTCCGGGGAGGTGGCGGTATTCAGCTCCACCGCCCTGTACGGCGCCAGCGAGGATGCCGACGCCATTTTGAAGCTGGCCATCGAGACCTTTAAAATGGGCTGAGAACTCCATAGTATAAGGATGAAAAATACCGTGTCCCTTTTCGGACACGGTATTTTCCATATATTCAGCTTCACTCGTGGACAATGAGCTCCAGCACGTCGGGCCGGGCATAGTGGCCGATGGCGTCGTGTTCCATCTTGCAGGCAATGGGCAGGCTCATGTCCAGCTCCGCCAGGATAAGCTCCTCCCGGTCCCAGACCGGCTCCGTCAAATAGTGGCCGAAGGGGTCTATGATGCAGCTGCCGCCCCGGCACACCAGCTCCGGCAGCTTCTCCAGGTCCTCCGCCGTTTCCAGGCCGGAAGGGTAGGAGGACTTGCGCACCAGCATGTCGGCGTTTATAAAGTAGCACTTGCCCTCAATGGCGATGTGCTGTATGGTGGCCTGCCACTCCGGATTGTCGTTGGTGTTGGGAGAGATGTAGATGGAGACCCCCTTCTGATACAGGGCAACCCTGGCCAGGGGCATGTAGCTCTCCCAGCAGATGAGACTGCCTATGGGGCCCCAGGGCGTGGAGGTGATGGGGAAATAGTCCCGGTGGGCATCTCCCCACACCAGGCGTTCGGAGCCGGTGGGCTTCAGCTTCCGATGGACCTTCCATGAGCCGTCAGGGCTGAAGATGACATTGCTGTTATAGAGGGTGCCGCTGACTTCATCCTGCTGGGAGAAGCCCAGGCTCACATAGGCTTTGGCCCTTACCGCCGCCTGGGAAAGCTCCAGGAACTCGGCGTCCCCCTCAGCCATGGAGGCGTCGTAATAGCGCTTCCAGTCCGCCCGGCCCGCAGCGGTACGCTTGCCCACGCTGAAGCCGAAGTTCATACCGATGGGGTAGCCGGGGATGAAAAGCTCTGGGAAAACTATCAGCTCCGCCCCCTGGGCGGCTGAGCGGTCTATATAGTCCAGGGCCTTTTCTACGCAGGCCGCCTTGTCAAAAAGCGCCGGTTCAGCCTGGACCAAAGCTATGCGGCAGATATTTTTCTGAATATTCACAGTGGCCTCTCCTTTCAAGATCACGGCAGAACTCAGCCTCTGGGGCTCTCCAGCTGGCTGATGTTCATGTATTCGTCGTAGCTGCACTGGCGGTCGATGATGCCGTCCTCGGTTATCTCTATAATGCGGTTGGCCACGGTCTGGGTCAGCTGGTGATCGTGGCAGGAGAAGATGATGTTGTGTTTAAAGGCCTCCAGGCCGTTGTTGAGAGCGGCTATGCTCTCCAGGTCCAGGTGGTTGGTGGGCTGGTCCAGCACAAGGAAGTTGGCTCCCGAGAGCATCATGCGGCTGAGCATGCAGCGCACCTTCTCCCCGCCGGAGAGCACTTTCACCTGCTTGTACACCTCGTCCCCGGAGAAGAGCATACGGCCCAGGAAGGTGCGCAGGTAACTCTCCCGCTTGTCCTGGGAGAACTGGCGCATCCACTCGATAAGGTCATAGTCGCAGTTTTCAAAGTAGCCGTTGTGGTCTTTGGGGAAGTAGGCGGTGGTGATGGAGGCGCCCCATTTGACGCTGCCGCTGTCCGGCTCCTCCTGGCCCATGAGTATCTTGTAGAGCAGGGTGACCGCCAGCTCGTTCTTGCCCACGATGGCTATCTTGTCCTCCTTGCCCACGATGAAGCTCACGTTATTAAGCAGCTTCACCCCGTCCACGGTCTTGCTCACTTCCGTGACGAAGAGCCGGTCCTTGCCCGGCTCCCGCTCCGCCTTGAAGCCCACCCAGGGGTAGCGGCGGCCGGAGGCGGGCAGCTCCTCCACGGTGATCTTCTCCAGGAGCTTCCGCCGGGAGGTGGCCTGGCGGGACTTAGACTTGTTGGCGGAGAAGCGGGCGATAAAGCTTTGCAGCTCCTGTATCTTCTGCTCGGCCTTCTTGTTCTGGTCCTTGATGAGCTTCTGGACCAGCTGGCTGGACTCGTACCAGAAGTCGTAGTTGCCCACATACATCTTTATCTTGCCATAGTCGATGTCCACGATATGGGTGCATATGTTGTTGAGAAAATAGCGGTCGTGGCTCACCACCAGCACCGTGCCCTCATAGTCCATGAGAAAGTCCTCCAGCCACACCACGGAGGCCAGGTCCAGGTTGTTGGTGGGCTCGTCCAGCAGCACCACGTCCGGGTGGCCGAAGAGGGCCTGGGCCAGCAGCACCTTCACCTTCAGCCTGGGGTCCATGTCCGCCATGAGGGTCTGATGGAAGCTCACGTCCACACCCAGGCCCTGGAGGATACGCCCGGCCTCGCTCTCGGCCTCCCAGCCTCCCAGCTCCGCAAACTCCTCTTCCAGCTCGGCGGCCCGGATGCCGTCCTCATCGCTGAAGTCCGGCTTTTCGTATATGGCGTCTTTCTCTTTGCCGCAGTCGTAGAGACGCTGGTTGCCCATGATGACGGTGTCCAGCACCGGGAAAGCGTCGTACATGTTCTGGTTCTGCTTGAGCACGGACATGCGCTTTTTGGGGGCCAGGGTGACGCTGCCGGAAGTGGGTTCCAGTTCCCCGGAGAGTATTTTTATGAAAGTGGACTTTCCCGCACCGTTGGCGCCGATGATGCCGTAGCAGTTGCCGGGAGTGAATTGCAGTTCCACGTGGGAAAACAGCAGCGATGGGCCGAACTGCATGGAAAGATCGTTGACAGATAACATATTTAGCTCCGTTTCAAAGTATATTATATCAAGGGAAGTATACGTGAAAGCCACTGCACTGTCAAGGTCCGGGAAGGATGTAGGTTTGTCAATGATGTGTTACACATTGGGGAAAGAAAAAAGTACCGCTTTGGGTGACATCCAGTTGAGGGGC
>CALWVZ010000008.1 GCA_944385125.1 uncultured Oscillospiraceae bacterium
ACAACTTTCCTATGAGGCCTCTTGGCTGGCGCTCTCCCTTAGAGTTCACTGTCCAATATGTTTGACAATCCTACAGGAGGCAAATGCTATAATTCATTTTGTATCAAATCAATTTAATGCTGCAACAGAGGAGAGCAACTGATGAATATTTGTGTTTTTGGAGCCTCCAGCAACAGGCTGGACAGCGTTTACTTTGAACAGGCCAGGGGTCTTGGACTGGCCATAGCAAAGGCGGGACACGGCTTGGTCTTCGGCGGCGGAGCCAGCGGACTGATGGGAGCCTGCGCTGAAGGGGCCAGAGAGGCCGGAGGAGACATTATTGGTATCGCACCCTGCTTTTTTGACCAGCCCGGAATACTTTTGAAGGATTACGGACAGCTTATATTTACTGAGACCATGTCTGAACGCAAGGCCCTTATGGAGGAAAAGGCGGAGGCTTTCATCGCTTTGCCGGGAGGCATAGGCACCTATGAGGAATTTTTTGAGGTCCTCACCCTGAAGCAGCTGGGACGGCACTCAAAGCCCATGGCTCTGTTGGATACCCAGGGCTATTTCCGGCCCATGGTGGAGATGCTGGAAAAAACGGCAGATTCCGGCTTCATGAGCCGAAGCTGCCTGGAGCTGTTCTCCCTGTGCTCAAGCCCGGAAGAGGCTGTGGAGCACTGCGCCAGAGGGGAGGAGGAGCCTGTAAACGTCCGCCATCTGGAGGATTACTGCCGCTGAAAAAACGCAGGCGCCCAAACCGATCAGGCTTTTTTCCCAACATCTATCTTTTTTATCCGACGCTATTGAATTAGCTGCGCTTTTCTGATAAAATCAATCATTAAAATAAATTTTAGAGATGTAGAAAGCGTATGAAAAAAGATAAGGATTGGGAGATACCCCTTGACCGGCCGGAACCCACACCGGAGCTGAGGCAGGCAGGCTTCAGCCCCCTGCTCACGGCGGTACTGGCCCTGCGGGGAGTGAAGACACGCAGCCAGGCTATGGAGCTCATCTACGGCGGAGAGGAGTGCCTCCATGAACCTATGCTCATGCTGGGCATGGACAAGGCCAAAGAGCGCATCCTCCGGGCCGTTGAGGCAGGGGAGACTGTGGCTGTCTACGGCGATTACGATGTGGACGGGATAACCTCCACCTGCCTGGTCACAGATTACCTGCGCTCCAAGGGCCTTAACTGCATACCCTATATACCCGACCGCAACGAGGAGGGCTACGGCCTCAACTGCGCCGCTCTGGACCTGCTGAAGGCCCAGGGAGTCAGCCTGATCATCACCGTGGACTGCGGTATCACTGCGGCGGAAGAGTCCGACTACGCCCGGGAACTGGGCATTGATATGGTGATCACCGACCATCACGAGTGCAGGATGGAGGCGCTGCCGAAAGCCGCTGCCGTCATCGACTGCAAGCAGGAGGGGGACGGTTATCCCAATAAGAATCTGGCAGGTGTGGGAGTTGCGCTGAAACTGGTCTGCGCCTGCGAGGGGGACAGCCGGGCGGTGCTGGACAGCTACGCCGACCTGGTGGCCATTGGTACGATTGCGGATGTAATGCCCTTGGTGGAAGAAAACCGCTATCTGGTGAAGTATGGCCTGAAAAAGCTGGAGACCGCTCCCCGGCCCGGTATCGCTGCCATGCTGAAAGAGTCATCCATCGACCCGAGAAAGCTCAACGCCTCCAACGTGGGCTACAGCCTGGCGCCCCGCCTGAACGCCGCCGGACGGCTGGGGAATGCGGCTATGGCCGCCAGACTCCTGATGAGCCGGGACCAGACTGCCGCTTCGGAATTGGCGGCGGAGCTATGCGAGCTGAACCGACGCAGACAGAGCATAGAGACGGAGATATGGCAGGAGGCTAATCAGCTCCTTGCAGGCAAGGCCCCGGACAGCCCCATCGTCCTGGCCAGCGATAACTGGCACCAGGGGGTCATAGGCATTGCCGCTTCCCGTCTGGCGGAGCAATATTCCCTGCCGGCGATAATGATCTGTCTTAACGGAGACCTGGGCAAAGGCTCCTGCCGCAGCTACGGCGGCTTCAATCTCTTTGACGCTCTCAGCGCCTGCTCGGAGCATCTGCTGGGCTTCGGAGGACATGCTTTGGCGGCGGGGCTCAATATTCGAAAGGAAAAGCTGAATGACTTCAGAGAGGCCCTGGCGGAGTATTACCGCAAAAACAAGCCGGAAGCTACGCCGGAGGTGCAGTGCGACCTGCTGATAACCGACCCGGAGCTGCTGAGCGTAGAGAACGTGAAGAGCCTGGACCTGCTGGAGCCCTACGGCAACGCTAACCCCAAGCCCCTGATGTGCATCAGCTCGGCCAGGCTGGAGAGCGCTTCCCAGGTGGGCGGCGGTCGCCATTTGCGTTTTCGCATCCGCTTCGGCACAAAACATATAGACGGAATTTTCTTCTCCCACCGGCTGGATGAGCTGGGGATCCATGAAGGAGAGCTGGTGGACCTGGCTTTCAGGCCCCAGATAAACGAATACAGGGGCAATGTGTCCGTGCAGCTGGTGGCATCGGCCATGCGCCGCCACGACCCCAAAGCCCTTTGCGAGGCGATCCTGTCCAAAAATGAAGGGGCCCTGTGGGCTGCATCCCGCTACTGCCCGGAACGCCCGGACTTCGTACGCCTCTGGCGTTCCATGGATAAGGGCTACACTGTGGCGCGGGATACGGTGCATGTTATTGGCCAATGCCTGGCGGGTATGGAGCCGGAGCGCTTTTGCCTTTGTCTCATGGCCCTGCTGGAGACAGGACTGCTGAAAAGCCCGGACGGGGCCATCTTTTCCGCCGCCCCCGCCGATATCCCGGGAAAGGCGGACCTGGAGGGTACAAAACTTTTGAGGACGCTTCACAGCTATTTGGCTTGAGAGGGACAGATATGGATAAGCAGGTAGAAAAAAAGAATACCGTGCTGGACCCGGATGAGATGTTCCGGGAGCTGATAAAAAAGATAGGCGAAAACTGCCCCGGGATGAATCTGCAACGGATCAGGGATGCCTATGAGACGGCCAAGAGCGCCCATGACGGCCAGCTGAGGAAGGACGGCTCGCCCTATGTGACCCACTGCGTGGCCGCAGCGGACATCACTGTGGACATGGGTATGGATGAGGACTCGGTAGTCTCGGCCCTGCTCCACGACGTCATTGAGGATACCAATCTCACCCATGCAGATATTGCCAGGCAGTTCGGCCCGGCAGTGGCAGACATCGTGGAGGGAGTAACAAAGCTGACCCGGGTGCAGTACACCAGCAAGGAAGACGAGCAGATGGAAAATCTGCGGAAGATGCTCATGGCTATGTCCAAGGACATCCGGGTTATCCTGATCAAAATTGCAGACCGGCTGCACAATATGCGCACCATGGCCTATCAGTCCCCTGAAAAGCAGCGCTCCAAATCTCTGGAGACTATGGAGATATATGCGCCTATTGCCCACCGCCTGGGTATGCAGAGAGCTAAATGGGAGCTGGAGGACCTGTCTCTCCAGTACCTGGACCCGGCAGGTTACAACGAGATCACATCTTCCCTTGAAAAGAAGATGGACGAGCTGGAACGCTTTATGGACAGCGTTAAGGAGAAGATACAGGCAAGACTGGACGCCGAGGGCGTCAAGTCCACCATCTTCTGCAGAATAAAGCATGTGTACAGCATCTACCGCAAAATGTACGCCCAGAAGCTGGACATAAACGGAATATTTGACCTCTGCGCCTTCCGGGTCATCGTGGACAATATCCCGGACTGCTACAATGTGCTGGGTATTATCCACGACATGTTCAACCCGGTGCCCGGACGTTTCAAGGATTATATATCCACACCCAAACCCAATATGTACCAAAGCGTACACACCACCGTCATTGGCAGCGAGGGCATACCTTTCGAGGTGCAGATACGCACCTGGGAGATGCACTACACCGCAGAATACGGTGTTGCCGCCCACTGGAAATACAAAATGGGCAGCGGTGTCTCCGCCGTCAGGGAGGGGGACGAGGACAAGTTCGCCTGGGTGCGCAGGCTGCTGGAGAACCAGCAGGAATCCGACGCTCAGGACTTCCTCCACAATCTGAAAATAGACATGTTCGCCGACGAGGTATTCGTCTTCTCCCCCAAGGGGGACGTGATAAACCTGCCCGCCGGGGCAACGCCTATAGACTTCGCCTACAATATCCACTCCGACGTGGGCAACAGTATGGTGGGGGCAAAGGTGAACGGACGTATCGTCACCTACGACCATGTGCTGCAAAACGGGGATATTGTGGAGATACGCACCTCCAAAAATGCCCCGGGCCCCAGCAGGGACTGGCTGAACTTTGCCAAGAGCGGTTCCGCCCGCACCAAGATAAAGCAGTGGTTCAAGAAGGAGCGGCGGGAGGAGAACGTCATCCGGGGAAGGGAAATGCTGGAGTCGGAGCTCAAGCACAACGGACTCACTCTGGACGATGCCCAGGACCCGGAGACTATTGCCCCTATACTCAAACGACTGTCCTTCAGCGCTGTGGAGGACGTTTACGCCGCTATAGGCTACGGCGGCATCACTGCCACAAGAGTCGCCAATCGGATACGGGACGAGCTGCGCACCAAGCCCGACAGGAAAACTGCCCTGGACAAAATGTCCGAGGCCGCCGAGCGCAGGGAGATAAACGCAAAGAAAACAGGCAAGCCCGTCCACGGCATCCTTGTCGAGGGACTGAGCAACTGCCTGGTGAAATTTTCCCGCTGCTGTACCCCTGTGCCCGGAGACGATATCATAGGCTTTATCACCAGGGGGCAGGGCGTGTCCATACACCGTCGGGATTGCAGCAACTGCAAGCAGCTGATGAACCAGCCGGATAATCAGGGGCGTTGGGTGAATGTGTCCTGGGCGGACAGCATCACCGACAGCTATGTCACCACCGTCACCATTGCTTCCAAGGACCGCTCAGGCCTGGTCATGGATATCGCCACAGTGCTCAACGCCCTTAACGCCAAGGTCCGTTCCCTTACGGCCAGGGACACCGGCTCTGGCCTGGCCCTGACCACAGTTACCCTGGAGGTCAAGGGCAACGGAGAACTTAAATATATTATGGGCCGCCTTTCTTCCATACCGGGAGTAAGCAGCGTGGTGAGAAACGGCAACAGATAAAGGAGCGCATAAAATGAGAGCAGTTGTTACCAGAGTTAAATCCGCCTCGGTGGAAATCGACGGACAGATACACGGCAGCATAGAAAAGGGCTTTCTGGTGCTGCTGGGAGTACACCAGGAGGACGGCACGGCCCAGGCTGAGAAGATCGCCGATAAGATATGCGGCCTGAGAGTTTTTGAGGATGAAAACGGAAAGATGAACCTGAACCCGGCAGATGCCGGGGCGGAGCTGCTGATAATCAGCCAATTCACACTTTTTGCCGACTGCAAGTCCCGCCGCCCGGGCTTTTCCAAGGCGGCCCGTCCTGAGACTGCAATACCCCTGTATGAGCTGGTCATCAAACTATGCCGGGAGCGGGGCTTCAAGGTGGAGACGGGGGTATTTGCCGCAGAGATGCAGGTGGCCTCGGTGAACGACGGCCCCGTGACCATAATATTGGACACCAATGAACTGTGAACAGGAGGAAACGAAATGCTCATAAAGACCCTTCCAGTGGGGCACCTGGAGACCAACTGCTATGTGGTCACCGATGAACAGACCCTGAACTGCGCAGTGATAGATCCCGGCGAGGAATCCAACACGATTTTGGATTATATCGAATCAAACCACCTTAAATGCAAGATGATCATGCTCACCCACGGCCACTACGACCATGTGGGAGCTGTGAACGCCGTGGCGGAAGAGACCGGGGCCAAGGTATATATGAACAAGAGAGATGACGCCCGCTATGCCCCCGGAGGTATTCTGCGTTTCCAGCTGCCGGAGGGGGGCATATACTACGACCAGGGAGATGTGGTGGAGCTGGATTCCCTGCGCTTTGAGATCTTTGCCACTCCCGGTCACACTCCCGGGGGAGTGAGCATCCGCTGCCAGAACGCCCTCTTTACCGGGGATACCCTCTTCAAGGGCAGCTGCGGACGCACGGATTTCCCCGGAGGGGATATGGACGAGGAGCTCAGGTCTCTGAAAAAGCTGTGCCTGCTGGAGGGAGACTATGAAGTATACCCCGGACATATGGACCCCAGCACCCTGGAGAGGGAGCGCCAGTTCAACTACTACTGCCGCAGGGCCATGGATATGTGAAGCCCTTCGATTAGACAGGAACTTTCTGTATAGTGAAACAGTCAATAAGGATGCCCGGTGTTCGGGTATCCTTATTGACTGAAATAACAAGTGGGAGAAAATTTCCCACTGTGAAAAAGGGCGGAAGCGGCGAAGCTATAATCTTGCAGAGTCTGGGATCTGAGCAGGGCTTTTGTCTCCCGGCGGCTGTCGGGAAACTTGCAGAGCATGTAGAACCACAGCTCTTTTAGCCGGGCCATGGCTGACCGGCCGTCGTAGCCTGCCTCCAGATAAGCAGAGAGCAGGGCTCCATGAAAATTCTCCAGTTCCGGGACGCTCAGGGCAGGACCGCCGTTCAAAGCCCTGGGGAGAGCCGGGTCCGCCACGGCGCCCCGGCCAAGCATGAGCCCGGCAAGCCTGTCTCCGGCCATGTCCCATAGTGTTGCGCAGTCGGGAGAAAAGAGGTCTCCATTATACCACAGCGGCCAGGGGCAGCTGTCCAGGCAGGAGAGAAAACCCTGGATATCTACAGGGCTCCTATACATGCCGGAGCGGGCCCGGGCGTGGATTATCAGCCGCTTCAGGGGATATTTTTTATAGATCTCAAGGATGCGGGGAAACTCCTCCGTACTTTCCAGCCCCATGCGGGTCTTTATTGATACCGCCAGGGGAGAGCGGCTGAATATTTCATTGAGGCAGCGATCCAGCCCCTCCAGGTCCAGCAGCATCCCGGAGCCTTTGTGCTTTGCCACCACCGTGGAGGAGGGGCAGCCAATGTTCAGATTCACCTCGCCGTAGCCCATGGCCGCCAGCTCTCCGGCTACGTGGACAAAGGGCTCCGACCGATTCACCAGCAGCTGGGGGATGAGAGTGATATCCCGGTTGTTTTCCGGCAATATATCCCTGAGGGCTGAGCTTTTAAAGCTGCCGCTGCCGTCCGGGGCGATGAAAGGGGCAAAATACTCCTCCACACCGCCGAAAAAGCGGGCGTGGAGACGCCGGTATATGTATGTGCTTATCCCTTCCATGGGGGCAAAAATCAGTTTCACGCTGCGGCCTCCATACATCTTATATCTCTTTAAAACTATACATGAATTTAACGGGAAATTAAAGGGAAAATTTTTAGGATATACATGATTTTTTAATAAATCGTTGATATAATATCAAGACAGTATGTAGATTGGGAGGAATGGAATGTGAAGCACCCGGCTCTTGCCAGAGTATTTGCCATAGTGCTTGCGCTGCTCGGCAGCTTTATGCTCATAAATGGCGCTCTTGGTTTCGGTAAGGCCGACGGAACGCTGCAGGAAAGCCTTGAATATTGCCAGCGTATTGAGGATAAGCTTGAGGAATATGAGGAACTGGACGCCAAGCTGGAAAACTCCATAAGCTATGACGAAGCCTTTGAAGAGCTGGAGCGCCTTCAGGATGAACACGACGAGGACGCTGCCCAGCACCGCACTGACCTTGCCACCCACACCGCTACCATGGGGGGCTACACCATGGGAGTGGACATGATAATGGACGGAAAGGCGCAGTTGGAGCAGGCCAAGGAGGAGCTGGAGAGCGGCAAGCAGCAGCTAGCGGAGCAGGAAGCCCTTTTAAAGCAGTCCTCCGAGCAATTTGAAACAATGAAAAAAGCGCTCACACAGGCGATCGACCAGTTGGACGCTCTCACACCTGCCCTGGAGAATGGAGCGGCCAGCGTCTCAAAATATGCTGCTGCCTTGGATGCTTTTATCAATTCTTCTGAACAGCCCGGCGGCGAAGAGGGCGGAGACCAGACCGGCGGCGGAGATCAGACCGGCGGCGGAGACCAGACCGGCGGCGAAGAGGGCGGAGGCCAGACCGGCGGCGGAGACCAGACCGGCGGCGGAGACCAGACCGGCGGCGGAGACCAGACCGGCGGCGGAGACCAGACCGGCGGCGGAGGCCAGACCGGCGGCGGAGACCAGACCGGCGGCGGAGACCAGACCGGCGGCGGAGACCAGACCGGCGGCGGAGACCAGACCGGCGGCGGAGGCCAGACCGGCGGCGGAGACCAGACCGACGGCGGCAGCACCGGCGGCGGGACCGGCGATGTAGACCAGACCGACGGCGGCAGCACCGGCGGGACCGGCGATGTAGACGGTATATCAGGAGAGAATCAGATTGAGCCGCCAGCCAAAGATACGACTTTGGTGGCCAGCGGCCTGAGTTATGAAGCCCCTGCCAGGGGGCTTGTGGCAACAGTCCTCAGTGGGATAAGCCCTCCGGAGGGAGGTAACCAGGACCAGGACCCGGAACCGGAACCTGAACCTGATGAGAGCTATAAAAAGCTTATAGATGAAATTAATTTAACCCTTTCAGATAATTTTCTCATCTCAAATGTAAACTTTTACAATGGTATTGTGTCGGTACTATCCCAGAGCAGTCCTGAGGTAGCCGGCATGCTGGGCGGCGCAATAACGATTCCCACATCCTTTGGATATGAGTCAGACCCGGCTGACGTAAAGGCTCAGCTGAACGATTTGGCGGCCCAGCTGACGGCGGCTGCGTCAGGGCCTGGGGCGCTGCAGAGTGCCTTGGATAACACGGCGGCTCAGCTGGCAAAAGGCCAGCAGGCTCTGGAAACTGCAAGGTATCAGGTGAACTCCGGGGAGGAGGCCCTGAAGAAGGGTGAATTTGAGCTGCAGCACCAGCTGGAGCTGCTGTGGTACAACATGGGTCAGCTGGATGATGAAGCCGAGGAACTGGAAGAAAACAAGGAAAAGCTGGATGCCGAGGCTGACAAGCTGGACAAAATGTTGGTCAGCGTCGATGAGCTGAAAGAGCTGGAGGACAGCCGCCGTTCCGCCCGCATTATCCTGATGCAGGAGGACGGGATCGAGGCTATGGTGAATGACGGCGGCGATTTGGGCGAGAGTACCAGAAGCTTTCTGGAGCAGCAGCGCAGCACCGCCCAGTACGACCACTGGATACTGTATGTCATAAATACCCTGGCCGTTATAGGCGGCGTGCTGGGTATCCTCTGCATTCCCGGCAGCTATGAGCTGCTGCGCAGCCGCCTGTTGCTTATTGCTCCGCCTCTGCTGTGCCTGCTGTGCGCAGCGGCGGCCTGGGGGCTCAACCTGTATCAGGGCCTGGGGCAGATGTATACCGCCCTCTTTGCCGGTATCGGCGCCATGCTGCACCTGCTTATAGTCGTCCCCAAAAATAAAACGCCTGTAGCAGCGGAGGGACCCTCCGCCGACGAGCAGGCCGCTTCGGCGGAATAAGAGAATGACATGAAAAAGCCTCCCTTTCCGGGAGGCTTTTTCATGTCATTCTCCGCTGCCTCCGCTGCCGGTCAGGGCCTGGACAATGGAATCGTCCCATTGGTACTTGTCCTCATCCAGGTATTCCAGGGCAAAGCGAAGATAGCCGAACTGTCCGTCACTGCCCCGGTCTGAGGTGGCGTCGAACCACAGCCAGCGTCCGTCTATTTGAGCGATGTTCCACATGTGGTTTTCGCCGTAATATATGCCGGTCACGTTGAAGCAGGGAATGCCCGCCTTTTCAAAAAGCAGCTTCAAAGCGTGGGAGTAGCCGCCGCATATGGCTGTGCCGTCCCTCAGCGCCCCTAAGGCCGTCTGGGACTCATAGGGCATGGAGGCCCTGTCGCTGTAATATCTCTGGTCGTATTCCACGTTGGAGCACAGCCAGGAATACAGCGCCCGGGCCTTTTCTTCCTGGCCCATATCCGGGCTTATGAGCTGAGATATGAGGGAGTCGGCCAGCTTGTCCGCCTCCTCCAGAGCCTGGAGGCAATCCCCGGCATCCATGCCCAGGGGCGGAGCAAAGACTATGGCGGTGGCGTCCTGATTCAAAGTGCAGCTGAAGTATCCGCCCCCGGATTGCTGCAGGGCTTTGTTCATCTCATCCGGCTCCAGAGAGGGGTCTGTGATGCGCAGGGGGACACTGCCGCTGCCTAAATTGTCATCGGCAAGGGAGATGAGCTGCCCCAGGTCCCGGACCTCTGCGCCCTGAAAGTCCGCCGGATATTCCCCGGTTTTGTAGGGCATGTAGGATAAGCTGCAATTTAGCAGAGAGCCCTCCACAGTCACCTGTATACTGTAGGCGTATTTCAGCTCCGGCCGATCAGCCAGTATTTCATAATACAGGTTCGTCACATCCAGCTCCGGCTGTTCCAGGGCCAGGCCGCTGATATCCATGGCCCGGGGCTGACACAGCTGGGCCATCGCCAGGCAGAGCTCGTCCTGAATATCCTCCGGGGCATTGACGCAGAGAACTTGAGGGGCTGCGGGCCCCGGAGCTTCGGAGGCGCTGACGTCGTCCTGGGAGGGGGCGGGGGATTGGCTGGGGCTTGGGCTTGGGGAGGAGATGCTACCGCCGGAGAGCTCTCCGTTTCCGCCGCAGCCGCAAAGCAGGAGACAGCACAGGGCGGAGATGAACAAAAGAGAAGTCAAGAATCGTTTTTTCATAAGAACAGTCATTTCCAAAACAGACCATGGCGGCAGCCGGAGAGCTGCCGCCATGTAAGCATGTATCAAAAACTTATTCGCCGTAGCCCATGGGGTTCTTGGACTGCCAGGCCCAGGTGTCCCGGCACATATCGTCCAGATTGTACTGAGCCTTCCAGCCCAGAAGCTGAGCGCTCTTGTCAGGGCTGGAGTATACGGTGGCCAGGTCGCCGGGACGGCGGGGGGCTATCTCATAGGGAATCTTCACGCCGGTGACCCGCTCAAAGGCTTTCACCATGTCCAGAACGCTGTAGCCCATGCCGGTGCCCAGGTTGAAGACGTTCTCGCCCTTGTGGTTTGCCATGTACTCTATGGCGCAGACGTGGCCCCGGGCCAGGTCAACCACATGGATGTAGTCCCGCACGCCGGTACCGTCGTGGGTGTCGTAGTCGTTGCCGAAGACGTTCAGGTGGTCCCGGCGGCCTACGGCCACCTGGGATATGTAGGGCATCAGGTTGTTGGGGATGCCTCTGGGATCTTCGCCGATAAGACCGCTGCTATGGGCTCCTATGGGGTTGAAGTAGCGCAGCAGCACTATGGACCATTCCTCGTCGGCAAAGGCAGTGTCTCTCATGATCTGTTCGGACATGTACTTGGTCCAGCCGTAGGGGTTGGTGCACATGCCGGTATGAGAGGTCTCCTTCAAGGGCATCTCATTGTCCCCGGAATAGACGGTAGCGGAGGAGGAGAAAACGATGTTCTTAACGCCGTGGTCCTTCATGGCCCGGCAAAGGGTGATGGTGGAGTTTAGGTTGTTATCGTAATACTCCAGGGGCATAGCCACGGACTCGCCTACGGCTTTGAGCCCGGCAAAGTGAATGGCGCAGCCGATATCGTGCTTTTCAAAAATGCGGTCCAGAGCTGCCCGGTCCCGGACGTCTATCTCATAGAAGTCCAGGGATTTGCCGGTGATCTGCTGCACGCGCTCCAGGGACTTGGCGCTGGAGTTTACCAGATTGTCTGCTACTACCACGCCGTAGCCTTTTTCCAGAAGTTCAACGCAGGTGTGACTGCCTATGTATCCTGCGCCGCCGGTGACCAATACATTCATTGCTTTTTACCTCTCAATCCAGCAGGGTATCGGGATATATTCCCTCGTCCTGCATATTTTTTATTGCATTTACAACGCTTTCCATATCTTCCTTGTAGGTGATGCCGTACCAGTTCTCATGGCAGTTTATAACTTTTATCTTCCCTTCTCCGGCCTTTATCATCTTGTTGGCTACAAAGGGGAGGAAGTATTCGCACTTGTCGGGATTGACGGGCAGATTATCATCCAGCCAGGCAGGGAAACGATTTTCCAGCTCTGAGAACATGGAGTGGCTGAAGGCCCAGCAGTTCATGGACACGGACACATCCCCGGACAAAGGGTAAAAGTTTTCACCGTCTTCGGTGAACTTGGCATCCTGCCCGTCCTTGAATATCTTGGTGCGCTCCACCACGTCGGTGAGGCAGCCGTCCTCCACCTGGCAGATGCCCCGGGCCACGGAGCCGTTTTCCGTGACGGTGTTCTTCAGAAGGTAGGCAACCATGGCGTGCTCATTCTCAGGCCTGTCGGCGGAGAGAAAATCATAGAGGGACTGATAGGCGCTGCGGCCATAATAGTCGTCGGCATTGATGACTGCAAAGGGCCCGTCCACCAACTCTTTGCAGCAGAGAACGGCGTGGCCCGTGCCCCAGGGTTTGCTCCTGGTGGGAGGTACGGAATAGCCAGGGGGCAGCATATCCAGCTGCTGGTAGGCATATTTCACGTGGAAATACTTTTCCATACGGCGGCCGATGGCTTTTTTGAAATCTTCCTCGATCTCGTGCTTGATGATAAAGACTACTTTGCGAAACCCGGCCCTGTAGGCGTCATACAGGGAGAAGTCGATGATGGCGTGGCCGTGCTCATCCACGGCGGTGATTTGCTTGAGGCCGCCGAAACGGCTGCCCATGCCTGCAGCCAGAATGACAAGAGTTGGTTCTTTCACACTGTTTCCCTCCATCACATTCCATTATGTTTTTATTATATCAACAGCTCAATAATTTGTATATAGAAAAAACAGTTAAAAACAACAAATTTCTTTCCCACAACGGAAGAATTTACACAAATTGTGAGACGCAGAAAAGGAAGGACAGAGGCCCTTCCTTTGGATCTTATATTTTGTATTTGTCTGCAAACTGGGCATAAAGCCTGTCAAAGTCATGGGAGCGCTGCTCCTTCAGGTCCAGAACATAGCCGTGGGTACTGTAATTATCGGCGCTAAGCTCGATCAAGGCAATGGCGATATTGGAGCAGTGGTCCGCCACCCGTTCACAGTTGGTGAGGATATCATTGAAAACAAAGCCCTGGGAGAGGGAGCTGTGGCCGTTTTGCAGACGCTCCACGTGCCGCAGCTTCATCTCGTCGCAGAGTATGTCGATGTGTTCCTCCAGCGGTTCCACCCTATAGGCCAGGGTCTCATCCTCGTTTATAAAGGCGGAGAAGGACAGCTCCAGTATCTCGCTTACGGCGGAGCTCAGTACCAGCATCTCATGGGCGGCGTCTTCAGAGAAATGCAGAGCCTTACTGTGTATCTCCTGGGCCGACTCAGCCAGGTTCAGGGCGTGGTCGCTGATACGCTCAAAATCGCTGAGGGTATGGAGGATCTTGGACACGCTCTCGTTTTGCTGCTTGTCCAGCTCCCGTGTGTTCAGCTTAACGAGATAGGTGCCTATGCGGTCCTCGTAACGGTCCACCAGCTCCTCCCGCTGCTCTATCTCCTTTATCCCGTGCTCGTCATAATGCTGGAGCTGGCCGAGAGCAGCCAGAGCATTTTCTTTGGATATGCGGGCCATGGAGTTTACCGTCAGCCTGCTCTGTTCAATAGCCAATGCGGGATGGAGCAGGAAACGCTGGTCCAGCCGGTCAAACTGGCTGTCCGCTGCGCGCTGAGAGGCCGTTCCACGGACAAGTATGGAGACCATCCAGGCCAGAACGTCCAGGAAGGGCAGCAGCACCACGGCGGTGACAAGGCGGAAAACCGTATTCACGGCGGCCACGCCCACAGTGTCCAGCACCGTGTATTTAAAGCCAAAATCCAGAAAATAATCCAGGGCATAAAACACCCCGCCGCATATGATGACTCCCGCAAGCTCGATCACCAGATATGCCAGAGCGGTGCGCCGGCCGTCTACCCTGGCTCCCAGAGCAGAAAGCAAAACCGGCACCGCAGCGCCTATGGCTATACCCAGGATGATGGGATAGGCAACGGCAAAATTAATGGCCCCGGTCATTGACAGAGCCTGAAGTATACCTACGGCAGCAGAGGCGCTTTGGAGTATGCTGGTGAATATGGCTCCCACCAATATGCCCAGAAGAGGATTGGAAAAGGAGGTGAGGAGACTGACAAAAGCGGGGCTTCCCTTTAAAGGAGAGACGGCGGTACTCATGGCCTGCATGCCGTACATCAGTACGGCAAAGCCCAGCATTATATCCCCCAGATGGTGGTTGGACTGCTTTGAGCTGAACATTCTGAGAACAATGCCGGCAACCGCCACCACGGCGGTGATGGTGGAAGTGGACAGCAGGGAGACCCAGCCGCTGCCCTCCAGACTGGACAGACAGATTATCCAGCCGGTGACGCTGGTGCCGATAAGGGCACCCAGGATGATGGATATGGCCTGCTTGAGTTTCATCATGCCGGAGTTCACAAAGCCCACCACCATCACTGAGGTGGCCGATGAAGACTGAATCACGGCGGTGACCCCGGTGCCCAGCAGCAGTCCCCTCAGGGGAGTTCCTGACAGGCGGTAAAGCACCAGCTCCAGCTTATTGCCGGCCACCTTTTTCAGCCCGTCTCCCATAAGGGTCATGCCGAAAAGAAAAAGAGCCACGCCTCCCAGAAGCGAGATAACATTTGAAATACTCAGCTTATACATCTCCTCCTGACAGGATGTAAATCCTGTGTAATGTTCATATAAAGTTTACCAAAAGAATTTTAACATCGACCTTATCATAAGTCAATCGACAGCAAAAACACTGTTGAAAGCACCTAATTGAGCAGGACAGCTTGAATTTTTTTTGCCCAGCTTGTACAATGTTCGGGGTGATAAATATGAGGATAGAAATAATATACGAGGATGAGGCGCTGACAGTATGCATGAAACTTCCGGGCCTGGACTCTCAAAAGGACATGAGCTCCCTGCTGAGAGAGCAGCTGGGAGGCGAGGTGTTCTGCGTACACCGCCTGGATAAAGAGGTTGGCGGGCTTATGGTATATGCCCGCAGCAGCGGCGCTGCGGCAGTTCTCTCTGCCGCTATGGCCGGAGGAAAGTTCTTTAAAGAATACCTGGCGGTGTCCGAGGGCTGCCCGGAGGAGCCGGAGGGACTTATGCAGGACCTGCTGTTCAGGGATGCGGCAAAAAACAAATCCTATGTGGTGAAACGCCAGCGCAGAGGAGTGCGCCGGGCAGAGCTGGAGTATAAACTGCTGGAGCGCTCCGGGGACAAGTGCCTTTTCAAAATCAAACTGCACACCGGCCGCAGCCACCAGATAAGAGTGCAGTTCGCCTCCCGGGGCCTGCCACTGCTGGGGGATGCAAAATACGGCAGCAGAGAGCGGCGCTGCAACATCGCCCTCTGGTCCTGGGGCCTGGCTTTTCCTCACCCGGTGAGCGGCAGGAGCATGGAGTTTTCTGCCAGGCCTGAGCCGGGCTATCCCTGGGACAAATTCCAATCCCTTAACTGAGCGCAAAGAGAATAAAATTGAATACATACGGGAATAATATTAGCACTCGACTAGATTGAGTGCTAATATTCATATTTAGTTCATATTTATTGCTATATTTATTAATATTTGTGCGGTATTTTATATACAAGATGAAACGAGATAAAGAAAGCTTCATCCCAATAAATTAGTAATAAATTTGATGGAGGTATATATTATGTTTGAACTTATTCCTTTTGATCGTCGTGTACACAGTGTTGCAGCTTTTGACCCCTTCCGTGAGTTTGATGAGCTTGAGCGCAGCTTCTTCGGCAACAGCGCGAGAAGCGTATCCGGTTTCAGGACCGACGTCACCGACACCGGCGATGCTTACAAGCTGGAGGCCGAACTCCCTGGCTTCAACAAGGATGACATCAAGATAGACATCGAGGACGATTGCCTGACCATCAGTGCAGAGCGTTCCATGGAGAACAAGGAGGAGGACAAGCAGAACTTCGTCAAACGGGAGCGTTACTACGGCTCCTTCAGCAGGAGCTTCGATATATCCGGTATCGATGCCGACGCCATCGAAGCCAGCTATACCGACGGCGTGCTGACCCTGACCATGCCCAAGAAACAGGAGCAGCTGCCCGCCAGCCGCAGACTGGAGATCAAATAAGTTTATGTAAATCAAAATACGTAAACAATATTACGTAAATAAGATTAAGTAAACAAAATTATGTAAATGAGCGGAGCCGGATCTGATTCCGGCCCCGCTTATTTTCTGCCCTCCCGGTTTTTCTCCGCTGCTGCCCGAAGCTATTTGCCCTTATCCTTGGGCTTAAAAATAAGGGCGGCTATCAAGCCAAAAAAGACCGCTGCGCACAACCCGGCGGAGGCGGCGGTAAAGCCTCCGGTAAAGGCGCCTAAAAGTCCGTCTTTTGCCACGGCCTCCCGTATGCCCTTGGCCAGGTTGTGGCCGAATCCGGTGAGGGGAACGCAGGCTCCGGCTCCTGCCCAATCTACCAGAGGCTGATATAGTCCCAGGGCTGAGAGAATGACTCCGGCCACCACATAGCTGGTGAGTATCCGGGCTGGGGTGAGCTTGGTGTGGTCTATGAGCAGCTGGCCTATGGCGCAGAGCATGCCTCCTACAAGAAAGGCTTTTGCATATTCCAGGAAGCTTTCCATTCTCAGACCTCTCTTTCTATGGCCACTGCGTGGCAGATACCGGGGATGCTGCCACCCTGCTGGCAGCTGAGAGGAGACATGAGCGCTCCTGTAGCGGCTACCAGCACCCGGTTCCAGACGCCCTTCTCCAAGCCCTTCAGAATGTGGCCGCAGAGCACCGAGGCACAGCAGCCGCAGCCGGAGCCTCCGCAATGGACGTCCTGGGTACTCAGGTCATAAATTAAAACTCCGCAGTCCATGTATCTTGCCCCCAGGTCTACGCCCTCGTCGGCCATCAATTTTTGAAGTATATCATGGCCCATGGCCCCCAGGTCCCCGGTGAATACTGCGTCGTAATAGCTCAGGTCCCGGCCGGTGTCTTCAAAATGGCGTTTTATGGTCTCAAAGGCCGCAGGGGCCATGGCGGAACCCATGCTGTTGGCATCCTTGATACCGGCGTCCACAATTATCCCGGGGGTAATATGAGTGATATATGGCCCATGGCCCCGGGAGGATAAAATCGCAGCCCCGGCTCCTGTCACTGTCCACTGGGAAGTTGGCGGGCGTTGGCCTCCGTATTCCAGAGGGAAACGGTACTGGCGCTCGGCAGAGCAGAAGTGGGAGCCGGTCACTGCGCAGGCCAGGTCCCCGAACCCCCCGTCAATGCACATGGCTGCCAGAGACAGAGATTCAACCATGGTGGAACATGCTCCGTACAGCCCGAAGTAGGGACTGCCGCTGTCTTTCATGGCAAAGGCTGAACTGACACACTGGTTCAGCAGATCCCCGGAAAATATGAAGTCCAGCTGAGACGGAGCTATCCCGGCCTTGTCGCAGCACAGGGAAAAGCAACGCTTCAACATTTGGCTCTCAGCCTTTTCCCAGGTGCTCTGGTCGAAATAGGAGTCCTGGGAGATATAGTCAAAGCAGCGTTTTAAAGGTCCTTCCCCTTCCTTTTTGCCAGCCACACTGGCCGAGGCCGCTATGGATACCGGCTTTGCCAGCTTCAAGGTCTGCCTGCCAATCTTCTTGCTCATGAATTCAGCACCTTTCAAATCATCACTGAGTATTATTTTTGCACCGGGAAAAACTTTTATGCCTTGACAGACAAATTCAGCAGCTGTATGATTAGTTATACAAATCATACTTAGGGGGCCTGGAGCATGAAGTGGCCGCAGGGCAAAAAAGCCTGGACAGTGAAGATAGGGGAAAAGGGGCAGTTCGTTATTCCCAAGGAAGCCAGGGATATGTTCGGCATCAAAGCCGGAGACAGCTTGCTGGTTCTGGGGGATGTGGAACGGGGACTGGCAATACCTCCGCCGGAGATGATGGACAGATATATCTCGATGATTTTTGGCGAGCTCTCAGGAGAGGAGACGGAAGGCTGATGGCTAGGATCGCTTTTTTCAATATCCCTGCACATGGGCATACCAACCCGACGCTGGGGGTGGTGAGAGAACTGATAAGCCGTGGGCACAGTGTGAGCTACTATTCCTATGAGAGTTTGCGGGAAAAAATAGAGGCGGCGGGGGCCCGCTTCATAGCCTGCGACGCTTATGATGCGCAGCTTGGACTGGGCCCTGAAGACGGAGCCAGAATAGCCAGGGACACGGCTTTTTCCATCCATGTACTGGTGGAGACCACCCTGGCCCTGGATACCATGGTATGCCGTGAAATGGAAAGGGAAAGGCCAGACTGCATAGTGGCCGACTCAATGGCTGTGTGGGGCAAGGCGGCGGCGCTGAAACTGGGCGTCCCCTTTGTGTCATCCACCACCACCTTTGCCTTCAACCGGGAGTCGGCAAAGCTGATGAAGCAAAGTTTAAGCCGGACCATGGCTATGCTGCTGAGCATTCCGAAGATGAACAAGGACGTAAGGCGCCTGGAGAAAATGGGCTACCCCATAAAAAGCTTTTTACAGCTTATATCAAACGACAGAGATACGGATACCATCGTATATACCTCCCCGGAATTCCAGCCCTGTTATGAGAGCTTTTCCGAAAAATATTCCTTTGTGGGTCCCTGCATCCTGCCGCCTGCAAGCAGCTTCGAAAAGAAAAAGGAAAAGCTCGTGTACATTTCCATGGGTACCGTGAACAACAATATGCCGGAAGTCTACAAAAACTGCATAGCTGCCGCTGCGGATATGGATGCACAGGTGCTCATCTCTGCCGGGGCCCTGGCTGACGGGGACGCCCTGGGGGAACTGCCGGAGAACGTGCAGGTAAGAAGATGGGTAGACCAGACCGCCGTGCTGAAGGAGACCGACGTGTTCCTCAGTCACTGCGGCATGAACAGCGCCAGCGAGAGCCTGTACTTCGGAGCGCCCTTATTATGCTATCCCCAGACTGCCGAACAGGGAGCGGTGGCAGAGAGGATCAGGCAGCTGGGAGCGGGCGCAGCACTTTCGTCGGCCTCGGCAGCGGATATCAGGGCCGGGTTGGAGCTGCTTATGGAAAATGGCAGCTACAAATTAAACGCAGAGAAAATAGGGGAGAGCTTCCGCCGCTGCGGCGGAGCCAAGGCTGCCGCAGATAAAATAGAGAGCATGATAACGGGTTTACATAACTTATAATCAAGTGGGAGAAAGAGTCAAGGGGCACAGAAAAAAGAGAAGAATTGAAGAACTGAAAAAAACACAGCCGCCCGTATTCCTGCGGACGGCTGTGTTTGTGTTTAAAATCAAAATTATGTAAACCTATATTTGCCGGGCCGAAAAATCATCCCAGGAGAACATGGGGCAGGGGGACTTACTCCGGCTCCGCCGGATGGAATAGTATGACGGTAACGGAGAAAACATTGTCTTTGTGCTCTATGATGGTGCGGCCGGAATATTTTGCTACAACCTGCTTCACATTGTGCAGGCCGATACCGTGGAAGATAGCGTCGGGCTTGGTCGTGATGTAGGTGTTGTTGGAAAAGTTTATATTGCCGGAAAAGGAATTCTTGACTTTGATATACAGCATTGGACCTTTCAGCCGGATGTCTATGTCAATAAATCTATTGCTGTTAAGCTTGTCGGCCCGGCAGGCTTCCACGGAATTATCGAAGAGATTGCCCAGGAGTATGCACATATCCGGGTCTTTGATATTGAGCTGCTCAGGCACCATGACACAGAGGGAGATCCTGACTCCCTCGTTTTTTATTGCCCCCAGGCGGTCATTGAGCATTGCTCCGATTAGTACGTTCCTGCACTCCGTAACCGGGGTGAGAGTCTCGGCATTTTGGACCAGAGATTCGGAATACGCCAGAGCCTCATCATATTTTCCCAGGGAGATCAGACCGTGGATGGCTCTGTTGTGGTTTTTTATGTCATGGCTCAAGTGGCGCAGCTTCTGCTGGTGCTCCTGCAGGGACAGATAATAGGCCTGCTGAACGGCGATGAGCTGCTCAAGAGAGGCGGAACGGAGAATGGCCTCATGCATTTTTGCGGCACGGTTTGAGGTGGTGAACAGGATGATGGCGATAAGATAAAGGCAAGCGGCTATCATCAGCTTATGCGCAGTGTAATTTTGCAGGGTAAGGGGATAATCGGGAGTGTAATAAACGGAGAGGACCAGCACAAGAAGCACCAGAGGGCACAGGACGAAAAGCAAGAGCTTTTGGATAGGGCTCTTATCCCACCCCGTTCGTTTCAGAAGGGAGATGCCGTTTACGGAAAGGAAGAAGAGTATGCACAACAGGGTCTGGGAGGCGTAACCCATGCGGAGGTTTGGCGGAAAGTCGGGAACTGCCCAGGAAGCTGCTGCCCAGACTATGATGGCGGCGACTATGGTCGAGGCATAGTTGATGGCGATAAAAACAAAGGGGATGAGCAGGCGTATCTCCTCAGGGTCATCGTAGAAAATAAAGGCGATGCCCATAATGAGCAGGTAGCAGATTATCATTACAAAATAGACTTTGAAATTATTATAGGCGTCAAATATGGTGGCAGAGATATAGACCAGCATGTAGCAGAAATAGGGATGCCAGCTGCGGGAGTTCCTGGTCAGCAGCTTGTTGAAGCTCCACACCACCATGAGCCCCTCGGTGCAGCCGATATAGAAAAGCATTAATGGGTCATGGGGGGAGAAAAGACTATTTGTTAAGATCGTGTTCAGCATAATTCAATAGAGCCTCATAAAGTTTGGCGGAGCGGTGTTTACTGAGAAATACCGAATCGCCGTTTTCCATAAGCAGAGAGGATTTGGCTATGGTCTTTATATGTCCCAGATTCACCACATAGCTTTTGTGGACCCTGAAAAAGAAATATGGAGCCATCCGCTCTTCTATCTCGCTTATGGAGCCGCGGAAAGTATATTCCTCCTTCATCGTGCGCAGCCGGATGGTGTGCAGGTCGGATTCAAAATAAACGATGTCGGAATACCGTATGCGGTGTATGCCGGTCTCATTGCGCACCACGTAGCAGTTGGGCTTTTCAAAGCTCTCTTCCCGGTATATGGCGACAAGCTCCTTGAGAAACAGTTCCTTGTCTACAGGCTTTACCAGATATCGCCAGGCGTTGACCTGGTAGCCCTCCAAAGCAAACTGGGCCGTGGATGTGACAATGAGGATGGGCACGTAAAAATCAAAGCTGCGAATTTCCTTTGCCGTGGATATACCGTCCATAGGCACCATAAGCATGTCCAGGATAACGCAGTGGAAGCGACGGCCCTTCTTATATTCTTCCAAAAGCTCAGGGCCCGAACCGTACTTCGATATCTCGGGAAAAATACCCTGGCTTTTAAGCTCAAGGACATAAGAGGATAGAGCTTCGGCATCAAAGCTGCTGTCGTCGCATATGGCGATCTGAAAAGTTTTCATCACTACTCCTATAATTTTTTTGTGGATAATTACAGAAAAAATCTGCCATAAACATAAACTACCACTATGAATTATAGCATATAAGCTATTCATATACAACAAAGCGGCCTCCCGATTATGTATTCGGTTTTCCCGATTCTGACAGGAATATATCAAAAAAATCAGATTGTGATATAAATGACTCAGAGAGGTCAAACACCGTTTAAACTACAAATACAACAGGAGGTCAATATGTCAAACGAAAAAAAGAAAAAAAGCGGCATGAGCCAAATGGACATGCTGCTGGGACTTGTGTGCGCAATATTCTTCTTGGACACCATCCCCTCAGTTGCAACCATGGGCTGGGCATCCATCACCTGGATCTTTATCGTTGGAGCCCTGTTCTTCTTCACAGGCTCTCTGACCTGTGCTGAGCTTGGAGCCGCATACCCGGATGACGGCGGCTTTGCCGGCTGGTCTGCCAGAGCTTTCGGTCCCAAGATGGGCGCCCGTATGGGCTACGTCTACTGGGCGTGCAATGCAGTATGGCTTTCTTCCAATGCGACCCTTTTCGTGCAGGTATTCCAGGCCACCTTCGGCGTACAGCTGGGGTCTGTGGCTTCCATAATACTCAACCTGCTGGTCGTATACGGCATGCTGGCAATTCTGCTGCTGCCCAGCCGCAACTCCGCATTCCTGTACAATTACGGCGCAGTAGTGAAAATAATCATAGGACTGTTCCTGGTCATCTCCGGCGTGATCTGCTTTAGCCGGGGCGGAACTCAGGCCAACCCCTTCTCCGCCAAGGAAATGGTGCCTACTCTTGGCGCATCTATAGTTTTCATCCCCGCACTTGTTTATAACTTCCTTGGTTTTGAGACCTCCGCTGCCAACGGCAGAATGGAAAATCCGGCAAGGGACGTGCCCCGGGCGGCTATAAAGAACGTACTGCTGGTTGCAGTGCTGTACATCCTCACCTCTGTTGCCGTGCTTTGGGCCGTGCCCATTGCCGATGTGGACATCACCATCGGTATAATCCAGACCCTGCAGGCCGGCCTTGGAACTGCCGGAGCACTGGGCGCTCTGGTCATGGTGCTGGGCTTCCTTTACCTGACCGTTCTCTTCATCCAGGGCATGCTGTGGGTTGGCGCACCCTGCAACACAGCAGCCATTGGCGGCGAGACCGGCGAGCTTCCCAAAATATTTTCCAAGCGGAACAAGAACGGCCAGCCTGTTGGCGTGATAATCATCTCGGCCGTGATGGCAACGCTGATGACCCTGGCTTCCAACCTGATCCCCGGAGATGCACAGACCGTGTTCTGGGCTATATTCTCCTGCACCAGCTTGCTGCTGCTCATCCCCTATATCGTAAACTTTGAAGCCTACTTCAAGCTCAAGCGCACCGATAAGGAAACTCCCCGCCCCTATGTTTTCCCCGGACCCAAGTGGCTGTCCACTCTTCTTATAAGGATAGCAGAATTAATCACCGTAGCCACCTGCGTGCTGTTTGTCTGGGTCCCCGGGGTCCCGGTGGATATGGTTCAGCTGCTGTTCGTGGTTATCGGCGTGGCAATAGTGCTGATACTGGGCGAGATACTGCTGAAGGTGGCAGAGAAGCAGCGCAAAAATGAGACTGTATAACTGGCTTTTGCAACAGGAAAGCAGAGCGGAATAATGAAACCATATTAATCAGGAGGATATAGTTATGACAGCTGAAAAGGTATTCTTAAATGCAGCGGTATACACTGCCGACAAAAAACGCAGCATGGCCCAGGCTGTGGCCATTGCTGACGGCAAGTTCGTCTATGTGGGAGACAACGAGGGCGTAAAGGCTTACATAGGCAAGGACACTCAGGTGGAGGACCTGGGCGGAAAGATGATAATGCCCGCCTTTATTGAAGGCCATGCCCACTATACTAAGGCCACTTCCACGGTGGTCGGCATCAACCTGGCCGGATATAACAGCGAGGAGCAGTATGTGGAGGCTTGCCGTACTTATCTCCAGGAGCATCCGGATGTTAAGATACTTCGGGGCCAGGGATATCTGGAAGCCCTGTTCCCCGGTATCGGACCCAAACGTGAGGCCATGGACAGAGCTTCCTCCGAGATACCCATAGTTCTCCAGGCGGAGACCCTTCACTCCCTGTGGGCCAACACTGCGGCCATTGAGCTGGCCGGAGTGACCAAGGACACCCCGGACCCGGAAAACGGACGCATAGAGCGCAGAGCCGACGGAAGCCCCAGCGGCTGTTTCAGAGAGAGCGCTCAGGACCTGATACTTAACGCTCTCCCGGACTACACCGTGGAGGAGTACGAAAAGGGAATTCTGGCCTATCAGGAGATGAGCCACAAGTACGGATTCTCCACCTCCTATGACCCCTGGCTGATCGCCAACAGCAACGGTGTTGAGGCTCTGAAGTCTCTGGATAAGAAGGGGCTCCTGTCTATGCGTATGCGCGGCGCCTACTGGGCCGATCCCCACCGGGGACCTGAACAGGTAAAAGAGCTGCTGGAAGCCCGGGAGCGGGACAACGGCGGAAAATTCTTCCACATCAATGCCGCAAAACTCTTTATGGACGGCGTGCTGGAGAGCCTGACCGGCTTTTTGCTCAAGCCCTATGAGAAGGCCGAGGGACGGCCCGAGGGCTGGAGGGGCGACCAGATCTGGGAGCCTGACAACATGAACGCAGTGGTGGCCGCTCTGGATAAGGCCGGCATGGGCATACATGTCCACTGCGCCGGAGACGCCGCCGTGAAGCAGTCCCTGGATGCCGTGGAGTATGCCTTTAAGGTAAACGGAAAGAGAGACGCCAGACACTGCATCACCCACATATTCCTGCTGGATGAAGCTGATATTCCCAGGTTCAAGGAGCTGGGCGTGGTGGCTATGACCAACTCCTACTGGATGCAGATAGACGACACTTATTTCGTCAACGGCAGCTATACCGGCGAAGAGAGGATAGCCCATTCCTTCCCGGAAAAATGCCTGTTCGACGGAGGAGCTCTTGTGGCCAACGCCAGCGACTACCCCATTACCGCAATACCCAACCCCTTTATAGGTATCGAGATAGGCGTGACCCGAATCGCCCCTGACAATTATCATCCCTGGGTGGTAAATTACGAGGATCCGCAGTTCCACGAGCCCCTGTGGCCTGAGGAGCGGGCAAACATCTGCGACATGATAGACTCCTTTACCATAAACCAGGCCTATGCTAACTTCCTGGACGAAGAGACCGGCTCCATAGAGACAGGCAAATGCGCCGATATGATCGTTGTGGACAAAAACATCCTGGAGCTTGCTCCTGAAGATATCGGCACCGCTGTGGTGGAAAAGACCCTGGTCATGGGCAAGGTAGTTTACGAAGGCTGATAGATGAACGCCGGCAGGCGCAGGCGGGTAGACCCGTCTGCACCTGCCGGAGAACTTCCGGGCGAAAGCTTTCAGTTTGATAAGGAGGAGTGTTTTCGTGGAGCAGAGCATTGGCTTACTCTCTCTGCTGCCGCCTTTGCTGGTGGTGGCTCTGGCAATCAAAAGTAAAAACGTACTGATTTCGCTCTTCACGGGTACTCTCACCGGCCTGGTCCTGCTGTGCGTCTACAGGGCGCAGTCGGTGACGGAAGGACTTTTGGCAGTCCTTCCCGGCTGCGTCGATATGATGACGGGAGTGATCGCAGACAGGGACAATATACATCTGCTGATGTTTATCGCCCTGCTGGGCGGCCTTATCGCAGTGCTGACAGCGGCAGGCTGCGCCGGAGCCTTTTCAGACTTTGGGGTTAAAAGAATAAAAAACAGGGTGCAGGCCCAGCTGGCTACCCTGCTGCTGGGCTGCATAATTTTTATCGACGACTACTTTAACGCCATTACCGTGGGAAACGTAATGGTCCCCATCACGGACAAATTTAAGATTTCACGGGCCAAGCTTGCTTATATTATAGACTCTACCTCGGCGCCGGTCACCATTCTCATGCCCGTATCCAGCTGGGTGGCCACAGTCATTTCCATGACTATGCCCGCTATGCTGGCCAACGGTTTCAATGAGGGAGGGATGAGCGTTTTTCTCCATGCCTGCGTATATAACTATTATGCCTGGTTTGCCGTTATTCTGGTGGCCCTTGTGGCTGTAAAAAAATTCGACATTGGGCCCATGGCAAAATTCGAGCAGGAGTATATGGACACAGGCAGGGATAAAACTGTGTTCGTGGATATAAACGAAAGCGTTGTGGAGGAGATGGGCGATGGAAGAAAAGGCACTGCCGGAGACCTTGTGCTGCTGATGTCGCTGCTGGTAGTGCTGTCCATTGTCTTTATGATAGGAAACGGAGGGGGCTTCTCCGGGGGCTGCTCAGTAATCGAAGCCTTCATGAACAGCGACACCATGCTGGCCCTGGTTTATGGGGCGCTCTGCACGCTTTTTGCTTCCTTCGTGATTTTTGTGCTGCCGGGAAAGCTCTCGGTAAAACAGTTTGACGCTGCCTTTTTGCAAGGCGTTAAAAGCATGGTTTCCGCCATGTGCATTTTGATAATTTCCTGGACCTTCTCCAATGTCCTGGGGGAGGATGGGATAGGAACGGGCGAGTTTGTGGCGGCCAGCGTCAACGGTTGGCTGCCGGCATGGCTCATGCCTGCTGCGCTTTTCGTAGTCTCTGGGGTGATATCCTTTACCACCGGCGCATCCTGGGGGGCTATGGCCATCATGCTGCCCACCTCTGTAAGCGTCTGCGCAGCCATAGACCCCGGCATGATTTACAACGTGCTGGGGGCTACTCTGGCAGGCACGGTTTTTGGGGACCACTGCTCCCCGGTATCGGACACTACGGTGTTGTCTTCCGCCGGGGCCGGATGCAAGCATCTGGACCACGTGATGTCCCAAATGCCTTATGCGGCGGTGGCTGCCGCAGCTTCTATCTGCGGCTTCCTGGTCTCAGGGATAAGCTCCAATGCCGCAGGCGGTTTCATTACGGGGCTGCTTGTTATGCTTCTGCTGGTATATAGAAGAGACTGCTACAGAAAGAGGGCAGAACATCTGTTCAGAGACTGAGAGGATAAACACAGTCGGCTGCAATAAGTTGACCGAGGGAGCGGGGCATGGCGTGGTGAAAACATCATCAGGCCAGGCCCCGCTCCAGTTGGTTGCTCCGTACCTGTTTATTATCTCAGGGGCCTGCCCCGGATGCGCTGCTGCGCAAGAAAAGCCGATGACATGCAAACAAAACCTTCAAATTTCCGATTCACAGGTGATAGAATGTCGATTTTATTTTTTGCCTTCTGGATTGCTCTCAACGGCCGCCTTACCATGGAAATCTTTTGCTTCGGCCTGGCTATCAGCGCCGGAGCATCCTGGTTTTTCTGGAAGTTTCTGGATTATAAGCCCAGATATGACTGGCTGCTGATAAAGAGCCTGCCCCTGCTCCTGCGCTATATTTTGGCGCTGGTGCGGGAGGTGGTCCTGGCCACCCTGTGCATGGCAGGATTTATTTTTAACCACAGGGATATCCCGGAGCCTGTGCTGGTGTCCTTTACGGCGCCGCTGAAAACGGAGCTGGCCTGGACTATACTTGCAGATTCCATAACACTGACTCCGGGCACCATTACTGTTGACATGCATGACGGGCAATTCCAAGTACACTGTTACGACAGAAGCCTGGCCCAGGGCATTGACGATTCAGTTTTTGTGCGGCTGCTGAAAAGATGGGAGGAGAGCATATGAGAGCAGACTTTTCCCCCTTCTTTATGGGCTGCCTGCTGGCCCTTGCCGTGCTCACGCTGCTCTGCCTGATACGGGCCATATTGGGTCCGCGGCTGGCCGACAGGATAATGGCGGTGAACATGATAGGCACCATGACCATCGCAATGATCGCACTGCTGTCGGTACTGCTGGGGGAGAGCTCAATTTTGGATGTGGCCCTTATCTACTCCGTTATAAGCTTTGTGGCCGTCATTGTGCTGACGAAAATCTATATAGGTATTTATCGGGAGAGAAAACACCGGCTTGGCGGGGACGGAAAGGAGGAGGGCAGATGAGCATCAGTCTTATGCAGTTTATCCCTGCGGCGCTTCTTATCCTCGCCGGCATCGTGGTGATGGCGGTGGGGACTCTGGGCATTTTCAGAATAGACTACGTGCTCAACCGCCTCCATGCCGCCGCTATGGGCGATTCCCTGGGGCTGCTGCTGGTTGCTCTGGGGCTAATTATCCTTTATGGCTGGAGCTACGCCTCGCTGAAGCTGCTGCTTATAGTTATGCTGTTTTGGATTGCCTCGCCGGTGTGCAGCCATTTGCTGTCGTCCCTGGAGGCTTTTACCAACGACAAGCTGGAGCAGGTCTGCGAGATAAGTACGCTCCGGGAAGTGGAAGCGGAAGAAAAGGGGGAATGAAATCATGCCGGCCTTGCGAATCATATTGTTGTTTTTCCTGATCGTATGCGCCGTGGCGGTGAGCTTCTCCAGGCGGCTGCTGGTTTCCGTGTCCATATACATGGCCTTCAGCCTGGTGATGGCTATTGTATGGCTTATCCTTGAATCCCCGGACCTGGCCATCACTGAAGCGGCTGTGGGCGCAGGGGTGACTGGAATATTGTTTTTTGTGATGCTGAAGAAGATACGCTCCATCCATACCAATATTATGGCGGAAAACGGAGCAGATCCACAGGAGCAAAACGCTGCGGTGGACCGGGACATGGAGGACTGAGCCATGAGCAGAAGAAATCCCAAATACCCCGGCAGCTTCTGGGAGCATTTCACCCAGTGGCGCCGGGGAGAATATGACCCATCTCAGGGAAAGATGGAGATAAAAGCTCCGGGAAAAAAGCCGGAGAGAGGCTCCTGGCTGCCATCGGCGCTCAGCCAGGAGATGAGAGATGACTATGAGCTGGGAATGAAGCGAAGGATAGGCGCATTTCAGAGAGTATACAGAGTTATGGCCCTGCTGCTGGCCCTGACGCTGACGGTCCTGCTGCTGGTGACGGTGAGCTTTCTGCCGGCTTTCGGCGATGTGAATGCCCCGGAGAACAACGAGGTGGCCAGACGATATATTGAAAAGGGCCTGGAGGAGACGGGGGCCGTGAACATCGTTGCCGGCATGATCCTGGACTACCGTGCCTTTGATACCTTCGGTGAGTCCTGCGTGCTCTTTATCGCCTCCTGCTGCGTGCTGATACTGCTGAAAGTGGACCGGGACGAGGACCCCCATTCTCAGGCTCTGGAGGATATGAATGACCGGCATTACGAGCCCAACAGAGATACGGTGCTGCAAATGGCGGCCCGGCTGCTGGTGCCGGTGATCATTATATTCGGTATATATGTGGTGCTCAACGGACACCTGTCCCCAGGCGGGGGCTTCTCCGGAGGAGCCATCATCGGCTCTGGTCTTATACTGTATCTGACGGCCTTCGGTTTTGAGCGCACGGGAAGATTCATGACCGAGAAGCTTATAAAGAGCCTGACGCTCTGCGCTCTCGGCTTTTACTGCATTGCCAAGAGCTATTCCTTCTATACCGGGGCAAACCATCTGGACAGCTTTATCACTCCCGGCGTGCCGGGGGAAATACTCAGCGCCGGGCTTATAGTTTACCTGAATATCTGCGTTGGAATTGTGGTGGCTTGCACCATGTATTCCTTCTACACCCTGTTTCGGAAGGGGGGCTACTGATGGGCTCAAGCATCTTTACAAATTATGAGGAAATTGCAGCCGTGCTTCTCTTCGTCATTGGATTGATGAATCTGCTCATGCAGCCTAACCTGGTGAAAAAGATAATTGGCTTGGATATTATGGACTGCGCCATATATCTGTTCCTGGCGGCTAAGGGCTACATCCAGGGACGTATGGCCCCTATATATGTGGATGGCATACTCAGCGCTGACCACTACATAAACCCAGTCCCCGCAGGCCTGGTGCTTACGGGCATAGTTGTCTCCGTAAGCGTCAGCGCACTGATGATGGCCCTGACCATCTGCCTTTATCGGGAGTACCACACCCTGAACCTGGACGAGATAATGATGCTGCTGCATAAGCAGGAGAGGGAAGAGGAACTGCGCCTCCTGTCGGAGGGAGCGGGGGAGGGAGACACATGACTTTTGTTCAGAATTTCCCCTTTTTCTCCATAATCCTCTCCATGTTCTGCGCTATCGTCTCCTCGGTACTGTCGGGAAAGGCCGCCAAATGGCTGCACCTGGCCATGGTAACGACCGTACTGTTTTTGTCGCTGGGAGTGCTGCAATACACCCTGGTCACAGGGGAGAGCTACACCTACATGATGGGCCACTACCCCGCACCCTGGGGCAATGAGATTCGCATAGGGCCCCTGGAGGCAATCATGGCGGCGGCCTTTGCCCTGCTGATGCTGCTGAGCGTACTGGGCGGCCTTGACCATATCGAGAGGGAAGTGCTGGGCTCAAAGCAGAACCTGTTCTATATTCTGATGGACCTGCTGATGAGCTCTCTGCTGGCCCTTATCTACACCAACGACCTGTTTACCGCCTACGTTTTCATAGAGATTTGCACCATAGCAGCCTGCGGCCTCATTATGGCAAAGAAGGTGGGCAGGGTATACGTGTCTGCCGTGCGCTACATGATAATGAGCCTGGTGGGTTCTGGACTTTTCCTTATAGGTCTGTCCCTGCTCTATTCCATCACCGGGCATCTGCTGATGAGCCCGGCAAAAGAGGCTTTGGAAAATATACTGCCCCAGAGCAGGTACACCGTCCCCATGACAGTGATATTGCTGCTGCTGACCATAGGCCTGGGTATCAAGAGCGGGCTTTACCCCTTCCACACCTGGATCCCGGACGCCTACGGATATACCACACCCGCCGCCTCGGCGGTGCTGTCGTCCCTGGTGTCTAAGGGCTATATCTTCCTGCTTATAAAGCTGATGGTCCGGGTGCTGCCTTACGGCTCCCTGGCGGGACAGCACATGACCAACGTGCTGTTCGTTTTCGGTATTATCGGAATGATAATGGGCTCGGTGGATGCTATACGGGAGAACAATATCCGTCGCATGACCTCTTTCTCCTCCGTGGCCCAGATAGGCTATATATACATGGGTCTGGGCCTGGGAACGACGGCAGGTATGGCGGCTGCCCTGTTTCACGTCATCTCCCACGGCGCCATGAAGGCCCTGCTGTTTGTGAGCATCTCCGGCCTGTGCGAGACCTCCGGCGGCAGGATGGACCGTCTGGGGCTGAAAGGAGCCGGCTTCAGACACAAAATAGCCGGACTGGGCTTTACAGTGGGCTCCCTGTCAATGATAGGAATGCCCCTGCTCACAGGTTTCGTGTCCAAGTATATGTTTGCCTCCGCCGCCACCACGGCGGAGCCGGTGAAAATGATAGCGGCTTGGATAGCTCTGGCTATAAGTACCACCCTCAACGCAGTGTACTTTATGCGCACGGTGCTGGTGCTGTATACCTGGGTGCCCCAGGAGCAGCGGGAAGCAAAGGACTACCGCCCATCCGGCACTGAGGATGCCGCCACCCTGGGCCTGGCGCTTATGAATCTGGGGCTGGGCATAGCTTCCCCGCCGGTAATAGCGGTCCTCTCCAAAGGACTGGAAATATTCGGCTGAAGGAGGGAAAAATATGACTGGAATGTGGATGCTTTTCCCTCTGGCGCTGAGCCTTGCGGGAGGGCTTGCCGCCGGGCTGCTGCGCTGGCGCTCCCGAAGGGGACTGCTGTGGCTGACGGGCCTGGCGCTGGCGGCGAACCTGGCGGTGACGCTGGGCCTTTGCCTAAGCCCCTCGGCCCAATTGAGCCTGCCGGCCTTTGCGGTGTCCCCGGAACTGCTTATACTGTTTAAGGCCGATGGCCTGGGCAAGCTCTTTGCCCTGTTATTCAGCTTTGTATGGCTGATGGCGGGCATAGCCGCCTTTGAGTATATGGAGCACGAGCAGGATAATCCCCGCTTTTTCTGCTTCTATCTCATAGTGGGCGGGGCCCTGTCCGCCGCCTGTTGGGCAGGGAACCTCTTTACTTACTACATACTTTTTGAACTGATGACGCTCACATCCATGCCCCTGGTGCTGCACAGCCTCAGCCATGAGTCCATCATGGCGGCGCTTAAATATCTGTTCTACTCCATGGGCGGGGCTTTTCTTACGCTGTTCGGCATCTTCCTTTTTCTGACAGAGGGCTGGACCCTGGATTTTGTCCCCGGCGGCTGCCTTGGCCTGGAATCCCTAAATGGCCGGGAACTGCTGGCGGCTTTCCTGATGGTGCTGGGCTTTGGCACCAAGGCGGGCCTGTTCCCGATGCACGGGTGGCTGCCTACGGCCCACCCGGTGGCACCGGCCCCGGCCTCGGCAGTGCTCTCCGGCGTTATAACCAAGGCTGGTGTGCTGGGAATTATCCGCTGTGTCTACTATGTTCTGGGAGCCGGGCTGCTCCGGGGCAGCTGGGTCCAGCTGGCCTGGATAGTTCTGACACTTATAACCGTGTTTATGGGCTCCATGATGGCCTATCAGGAGGACCTGCTGAAAAAACGCATGGCCTACTCCACCGTGAGCCAGGTTTCCTATGTGCTGTTCGGCCTGGCAGCGCTGCACCCGGTGGCCTATGTGGGGGCTTTGCTCCACGTGGTGTTCCACTCCCTGGTGAAGGATACTCTCTTTCTCTCCGCCGGCGCAATTATAATCAAGACCGGGAAGACCAGGGTGTCCCAGCTGGCAGGCATAGGCCGGGAAATGCCGGCGACTCTGTGGTGCTTTACGCTGGTCTCGATCACTCTCATAGGCATACCACCCACCAGCGCCTTCCTCAGCAAGTGGTACCTGGCTCTGGGCGCATTGGAGAGCGGCATACCCACCGTTCGGTGGCTGGGCCCCGCCGTGCTGCTGCTCAGCGCCCTGCTCACCGCAGGCTATCTGCTGACGGTGGCAATAAAGGCTTTCCTGCCGGGGGACGGCATAGCCATGGAGAAGGTGAAAAAACATGAGCCGGGAATCGCCATGCTCCTGCCAATGCTGGTTATGACCGTATTGGCGGTGGGGCTGGGTATCTGGCCGGGTGCGCTGCTGGATGCGGTACAGGGCCTGGCCGGACTGGTGTTTTAAGGAGGTGAGCGGCTGTGAATCCTACGGTTATACTTATACCCATTCTCCTGCCGGTGCTGGCGGGAGCGCTGATGCTGCTGCGCCCCATTGAAAATCTCCGCCGGAGAAACGTCTTTGTGGAGACGGTCACATTAGTGAACACTGCCATCACTCTGTGGATACTCACCCACGCCCCTCAGGGTACCCTTTACCTGTTCTCTCTGGGAGAGAAGCTGCCTATGACCCTGCGGATAGACGGCATGGCCACTTTCTTCGGCTGCATTGTCTCCTGCCTATGGCCTCTTGCAAGTCTCTACGCCTTTGAGTACATGCGCCATGAGGAGAGGGTGAACACCTTCATGGCTTTTTACACCATCACCTATGGCGTTACCCTGGGCGTGGCCTTTGCGGGAAACATTGTCACCATGTACTTGTTTTATGAGATGCTCACCATGGTGACTCTGCCCCTTGTCATGCACACCATGACGCCTCAGGCCAAGAAGGCCACAAGAGACTATCTGTACTACATGATAGGCGGAACGGCCTTTGCTTTTATAGGTATGGTGTTTTACGTCATCTATTCCACGGATTTGGAATTTGTCTACGGCGGAGCCATTGACCTGTCCAGGGTGGGGCAATACACCAATGTGCTGTATCTTATCTATGTGCTCAGCTTCTTCGGCTTCGGTGTGAAGGCGGCGGTGTTCCCCTTCCACAGCTGGCTGCCGGAGGCCTCGGTGGCGCCAACCCCGGTGACCGCTCTGCTCCACGCAGTGGCTGTGGTCAAATCCGGCGTTTTTGCCATAATGCGTTTTACCTATTACTGCATTGGCCCGGAGCTGCTCTCTGGTTCCTGGGCTCAGACGGTGGTTCTGATTTTCGTAATGGCCACCATTGTCCACGCCTCCACAATGGGGGTGCGGGAAGCCCACTTTAAGCGCCGTCTGGCCTATTCCACGGTGAGCAACCTGTCCTATGTGCTGCTGGGCGTGGTGATGATGTCCCCGCCGGGACTCTTTGCCGGGCTTGCCCATATGCTATTCCACGCCATAATGAAGATAAGCGGCTTCTTCTGCGTGGGCGCCGTGATGCACCAGACCGGGAAAAACTATGTCTACGAGCTGGACGGCCTGGGCAGGCGTATGCCTTTGACCTTTACGGCCCTGCTGATATCCGGATTGTCCCTGTCCGGCCTGCCTCTGTTTGCAGGCTTTGTGAGCAAGTGGGAGATAGCCAGATCCCTGTTTACAAACGGCTCGGCCCTGGCCTCCTGGGGTGTGATAGTCCTTATTTACTCGGCGCTGATGACCGCCATATATATGCTCACCGTGATCGTGCGGGGATTTTTCCCGGCCAGGGATGTGGACATGGGGGAGCTGAAAGCCTATGGAGACCCAAGCTGGCAGATGATTTTGCCTTTGGCGGTTTTCTCCGTGGTGACTGTAATGTTTGGCGTCTGGGCGACGCCTATACTGGAAAAGCTCTGGACTGTTGCCCAGGGCCTGTTCTGAGGAGGTGAGCCTTATGGAATGGTCTTTAGTTCTTAAAGATGTCTGCGGCATGGGGCTGAGCTTCCGGGTAGACGGCTTCCGCCTATTATTTGCCGGAATAACCAGCTACATGTGGCTTATGACCAGCCTCTTTTCCAAAGAGTACATGGCCCATGCCCGGCGGAAAGGGCGTTACTATTTCTTCCTGGCACTTACCTATATCGCCACCATGGGAGTCTTTCTCTCCGACGATTTGTTCACTACCTTTGTGTTCTTTGAGATGATGAGCCTTGCCAGCTACGTCTGCGTAATCCATGATGAAAAGCCCGGCACTCTCCGGGCCGGCGGCGTATATCTGGCTGTGGCGGTGATAGGCGGCCTGGTGAGCCTTATGGGGCTGTTCCTGCTCTACGATCAGGCAGGGACCCTGGCCCTGGGACAGCTGAGAGAGGCCTGCCTGCCTCTGCTGAGCGGAGACGCCGGGGAGCGGAAGCGGCTGTTTATTGCAGGCTTCTGCATACTTTTCGGATTCGGCGCAAAGGCCGGCATGTTCCCGCTGCATATATGGCTGCCAATGGCTCACCCGGTGGCCCCGGCCCCGGCCTCGGCGCTGCTGTCAGGCATCATAACTAAGTCCGGCATATTCGGAATGCTGGCGCTCTCGGCGGACATCTTCCCCCATGACGGGATGTGGGGCTTTATCATATGCCTGTTCGGCGTGGCAAGTATGCTGCTGGGCGGGGTGCTGGCTATTTTTTCCGTGGATATCAAGCGCAGCCTGGCCTGCTCCTCCATGTCCCAGCTGGGTATGATAATATGCGGCATTGGCATGCAGGGACTGCTGGGGGATGAAAATGCCCTGGCTGTGCGGGGAACGGTGCTGCACATGGTGAACCACTCCAATTTGAAACTGGCGCTCTTTATGGCTGCCGGTGTGATAGTTATGAACCTGCACAAGCTGAACCTGAACGAGATACGAGGCTACGGGCGGAAAAAGCCTTTGCTAAAGCTGTGCTTCCTCTCCGGGGCCCTGGGCATTGCAGGCATACCGCTTTTTAACGGATACATCAGCAAGACCCTGCTCCATGAGAGCATAGTCGAATTTTTGAAGCTTAGCCATGAGGGTGGATGGACCCTGGCTTTCCTCTCCCAGAACCAGGCGGCGCTGCTGTTCCGGCTTATTGAATGGCTGTTCCTCCTCACAGGAGGAATGACCGTGGCCTATATGACCAAGCTTTTCATCTGCGTGTTTGTGGAGAAGAATGCCGACCCCAAGGTCCAGGAAGAGTATGACTCCATGGGCCATTACTGCACGCCTCTCACGGCTGCGGTCCTTGCGATAACTGCGGCGGTGCTGCCGGTGCTGGGTATGCTGCCCTATGCCACCCAGGATCGACTGGCAGACATGGCTCAGACCTTCCTCCACGGGCTCAGTCCCAGCCATGCCGTCAATTATTTCTCCCTGGTGAATCTGAAAGGCGGCTTTATAAGCATTGTGCTGGGTGGGCTCATATACCTGCTTATAGTGAGAAAGCTTCTGATGGGGAGAGGGGAAGAGACAGAAATATATCCTAACCGCTGGCCGGAAAAGCTGGACCTGCTCACGCTGATTTATGAGCCGCTGCTTTTGAAAATCTTTCCGGCAGTTTTCGGCTTCTGCTGCCGGGCGCTGGACTTTGCCGCCGACGGTCTGATACTGTTCTTTCGGCGCACGACCCACAGACAGCTCCGGGAGCCGGAAGAGCTGCCGGCAGATTATGTGCTGCCCTATTATCTGGGCAGGGGACTGAACTACGCTTCCGCCCGATTTGGGTGCGGAAAAGATGGGAAGCGGGACTACAGGCAGCTGCTGGCAAGACGCCGCAGTTTGTCCAGAGAGGCCTGGCGCATGTTCCAGGCCAGCGCTTCCTTCTCGCTGATGATGTTCGGTATAGGCATGATTGTGTCGGTGATATATCTGATCGTAGGATAGACAAGCCTGTCCGCCATGGGGAGCTGCTCTGCCCGGGGATGCGGGTCTATATCAAGACGCAGCAAAACAATGCCGCTGTCTCCCAAAAGGGACAGCGGCATTTTTTCTTTGTATTTAGTATTTATAAAATTATGTAAACCTAATCGGACCCGGATTAAATCTCATTTCCGGGGAAATGGGGGATCTGGCTGAGGCCGGCCAGGATGTCCTCATCGCTGGGGAAATAGTCGCTCATTTCGCCGTTGTTGAACTTCTCGTAGGCGTACATGTCGAAGTAGCCGGTGCCGGTGAGGCCGAAGAGTATGGTCTTCTCTTCGCCGGTCTCCTTGCACTTCAGGGCCTCGTCGATAGCCACCTTGATGGCGTGGCTGGACTCGGGGGCGGGGAGTATGCCCTCCACCCGGGCAAACTGTTCTGCAGCGGCAAAGACGGAGGTCTGCTCTACGGAGGTGGCTTCAATGTAGCCGTCATGGTACAGCTGGGAGAGCACGGGGCTCATGCCGTGGTAGCGCAGGCCGCCGGCGTGGCTTGCGGAGGGGATGAAGTTGGAGCCCAGGGTGTACATCTTGGCCAGGGGGGTGACCATGCCGGTGTCGCAGAAGTCGTAGACGAACTTACCTCTGGTGAGGGAGGGGCAGGAGGCGGGCTCCACGGCGATGAAGCGGTAGTTCCTTTCGCCTCTGAGCATCTGGCCCATGAAGGGGGAGATGAGTCCGCCCAGGTTGGAGCCGCCGCCGGCGCAGCCGATTATCACATCAGGGACTATGCCATATTTGTCCATGGCGGCCTTGGACTCAAGGCCTATGACGGACTGGTGCAGCAGCACCTGGTTGAGGACGCTGCCCAGAACGTAACGGTAGCCGGGCTGGGAGGTGGCGGCTTCCACGGCCTCGGAGATGGCGCAGCCCAGGGAGCCGGAGGTGCCGGGGTGCTGCTCCAGGATTTTCCGGCCGATCTCAGTGGTCATGGAGGGGGAGGGGGTGACGTCGGCGCCGTAGGTGCGCATGACCTCGCGGCGGAAGGGCTTCTGCTCATAGGAGCACTTGACCATGTATACCTTGCAGTCCAGACCCAGGTAAGCGCAGGCCATGGCCAGAGCGGTGCCCCACTGGCCGGCGCCGGTCTCGGTGGTTACGCCCTTCAGACCCTGGTTCTTGGCGTAGTAGGCCTGGGCTATGGCGGAGTTCAGCTTGTGGGAGCCGGAGGTATTGTTGCCCTCAAACTTGTAGTATATCTTTGCGGGGGTCTGGAGCTTTTCCTCCAGGCAGTAGGCCCGCACCAGGGGAGAGGGACGGTACATCTTGTAGAAATCCAGGATCTCCTGGGGGATGGGAATGTAAGCGTTGTCGTTGTCCAGCTCCTGCTGCACCAGCTCGTCGCAGAAGACTGCGCCCAGCTCCTGGGCGGTCATGGGCTGGAGAGTGCCGGGGTTGAGAAGGGGTGCGGGCTTGTTCTTCATGTCGGCCCGGACGTTGTACCAGGCTTTGGGCATCTCGCTCTCTTCCAGGTAGATTTTGTAGGGGATCTTGTTCTCGCTCATTTTTGTTTTCTCCTTTCGCTCTTTTTACTGAGGTCGGGACAAAGAAAAACACACCTCTGTCCCAAAATGCTGGGACAGAGGTGTGGTAAATTTTCCTCTGCGGTGCCACCCGGCTTGATACGGCGAAGCCGCATCCACTCAGCGCATACGTTTTCATATGCCGCGCTTTCTTAACGGAGACGCAGACTCCGTCTCGCCTACTGCCCGGAGGGGTTCGGCTCGCCCTCAGAAGTCCATTCGCCTGTGCTGCCGGTACCGCCCTCACACCAACGGCGGCTCGCTGAGACCTTACACTCAGGTTACTTACTCTTCCTCAACGGTTTGATGCTGTCACTTTAGCACAGTCAAGTGGAACTGTCAAGTTAAATTTTTCGTTAAATATTAGTTTATCTTCAGGTTCTCCCACAGGGTGTTGATGTAGTCCAGGGTGTCGCTGTCCAGATTGCGGTAGGCGTAGGTGTTGTAAAGCTGAGAGAAGTCCTCCACGCCGGGGTAGAGGATGGCCACGGCTTCCTCACCGATATCCTCCAGATAGCCCTGGTCATCATAGACCAGGGAGTTGGGGGAGGCATAGTAGATGTACTCGGCGTTGGCGATGGCGGGCTCGGCGGAGAGCATGTAGTTAATGAATATCTCCGCCAGCTCCTGGTTCTGGCAGCAGGAGGGGATGCACATGGCGTCAACGAAGTAGTTGGTGGGGTCGGGGTAGTAGAAGCGCAGGTCCACATTTTCGGCCTGGGCGTCCAGCATGGTGAAGTAGTCTCCGGCATAGTAGGCGCCTACGGCGGCCTCGCCGGACTCCATCATGTTGTATATCTCGTCCATGACATAGCTCTTCACCAGGGGAGCCTGGGCCTTCAACTCCTCCAGGGCGGCATCCCACTGGGCGGTGTCGGTGGTGTTCACGTCTATGCCCAGCTTGTACTGAGCGGTGGCAAAGGCGTCACGGGAGTTGTTGAACTGGAGGATGTTGCCGGCATACTTCTCGTTCCACATCAGCTCCCAGCCCTGGGCGTCGGCCTCGTCCACCACGTTTGCATTGTAGATGACGCCCACCACGCCGTAGGTGTAGGGCACGGAGTACTCATCGTCGGGGTCATAGTAGAGGCCGCGGAAGCTCTCGTCGATGTACTGGTAGTTAGGGATATTGTCAAAATTCAGGGGCAAGAGCAGGCCCTCGTCCTTCATACGGGCTATCATATAGTCGGAGGGGATGATAACGTCATAGCTGACGGCGCCGCTGGATATCTTGTTGTACATATCCTCGTTGCTGGCATAGGTGTCGTAGTTGACCTTGATGGGCTGGCCGTAGGTCTCCTCGTACCAGCTCTCAAACTCACGGATAGTGTCGAAGGAGCCCTCGGAGCCGTCGGAGATGTACTCGCCCCAGTTGTAGACGTTCAGGGTGAGTTCGTCGGAGCTGCCGCAGGCGCTGAGCATAATGGCAAAGAATACAATTGCGGCAATGAGGATAAGGATCTTTTTCATTGATTGACCTCCCAAATCAGATAGAGTTTTGTGCTTTAAGGTTCTTGCGTTTTTGCCTTGCGGCTTTTATAGCCCGGCTGCCGTCGGAGTCCGAGAGATTGGAGATGAGCAGCAGTGCCAGGATAACAAAGAAAATAATGGTGGCCAGAGCGTACATCTTAGGGGTAACGGTCTTCTTGGTCATGCTGTATATGCGGATAGGCAGGGTCTGGAAGCCGTTGCCGGCGGTGAAGTAGCTGATGACAAAGTCGTCCAAAGACAGGGTAAAGGCCATTATGAGCCCGGTTATTATGCCCGGAAGTATCTCCGGGATCTCCACCTTGAAGAAGGCCCGCAGGGGAGTGCAGCCCAGGTCCATGGCGGCTTCCGGCAGGGAGGCGTCCATCTGCTGGAGTTTGGGCAGCACCTGCAAGATCACATAGGGCAGGCAGAAAGTGACATGGGCTATAAGCATTGTCCAGAAGCTGAGACTGGTGGCGGCGCCGAAGAGCCGGCCCACGAACACGAACATCAGCATCAGGGAAATGCCGGTGATTATCTCCGGGTTTATCATGGGGATATTGGTGACGGTGTCCATCACCGCATGGAGGTAGCGGTTTCGCAGCTTGTTTATGCCCACTGCGGCGGCGGTGCCCATGACTGTGGAGATGGCGGCGGCGCAGACGGCCAGCACCAGGGTGTTCTTCACGGCGTTGAGAGTTTCGGAATCCCGGAAAAGCTCCCGGTACCAATAGAGGGAGAAGCCGGAGAACACGGAAAGGCTCTTGGCCTCATTGAAGGAAAAGACCAACAGGATTACTATTGGGGCAAAGAGGAATATCATTATCAGGGCCGTAAAGACCTTGGAAGCAGGTTTCATTTCCGTCACTCCTCTCTCAGGCCACCACGGCCTTTTTATTGGCGTATCGCTGCATGAAGGCCATGCACACCAACAAGATGACCATGAGTATAAAGGCGATGGCGGCGGCAAAGTGCAGGTTGTTTGCCACGTACTGCCCCTCAATGGCGTCGCCTATCAGGTAGAACTTGCCGTTGCCCAACTTCTGGGAGATGTAGAAGGTGCTGATAGAGGGGATGAGCACCATGATGACGCCGGAGATGACTCCCGGCAGACTCAGGGGCCAGACCACCCGGCGCAGGACCCCAAAGCTGTTGCAGCCCAGGTCCCGGGCGGCCTCGATAAGCTTCACGTCCATCTTGGCCATCACCGAGTAGATGGGCAGTATCATATAGGGGAAGTAGTCGTAGACCATGCCGATGACCACGGCTGACTCGGTGCCGATGATATGCACCGGGCCCAGGCCGACAAAGCCCAGCAGCCCGTTGAGGATGCCGGTGTCCTGAAGTATGGTCATCCAGGCGTAGGTACGGATAAGGAAGTTCATCCACATGGGTATCATGATAAGGGTAACCAGCACCTTCTGGGTGCGGCTGCTGGCCTTGGACATGATATAGGCCATGGGATAGCCCATGAGCAGGCAGATAAAGGTGGATATTACCGCCAGCTTCAGGGAGCGGGCAAAAATGAGCAGGTAGGTGTATACTTCCCGGGTGCCCTCCCCGTCGCTTATCATTGATGTGGCGGTAAAGAAGCGGCTGATATTCTCGAAGGTGAAGTTGAAATCGGAATCGGTGAAGGCGTAGTAGGCAACAAAAGCCAAAGGCACCAGTATAAACAGGGCCGCCCATATGGAGTAGGGCGCCAGCACCAGCTTATGGAGAATGCTGCGCTGACTGGGAGCGTATTTCTTCATTCTTCGCTCTCACTTTCCGCATCGCTGAGCTCATCCAGCTCATTGGAGAAAGAGGAGTAGTCGCCGAACATGCCGGAGTACTCCGACTTCTTCATGATGTGTATGGCGTCGGGCTCTATATACAGGCCGATGTGTTCGTCCACGTCCACAAAGTCCGTGGTCTGAATCATCCACTTAAAGCCGTTGATATCCACTATTATCTCGTAGTGGACGCCCAGGAAGGTGACGGAGGTGACCACGCCCTTAAGCATGCCCTTATCCTCGGAGACGATATCCACATCCTCGGGGCGGATGACCACGTCCACAGGCTCCTTGACGCCGAAGCCGGAGTCCACACATTCAAAGATATGGCCGGAGAAGGCCACCTTCCTGTCTGCCAGCATGATGCCGTCCACGATATTGCTCTCGCCGATAAAGTCGGCCACAAAGGCGTTTTCCGGCTCGTTATATATGTCGATGGGGGTGCCTATCTGCTGGATGCGGCCTTCGGACATGACTACCACGGTGTCGGACATGGAGAGGGCCTCTTCCTGGTCGTGGGTAACAAAAACAAAGGTGATCCCCGTGGCCTTCTGTATCTTTTTCAGTTCCTGCTGCATATCCTTGCGCAATTTCAGGTCCAGAGCAGCCAAAGGCTCGTCCAGCAGAAGGACCTTGGGCTGGCTCACCAGAGCCCTGGCTATGGCCACTCTCTGCTGCTGGCCGCCGGAAAGACTGGTGACGCTGCGCTGCTCAAAGCCGGTGAGGGCCACCAGGGAGAGCATCTCCCGCACCTTGGTGTCTATCTCCGCCTTGGGCAGCTTTTTCTCCCGCAGGGGAAAAGCCACGTTCTCAAAAACATTCAGGTGGGGGAAGAGGGCGTAACGCTGGAACACGGTGTTCACATTGCGCTTGTAGGGGGGGACGTCGTTTATCTTTTCGCCCATGAATATAATATCTCCCTCATCAGGAGTCTCAAAGCCGCCGATGAGGCGAAGGGTGGTGGTCTTGCCGCAGCCGGAGGGCCCCAGCAGGGTTATGAACTCGTTATCGTAGATGTCCAGACTCACGTTGTCCAAAACTACTTCGCCGTCAAAGGTCTTGGTAATGTTCTTAAGCTCAATGATTTTTTTCATAAAAAACTCCCCGGCACAAATAATAGAAAAAGCGGGCCGTGCCAAAAGCACAACCCGCCGTGAAGCAGCCATATATGCGCACCGGCCCCGCCGGCGCCATGGCTCAAATGGATTTTGAGAGTCTATATAGCAAAGATTACTTTTACTACTCTTATTGACCATTTCACAAGTTTGTATGCTTTTTAGCATCGGTTTATAGTAACCAACTTATAAAACTTGAGCTTCTAACTCAATCAATAAGGCAACAGAAGTTGCCACCCCACCCGGGGTTTATCGGCATTCGACCCGGCTGTCCGTGTGGCCTTGGCTGCAAAAGCAGCGGTCGCTATCTTGCTTCGGATAGACTCTATCCAATTGAGACGACTCATTCTAACAATATTCAACTCTGCTGTCAATAGCTTTGTAAAGATTTTTTTAATACTTCTGTTCCCACAGGAAAAGACCCTGAGCCGGAGCGGTGAAGCCTGCGGCCTGCCTGTCCCGGGCAGCCAGAAGGGCGGGCATGTCCTCCGCCCTGCGCTCCCTGCGGCCCACCTCAATGAGGGTGCCGGTGAGGATGCGGACCATGTTGTATAAAAAGCCGCTGCCGGTGAATTTCAGGCGCAGCATATCTCCGTCTCTAAAAATCTCCAGGGCATCCAGCCTGCGCACGGCGGATTTTTTCATGCGCCTGAGGGAGCAGAAAGAGCTGAAGTCGTGCTCGCCCAGCAGCAGTTCGGCGGCCCTTTCCATGGCGCTGATATCCAGCGTCTCGGGGCAGCTGAAGGAGTATTTCCTATAAAAAACATTGGGGCCGGGGCTGTTCCATATGAAATAAACATAGCTCTTTTCCCGGCAGGAGAGGCGGGCGTGGAACCCGGGATCGGCCTCCTCCAGGCTCAGGGCGCCTATGTCCTGGGGAAGGCGGCTGCGGATAAGCTCCAGCAGCTCTCCGCAGCTCAGGGCTGAGTCCGCTTTGAAGGAGCAGGTCTGGCAGCGGGCGTGGACTCCGGCGTCGGTGCGGCCGGAGCCGTTGAGCTCCACCGGCTGCTCCAGCAGACGGGAGAGCAGAGTTTCCAGCTTCTCCTGTATGGTGCCGGGGGTGTTTCCCTGCTTCTGCCAGCCCCTATAACGGCTGCCGTCATAGCTAAGGCAAAGTTTGAAATTTCTCATAGGCTCACCTCAGTGCAAAGGATATAGGAAAACGCTGACTTTTTCAAGAAGCAGAGACCAGACAGGGACGAGTATTATTGCATATCATAGAACAGCAGGCCCGGCTGCGGCGGCTGATTGTGTAATATGTACATAGTAAAGGCCATTTGGACCGCAGCGGTGCGGGAAAATTCGGTTATTTTTCTTTGTTGCTGAAATCCGCTGTTTATGGTAAAATCTTAACAGAAGATTAGCTGGAAAGTATAGAAAGTTAAAAATTTTACAGGAAAGAGGCCGGTGAAAAAATGTATACAGACTCCTATTTTGACAGATTCGTCCTGCCCAAGGACCTGACAGAGACTCTGAAAAAGAGCCGCTGCCTCTGTTACCCCGAGACTAAGGAGCAGCTGGAAGAGATGTGCTATGGACCCACTCACTCCTCCCGCTTTGACGTGGTCTACCCCATAGAGGGCAGGGGCCTTGTGAAGGAAGTGGAAGTGGTCCGCTGCAAGAACGGCACCGTGGTCAACTTCATGGAGGACTATATGCGCCGCCGCGACCCGGACTGCATGCGTATCGGCGACGACCTGCCCACCAACAAGCCCCTCTTCAAGGAAAAGTATGGCTACAAGTTCTCCAAGCTTCGCAAGGAGACTATGGACTGGCTGGCCAGCCAGCAGCTCATCGTGCTGCCCTTCAAGGCAGGCGGGAAGTATTACGGCTATGACAGCCTGCTTATCTGCCCCATGAACGCAGCTTTCTTTGCCCTGTCTCTTGCCAACATGCAGGGCTTCGTGAGCATTTTCGACGTACAGCCTAACTACAAGCCCAGAGCGATAATCTATGTGGCCCCTCCCTTCCGTCACACCCATTTCGACGGAAAGCAGGTGGTGGTCCACAGCCGCAGCGAAGAGCTCCACGAGGTCTTCTCCTACAACCTCTATCCCGGCCCCTCCGCCAAGAAAGGCGTGTTCTCCATCCTGCTGGATATAGGCGAGCACGAGGGCTGGATAACCAACCACGCTTCCGCAGCCATGCTGGAGTCCCCCTATGAAAACGAAGTGGTCTTTATGCATGAGGGCGCTTCCGGCGGCGGCAAGAGCGAGATGCTGGAAGAGATACACAAGGATGAAAACGGCCAGCTGCTTATGGGCATACACACCGTCAGCGGCGAAAAATATTACCTGACCCTGGGCGAGACCTGTAAGATACACCCCATTGCAGACGATATGGTCCTGGCCCACAAGGATATGCAGAACGGCTCCGGCCACCTGGTCATTGCCGACGCCGAGGACGGCTGGTTCCTGCGTATGGACGGGGACAACTACTACGGCAACAGCCCCACCTATGAGCGTATAAGTATCCATCCCTCCGAGCCCCTGGAATTCTTTAACATGGACGGCACCCCCGGCGCTACCTGCCTTATATGGGAGCATGTGCTGGAATCCAACGGCAAGCCCTGCACCAACCCCAGGGTGATCATTCCCAGAGAGATGATAGAGGGCATCGTCCCCGGCAACGAGCCCCAGGAGGTCAACGTCCGCTCCTTCGGCGTACGTATGCCCCCCTCCACCGCCATGGCTCCCAACTACGGCGTCATGGGTATGGTGCAGTTCGTGCCTATCTCCATCGCATGGCTGTGGCGTCTGGTCTCCCCCAGAGGCTTTAAGAACCCCTCTATTGCCGACTCCAATGCCGGCAGCGGCTTGAAGGCTGAGGGCGTGGGCTCCTACTGGCCTTTTGCCACCGGCATGAAGGTGACCCAGGCCAACCTGCTGCTGCGCCAGATGATGGACTGCCCCAACACCCTGAACATCCTTATCCCCAACCAGCATATCGGCGCCTATAACATCGGCTTCATGGGCGAGTGGATAACCCGCGAGTATCTGGCACGCCGCAGCGGCACTGTCCGCTTTAAGCACTTGGTGCCTGCCCGCTGCCCTATCTTCGGCTACTCCCTGGATGAGATGAAGATAGACGGCCAGTATGTGCGCCAGACCTTCCTGCGCCCTGAGCTCCAGTCCAAGCTGGGATTTGAGGGCTACGATGCCGGCGCAAAGATACTCACCGACTTCATGAAGAGCCAGATTAAGGAGTTTCTCACCGACGAACTGGACCCCATCGGCCGCAAGATCATTGAGACCTGCCTCAACGACGGCTCCCTGGAGGACTACCTGGCCATAACGCCTATGACCAACATCAAATAAGCACAGTCTGTTTCGCATAAGGAAAAGCCGTGGGGGCGTCCCACGGCTTTTCTTCGGACTGCGTTCATGCCGGATAGTTTCCGTCAATATATTGAAATGTGGATGAAACGGTGGTATTCTACAAAACATCAGCAAATAAGCATGAAAGGGCTCTTTAAATGAAAATCGTTGTTTTAGGCGGCGGCATCAGTACTGAGCGCCATGTGTCCCTGGTTTCCGGCACCTCGGTATGCCGTGCCCTGAGGGAGAGGGGACACAAGGCTATTTTTGTGGATATGTTCCTGGGCCTGGAGAACTATGAGGGGCCTTTGGAAAAGGCCTTTGATGCGCCGGACGGCTTCTGCGGCCAGGTGGCCATAGAGAAGACCGCCCCGGATCTGGAGGCGGTAAAGGCCTCCAGAAAGTTCAAGAGTCCCAGCCGCTTGGGAAAAAATGTGCTGGATATCTGCGCTCTCGCAGACTGCGTCTTTCTTGGCCTCCACGGGGCCGACGGAGAGGACGGCAAGATACAGGCGGCTCTGGACCTTATGGGCGTGCCCTACACCGGCTCAGGCCCCCTCAGCAGCGGTATGGCAATGGATAAGGCTGTGGCCAAGATGGTCATGGACTGCTGCGGTGTTCTCACCCCCAAGGGGAGGGAACTGAGCTACAGCCGGGAGGATATCCCGGAGCTTGCGGAGAGCCTGCCGGTCCCCTGCGCCGTGAAGGTGGTGGGGGGAGGCTCCTCTATAGGCGTGGAGCTGCCGGACACCAGGGAACAGCTGCGGTCTGCGCTGGAAAACATTTTGCAGTACGGAAACCGTATCCTGGTGGAAGAGAAAATAGTGGGCCGGGAGCTCACCGTGCCTGTGCTGGAGGACAGGTACCTCAGCCCAATAGAAATCGTTCCCCCGGAGGGTATGAGCTTCGACTATGTGGCAAAATATCAGAGCGGCGATGAGGGGGCCAGAGAGATATGCCCCGCTCCCATAAGCAAGGCCGAAAGAGAACTGGTGGGGGAGGCAGCCCTGCGCCTGCACAGGGCCCTGGGACTGTCGGTCTATTCCAGGGCGGACTTTATTTTGGACAGAGAGGGCCGGGCCTGGTGCCTGGAAGTTAACACTCTGCCGGGCATGACCCCCAACAGCCTTATCCCGAAAGCCGCGGCGATAGAGGGAATGAGTTACGCAGAGCTGTGCGAGAAGATAGTCAGCCTGTCCATGGCGGAAAAGAACAAGCGCTGAGGCCCGGAAATACCAGCTATTGTAACAATAATTAACAAATTCTTGATGTTTTACAGGCCCTGCGTGATAGAATGAAACATTGATAAATAGCATTTCCGAGGTTGGTTCCATGAGAGAAAAATTTGCCCGCTTTATGTCCGGGCGCAACGGCAACGACCAATTGAATCTTTTTATTCTTATTGTGGATATCCTGCTTCTGCTTATTGCCGGGATCTTCAATGACAGCGCAGGCCCCTATCTCTACCCTGTGGTCATTGTTCTGCTGGGCTACGCCTACTTCCGCATGCTCTCCCGCAATCTGTATAAACGGCGGGAGGAAAACGGCAAGTTCCAGCGCCTGCGCTATAAGTTGACTGCCTGGTGGAGAGTCCACCATGAACGCTGGATACAGCGCAAGGATTACAAGTTCTTTGTCTGCCCGTCCTGCAAGACTACCCTGCGGGTACCCAGAGGCCACGGAAAAATCAAAATCGTCTGCCGCCGCTGCGGGAGCTCCTTTACAGGAAAAAGCTGAGGACTATGTTCGGATATTTGACGGCGGATATCTCCGCTCTGAACCAGCAGCAGTACCAGCGCTACAAGAGCTGTTACTGCGGGCTGTGCCGCAGTCTTAAAAAAAGACACGGCCAGTTTTCCAGGCTTACCATAAATTATGATGTAAGCTTTTTGATCCTGCTCCTCTCATCTCTCTACGAGCCGGAAGAGGAGAGGGGAGAAGATTGCTGCCCAAGACATCCAAAGACAGCGCAGAGCTGGGTTTGCAGCCCTGTCAGCGACTATGCGGCGGATATGAACGTGGCCCTTGCTTATCTCAAGTGCCTGGATGACTGGGAGGACGACGGGAACCCGGGGGCCCTGTTTGAGGCCAAATGTCTCAGACCCGCTTATGACCGGGCGGAGAAAAACTATCCCCGCCAATGCCTGGCCATAGCCCAGGCTATGGACCGGCTCCACGAGATGGAAAAGCAGAAGCTGGAGGACCCGGACGCTGCGGCCTCTTGCTTCGGGGACATGATGGGGGAGATCTTCGTCTATCGCCAGGACCGCTGGGCGGATACTCTGCGCAGTATGGCCCAGGCTTTGGGCAGGTTCATCTATCTGCTGGATGCCTGTATGGATCTGGATGCCGATACCCTGAGGAACAGGTATAACCCCTTCAGGAGGTATTATGGCCTGGAGGATAACGAACAGCGATTCAGAGATATTCTGAAGATGCAGCTGGGCGAATGCGTCTACTATTTTGACAAGCTGCCCCTGGTGGAAGATGTGGGGCTGATGAAAAATATACTCTGCGCCGGACTTTGGTCCGCTTTTAACCGCAAATTCTGCAAAGGAAAGGAATCCTAAATGTATCAGGATCCGTACAAGGTCCTGGGAGTGTCCCCAGGAGCCAGCGATGAAGAAATAAAAAAAGCATACAGAGAGCTGACTAAGAAGTACCATCCCGACCTCAATCCCGGCGACCCCCATGCAGCCGAGAAAATGAATGAGATAAACGCCGCCTATGACCAGATAAAAAACGGCGGAGCTCAGCAAGAGCCCTATGGCTACGGCGGAACTCAGAGCCAGACCGGTTACGGCCCCTTCGGCGGTTACGGAGGGGGAGGATACAACGGATGGAACAGTTGGAGCGGCTGGAACGCTTGGAACGGCGGACAGAGCCGCCAGACCGAGCGCAGCGAGTACACTGCCGCCAGGAACTATATCCGCAACGGTATGTACCGGGAGGCTCTCAACGCATTGTCCGGCGTGCCTGCAGCCCAGCGGGACGCCCGCTGGTACTACCTCACCGCAGCGGCCAATATGTACCTGGGCAACAAAGTCTCCGCCCTGGAAAACGCCAAGCGGGCTGCTGAGATGGAGCCGGATAACCTGGAGTACCGCCGGCTGCTGGAACAGCTGAGAGGCGGCGGAGATTTCTACGACAACTATACCACCACTTATACCACCGGCGTCAGTCCCAGCAATCTGTGTATGACCATGTGCGCCCTGAACTTCTGTCTGGGGCCTTTGTGCGGCTGGCGTGTTATCTGCTGCTGAGTTTGGCGCTTGAATCTCTCGGGAAAAGAAAGCCCAAGGCGCTGATAAATAGTTGACATAATTTTTTGAATCATTAAGCAACAGGTTGACATAAGCTTATATTTAACTGGATTTCTAGTTGACATAAAAAGAGCCAAGCTTAAAGCTTGGCTCTTTTTACAATTTGTGAGACATTATCTGCTAGCTTTTTAAAAAAGTTGGAGCATCAGGGTTGAAAGCGAGATTATCATAACACCTGCAGAAAACACAAGGATAACTCTTTTCAGCTTGCCCTCAGAGCTTGAGGCTCTGTCTAAGCTGCCGGAAAAAAGAGCGGCAAGCAGGGCTGCCATAAACAGCGCCAATGGAGGTACTTTCATTTACATAACCTTTATTACATAATATTAATTACATAATTCGATTTACATAACATCAATTGAAACCTGTGCTGTTGGCTCTGTAAAGCTGTTCCACCTTATCTCTCAAGGCCAGGTGCTCCGGCAGACAGAGCTCAGGGTCCAGCTCCAACAGACGGCGGCTCTCCTCCTGGGCCTGCTGCAACACCTGCACATCTGCTCCCAGGTCGGCCACATGCATATCCGGCAGGCCGTGCTGTCTTGAACCGAAAAAGTCCCCGGGGCCCCTGAGGCGCAGGTCTTCCTCGGAGATCTTAAAGCCGTCGCCGGTTTTGCACATTATGCTCAGCCTGGATCTTACTTCCGGGCTGTCATTGTCGGAGACCAGTATACAGTAGCTCTTGTGCTTGCCCCGGCCTACCCGACCCCTGAGCTGATGGAGCTGGCTGAGACCGAACCTGTCGGCATTCTCCACTATCATTAGGGAAGCGTTGGGCACGTCCACGCCCACCTCTATCACGGTAGTGGCCACCAGTATCTGTATCCGGCCGGAGACGAAGGCAGACATGGTTTCTTCCTTGTCCCTTGCTTTCATTTTCCCGTGGATGCAGGCCACCTTCAGGTCAGGAAACACAGCGGAGAGCTGGGCTGCATGTTCCTGAGCGGATTTGAGCCTCATGTTCAGCTCTTCGTTTTCTTCCACCATGGGACAGACCACAAAAACCTGCCGGCCGTCCTGGACCTGCTTCCTTATAAAGCTGTTGAGGCGGGCCCTGTAGCTCTCGTCCACAGCGAAAGTATCCACTTTCTGACGTCCTGGGGGCAGCTGGTCAATGACGGAGATGTCCAGATCTCCGTAGATTATCAGGGCCAGGGTGCGGGGGATAGGTGTGGCGGACATGACCAGGACGTGGGGGCGGGCCCCCTTGCTTATAAGAGCCGAGCGCTGGTTCACACCAAAACGGTGCTGCTCGTCGGTGACCACCAGGGCCAGGTTCCTGTATTCCACGTCCTGACTGAACAAAGCGTGGGTACCTACGATAAGATCCAGCTCGCCCTTTTGCAGCTGGGCCTTTATCAGACGCTTTTCTTTCGCCCCCATTGCGCCGGTGAGCTTGCCCACCCTCAAGCCGAAAGCTGAGAGCATGGAGCTGAGAGTGTCGTAATGCTGCTGGGCCAGTATTTCCGTCGGCGCCATAAAGGCGCTCATATATCCGTTTTCGGCACAGAGCCATATCAGGGCTGCCGCCGCCAAGGTCTTTCCGCTGCCTACGTCCCCTTGGATCAGGCGGTTCATCACTGCTCCGGAACACATATCCTCCGCCGCCTGGCCGACGGCTCGGAGCTGAGCGTTGGTAGGGCGAAAGGGCAGAGAAGACCAGAAAGGCTCCATATCAAGGGGAGCGAGTCGGATGCCCTCCTCCGTACTGCGCCGGCGGTGCATACGGCCCAGAGCGCAGGAGAGAACAAAGAGCTCCTCAAAAATCAGCCGTCTCCGGGCCAGCTCCAGAGCTTCAAAGTCCGGGGGAAAATGGATGTTCTCATAGGCATAGCGGGCCTGAGAGAGACGGCAGCGCAGGCGGATATCCTCAGGCAGTACATCCGGCAGGCTGTCCAGACAGATGTCCAGCCCCTGGCGTACTGCCTGCATTATACTCCTTTGATTAAGCCCTGAGCTGAGACGGTACACCGGCACTATGCGCCCGGTAACCTGTCCGGCACGTTCCGCCGGTTCATATACCGGGTTTACCATGCAGCGCCGATTGCCCTTGAATTCCAGCCGTCCATAGAAATTGTAGCACTCGCCGCGGCGGAGATTGTCTTTGGAATAGGCTTGATTGAAAAATGTTATGTCAACTGAGCCGCTGTCGTCAACGGCCCGCAGCTTCACCAGGTCCATGCCCCGGCGAATGTGGCTGAGCCTGGGGGTGTCGGCCACCAGGGCCTGGATGCATACGTTTTCCCCGTCCATGGTCATGGCGATGGGACATATGCGGCTCCTGTCCTCATATTTCCTGGGGAAAAAAGAAATAAGGTCATAGAGAGAAAAGACGCCCAGCTTGTTTAGGGCCAGCGCCTTTTTCTCTCCTATTCCTTTGAGGTATCGTACCTGGGTATTCAGATCAGCCATACTTATTCGGTAAATGTCAATGAGTAGCTCTTGTTTGCCAGGGTGAACTCTTCAATAAGTCCGCTGGTGCAGATTATCTCGTTGGAGCTGTTGACCAGTATCATCTCGAAACCGCCGTGGCTGCGCCAATAGTTAAGGGCGCTGGTCTGACCCAGAACGAACATGGCGGTTGACAGACAGTCGGCCAGGGTCCCGTCTTCACAGATGACCGTTACGGACAGAAGGGAATTGCTCACAGGATAGCCGGTCTTGGGGTTTATCAGGTGGTGATAGGTTTTACCGTTGCTGGTAAAGTAGCGCTGGTAAGTACCGCTGGTGACCACTGCGGTCTCTCCCACGCTTACAACGCCCAAAAAGCTGCTGGTGTTGTTGGGGTCCTGGACAGCTATATTCCAGTTGTCTCCATTGGGCTTCTGGCCCAGAGTCTGCACATTGCCGCCCAGAGATATGATGCCGCTGGTAACTCCCGCCTGGCGCATGGCGTCTATGGCGTTTTCAGCGGCGCAGCCCTTAGCCACGGAGGCAAAGCTGATCTGGGTCCCGGCGGGGAAGGACACGGCATAGGAGCCGGAGCTGGGGAAGCTGGTGAGGGCCATCTTGTCGAAGGCCTTCAACGCCAGGTCCTGGGATATCTCCTCATCGGTGGGGACATAATAATGGCCGTCCACAAAGCCCCAGCGTTTAATAACCGGGTAGAGGCTCAGGTCAAGAGCGCCGCCGGATTTATCATACACATCCTTTGCGGTGCTGAGCATCTTGGCTACCTGAGCGGTGATGGATACGTTGGCGCCCTGGGCATTGTTTATGGCATAAGTAATGCTGGTGTCCAGCTCCGGGTCCAGAATGGAATCCATAGACTGGATGACGCTCTTGGCCGCATCCAGCCCGGCCTCCCGGTATTTGCCGTAGGCGGTGAGAGTCATCACGGTATCCATCGCAAAAATCTCCCTCTGGCTCTCTTTCGTTTCGCCGCAGGCAGAGAGAGGCAGGACCATAGCTGCGCACAGCAGGGCGCATATCAGTTTATAGCAGGTCTTTATGTGCTTCATAGAATTCTCTGTAGTCCTTCAACATGTATTTGAGAAGATTGGGGGTATCCAGCTGATAGGGGCAGCGGCTGGCACAGCTGCGGCAGCCTATGCAGTTTTCTATCCTTTCCATCTTTTCTCTCCATTGGGGAGTCATATACTGCTGCCAGGGAGAGCGGCGCAGCAGCATGTTCATGCGTGCGCAGTTATATATCTCTATCCCCGCAGGACAGGGCATGCAGTAGCCGCAGCTGCGGCAGAAGCTGCCGGAAAGCTCCTGCCTCTCCTTGCGGATAAAGGCGGCGAGCTGTTCATCCATGCCCGGGTCCTCCTGAGCCAGGGCCAGCCACTGTTCCAGTTCTTCCATTTTCTGGATGCCCCAGATCGGCACCACGTTGTCATGGCTCTTCATGAAGGCGTAACAGGCTCTGGCGTTGGTGAGCATGCCCCCGGCCAGTCCCTTCATGGCTATATAACCCATATCCGCCTCCCGGCACTTGTCTGCCAGGGCCAGATCCCTGTCGCTGGATATGTAGCTGAAGGGGAACTGCAAGGTCTCGAAAAGCCCGGATGCTATGCAGTCCTCAGCTACGTTCACCCGGTGGGAGGTGACGCCGATATGGCCTATCCATCCCCGACGCTTGGCCTCCAGGACTCCGGCAAAGGCGCCCCTGGGGTCGTTGGGGTCCGGGACCTCAGTGACCTGATGGAATTGGAAGAGGTCGATATAGTCGGTCTTCATCATGCGCAGGCTGTTCTCAATGTGAGACAGCACCCCGTCCTTGTCCCTGGCGGCGCTTTTGGTGGAGATAATGATCTTATCCCTCACATCGCTGAGGGCCAGACCAATTTTCTTTTCGCTGTCGGTATAGGCGTTGGCAGTATCAAAATAGTTGACGCCACCCTCGTAGGCAGCTCTCAACAGCTTCACGGCATAGCTCTCGTCACAGCGCTGAACAGGCAGGCAGCCCATTGCTGTGGAGGTGACCAGAAGCCCGGTTTTACCCAGCGTAATCTTTCTCATTGCATCATCTCCTGAATTAATTTAAGGGACTTCCAAAAAACTTCAAAACAGCTATTTACTTTACGGAGAAAGTTTGATATAATACCCCTTGCGGTCGCAGGGAGCATGGAATTTCGTCTCCCGGCTTTACCTGGGAAGTATACCATATTTTGTTCCCGATGTAAACCGCAAATCCTATATGTGGCTGTAGCTCAGCTGGATAGAGTGTCAGACTCCGACTCTGAAGGTCGCAGGTTCGAATCCTGTCAGCCATACCACGTCGGAGCAAAGTCCGCTTTGCTCCGGCGCTTTCTATTTCACGGGGAATAGAAAGCACCGTCCGCCCGCTCCCTTGCTCCTCCTTTTCAAACCGAAGCCGCCGGACGGGCTTCGGTTTGGTATTTGGTACGGGGCTGCGGACGCCATATCGTTCGCAGCGACTTTTTTTGTATTATAAAGAAAACCACGGGCATTAACCGTGGTTTTCCTTATACGATGAAGGGCCTGTTGCAAAACAGAATTTTGAAAAAATAGGTCAAAGAAAAAGTTATCGAGAACCTGTCAATGTGACGGTTCTCGACAACTTTTTTAATGCACAATTTTCCAGTTTGGGCCTGAAAACTGTATTTTGCAACAGGCCCTTTGCCGAACTGTTGAATATCGTGTAGGAGTACAATACATATTGGACAGTTGAAAAAAAGGATGAAGGATAAGGCCTTATCGGTTAAAGTTGAGTTGC
>CALWVZ010000009.1 GCA_944385125.1 uncultured Oscillospiraceae bacterium
GACCTATCCGCTGCCGCAGATAAGTCTCGTCGTTTAAGATAAAGCCAGGAACTTGTCCAGTGTGTTGACCTCATCGCACCGGGGCGCCGACTACTCCCTTATTGGGGAGCATTATAGCATGGGGAGGGGCGCTTTTCAACAGAAATATGCGTTTTTCACAGGCTTTTTACAGCAGGCTGTAGCCCAGGAGCAGGAGGATGAGCAAGGCGAAGTTCACCAGGGAGAAGAGCCCCAGGTATTTCCCGCTGTCGGACTGCTCCGAGTGGGAATAGAGCTTCAGACTTATGAGGCTGGCCAGGCTGGCAATGGGGGTGCCCAGGCCGCCTATGTTCACACCCAGCAGCAGCTCCCGGCCGCTTTCCGTAAAGCCGGAGAGGAGCAGGGCGGCGGGCACGTTGCTGATGACCTGGCTCACCAAAGCTCCGGCCAGCAGTTCCCGGCCCAGCAGCAGTCGGCTGAGCAGGGCCTCCACCGCCGGTACCCGGGCCAGGTTCCCGGCAAAGACGAAGAAGCACACAAAGGTGAGAAGCAGCATGAAGTCCGCCTCTTTCAGCCGGCGGCGGTCAAGGATGAGAAGCACGACGATAAGCAGCGGCAGCATCACGTACCAGACTATGAGCCGCAGCACTACCGCCAGGCACAGGGCAAAGAGCAGCAGATATAGTACAAGGCTCTTTTTGTCCAGCTCCGGCTCCTCCCCCAGAAAGACCTCCACATGGGAGCGGCTGAGACGCAGGCTCAGCAGCAGCACCACCGCCAGAGAGACGAGCCACAGAGGCAGGGTGGCGGAGAAAAAATCTCCCATGCTCAGGTGGTAGCGGGAGTAAAGGTACAGGTTCTGGGGGTTGCCCACGGGGGTGAGCACGCTGCCCAGGTTTGCCGCCACGGTCTGGAGCACCACCACCCAGATGAGCTCCTTTTCCTGATGGGCCATGCCCAGTACCACGACGGTAAAGGGCACGAAGGTGAGCAGGGCCACGTCGTTGGTTATGAGCATGGCGCTGAAGAAGCTCAGCAGCACCAGGGTGATGCCCATGGTGCGCACGGAGCCGGCCCGGGCGCAGAGCCTGTGGGCCAGGAGGGTGAAGACTCCGGCGTGGCGCAGGCCCGCCACCACCACCATCAGGGCGTAGAGCAGGGCCAGGGTGCGCAGGTCCAGATAGCCCAGATAAGCCCCGTCCGGGGGCACGAAAAAGCAGCTTACAAGAGCGGCCACAAAGGAGATGCACAGCGTCAGCTCCCGGCGCATGAAGTCTTTGACTTTGCTCATATCAGTTCCTCCCTGCCGTTGAGCACGGCCCGGACCAGCCGGTCCCCCCGGTAACAGAGTTTAAGGGAGAAGAAGTCCGCCCCCTCATCCAGAAGGCGGAGAAAGATCTTGTCCCCCTCCCAGATGGGGAGCGAGGGGATACGCTTTTTCTCCACCCACTCCAGCTCCCCCTCGTCACAGTCACGAAGGGAGCCGGTGAAACCGTGGGCGGTAAAGAGGTGCATATATTCCGTGCCCCACTCATTGCTGACAAAGGTGACTATGCCACGAAAGCGCCAGGACTCAAGGCTCAGCCCTGTCTCTTCCAGCACCTCCCGGAGCATGCAGTCCTCCGGGCTCTCCCCGGCCTCAAACTTGCCGCCTATGCCTATCCACTTGTCCCGGTTCTCATCCTGGGCCTTCTTGACCCGGTGGAGCATCAGATAGCGGCCGTCCTTCTCTATGTAGCAGAGGGATGTGTTTTTCATTTATACCACCTCTGGAAATCTTAAATCCGACTCATTGTACATAGGAAGACAGGGAATGTCAATTGAAAAATGCGCAGAGGGAAAAAGACTTTTACTTTTCCTCAAAAATGGGGAAAAGCCCTGTAAACAGGGGACAGGGAAGCCCAGATAACAGGTGACTTTGCCGGGGATTTGTGCTATCCTAATACATAACGGCGGCGGGGGGAGACCCCGGCGCCCTGAGAGAAAACCACAGGGGAGGCTTCCCGATGAAGCAGAAGAGAGAAAACAAGGGCCTGAACATCAGCGCCCGCTCCTTTATTACGGCTATCCTCATACTCTTTGCCCTGATGCTGCTGACTTATATACTCACCCTGGTGCTCCCCGGCGGGGAATACCAGCGTGTAGCCGATGCCCAGGGGAACATGGTGATAGACACCCAGGCGGGCTACAGCAGCGTGGAGGGGGGACTGCCCTTTTACAAATGGCTGCTGTCGCCTCTGCTCATCCTGGGCCAGGAGGGCAGCGGCACCATCATTGCGGTGATAGTCTTTCTGCTGGTCATCGGCGGCATATTCAACAGCCTGGACCGCTGCGGGCTTATGCTGTATATGCTCAAGCGGGTGGTGGGCCGTTATGGCGCCGCCCGGTATCGGCTCATGGCGGTGGTGGTGCTGTTTTTCATGGCCATGGGCTCCTTCATCGGCTCTTTTGAGGAGGTCATCCCTCTGGTGCCCATAGTGGTATCCCTGGCGGTGGGCCTGGGCTGGGACGCCCTCACCGGCGTGGGCATGAGCATCCTGGCCGCAGGCTGCGGTTTCTCCGCCGGGGTGTGCAACCCCTTCACCGTGGGCGTGGCCCAGGAGCTGGCGGGCCTGCCCATGTTCTCCGGCATCTGGCTGAGGGCAGTCAGCTTTTTGGTGGTCTATGCCCTGCTGCTGCTCTTCCTGGGCAGCCACGCCAAAAAGGTGGAGCGGCCCCTGACCGGGGACCTGGCCGGGGAGGACTTCCGTCCCAGCCCCGCCATGGACAGGGCCCTGGCCCTCTTCGGCGGGATACTGGGCCTGGGCATAGTCCTGGTGCTCTCCTCCAGCTTTATCACCGCCCTGCAGGACTACACCATGATAATCGTGGCGGCCATGTTCCTTCTTGCCGGCATAGTGTCCACCTTGGCCTCGGGCATGACGCCGGGGAAGCTGGGCTCCAGCTTCATAAACGGCCTTGTGAGCGTGCTGCCCGCCGTGCTGATGATACTCATGGCCAGCTCCATAAAATATACCCTAACCGAGGGCAAGATACTGGACACCATTTTGTACTATGCCGTGGCCGCCGCCGGGACCCTGCCCCGCTGGGTTGTGATACTCTTCCTGTATCTGGTGGTGCTGGTGATGAACTTCTTCATCCCCTCCGGCTCCGCCAAGGCTTTCCTGCTGCTGCCGCTGATACTGCCGGTAGCCCAGATATTTGAGCTATCTCCCCAGCTGTGCGTCATGGCCTACGCCTTCGGCGACGGCTTTTCCAACGTGCTCTATCCCACCAACCCGGTGCTGCTCATATCCCTGGGCCTTGCCGGGGTGAGCTACGGCAGCTGGTTTAAATGGACATGGAGATTCCAGGCGGTGATACTTGTGTGCACCGGCCTGCTGCTGCTCTTCGGCCTAGCCGTGGGCTACGCCTGATGAATTGATACGGCTTCAAAGGAGGCGAAAACCGTGCGTATACTTGTGGTGGAGGACGAGAAGGATCTCAACCGCATAATCACAAAGACCCTTACAAAAAGCGGCTACACTGTGGACAGCTGTCTGGACGGGAACGAGGTGGAGCACTACCTGGCCGGGGCGGAGTATGACGCCATACTCATGGACGTGATGCTCCCGGGCAAGGACGGCTTCAGCCTGGTCTCCGCCATGCGGGAGCGGGGGATGGACACCCCGGTGCTCTTTCTCACCGCCCGTGACAGCGTGGCGGACAGGGTGACCGGCCTGGACCTGGGCGGGGACGACTATCTGGTGAAGCCCTTTGACTTTGAGGAACTGCTGGCCCGCATCCGGGCCATGACCCGCAAGCACGCAGGCAGCCGCAGCAATATCTTCAACCTGGCAGACCTCAGCGTGGATACCCGACGCCAGAGGGTGGAGCGGGGCGGAAAGGAGATAGCTCTGCTGCCCAAGGAGTTTGCCATACTGGAACACCTCATAAGAAACAAGGGGGCGGTCATCTCCCGGGAGCAGCTGGAGGACAGGATCTGGAACTATGAGTACTCCGGCAGCTCCAACAACGTGGACGTGTACATGAGCCGCCTGAGAAAGAAGCTGGACGAGGGCTATGAGGTGAAGCTCATCCACACCGTCCGTGGGGCGGGCTGGGTGCTGCGGGAGGACAAGGCATGAGAAAAAGCTCCATCAAGCTGCGCCTTACCCTGTGGTACGCGCTGCTGATGCTGCTCATGGCCGCCGTGACCTTGACCTTCGTCATGGCCATAAGCAGCTCGGTGGCAAACCAGACCACCCTGGACAGCCTGGACCGCACCTTGCGGGAGAACGCCCTCCAGGCGGAGCTGGAGGAGGGGGAGCTGAAAATAGGCGGCGGCTTCAGCTTCTACCGCAGCGGCATATATACCCTGGTGTACAGCAAGAGCCAGGCCCTGCTGGCGGGGCAGCTGCCCCAGGCCTTTTCCGGCCTGAGCCTGCCCTTTGAAAACGGTCTGAGCCGCCCGGTGGAGACGGAGCAGGGGGACTATTATGTCATGGACCTGTGGCTGCCCTCCGGCTGGGAGGACGGCATATGGCTTCGGGGGATAACGGAGATATCCCAGGGCGCCGAGGCCAGGCAGAACCTGCTCATAGCCGCCGGTATTGCCCTGCCCCTGTTCATCCTGCTGGGGGCTCTGGGGGGCTGGTTCATAGTGCGCCGGGCCCTGCGGCCCCTGGACAGCATAAACGCCACCGCCGCCGCCATCAACGAGGGCCGGGACCTGTCCGCCCGGATAAATTTGGGGGAGGCCCCGGAGGAGTTCAGCTCCCTGGCTGAAAACTTTGACAATATGCTGGAGCGGCTGGAGCGGGCCTTTGAGGCGGAGCGGCGCTTTACCTCCGACGCCTCCCACGAGCTGCGTACGCCCCTTTCGGTGATACTCAGCGCCTGCGAATACAGCGAGAAATTCGACGAGACCGGGGAGGAGCGGGAGGAGACTATACAGACCGTCCACCGCCAGGGGAAAAAGATGGCGGTGCTCATAGACCAGCTTTTGCAGATGACCCGACTGGAGCAGGGCACCGAGGGACTGCGCATGGAAGCGCTGGACCTCTCCGCCCTCACGGAGGAGCTGTGCCGGGAGCAGGGGGAGAAAAGCGAGTACCTGAAGCTGGATATCCTGCCCGGAGTAAGGGTCAGGGGAGACAGGCTGCTGCTGGGCCGTCTTATCCAGAACCTGCTGGACAATGCCTATAAATACGGAAAGCCCGGCGGCAGCGTGTGGCTGAGACTGCGCCGGGGCGGAGGCTGGGTGCAGCTCAGCGTACGGGACGAGGGCGAGGGCATAGCGCCGGAGCAGCAGGAGAAGATATGGCGGCGCTTTTATCAGGCCGACCCCTCCCGCAGCGGCGCTCAGGGGGCCGGGCTGGGCCTTGCCATAGTGGAGCAGATAGCCCGGCTCCACGGCGGCAGCATGAGCCTTGAAAGCCGCCCGGGGGAGGGCAGCACCTTCACCCTGAACCTGCCGGAGGCGGTCGGGGAGACCGAAGAAAAAATCTGAAAAAAACTTTTCCCGTTTCATGTTCCTTTAATATTTCCCTGGTAAGCTTTCACCATCGAAAGGAAATAAGGAGGAAAATAAAATGAAAAACAAGATGAAGATATTCGTTCTGTCGGTCCTGGCCTGCTTCGTCCTGGCCGGCTGCGGCAGCCCCACCAGCGTCCAGGCCCAGCCCATAGGGCTGGAGGCGGCAAAGGCCGTGGCCCTGGAGGACGCCGGGCTCAGCGCCTCCGCCGTGAGCTTCACCACCACCGGCCTTGACCGGCAGGGGGACACCGAGTACTACGCCATAGACTTCACCAGCGGCGACAGCAGCTATCAGTATGACATCGACGCCATCAGCGGCCGGGTGATAGAGTGCAGGATAAGCGAAGGTACAGCCCTTGCCGCCCAGACTACAGCCCAGCCCCAGACTACTTCCGCCCCCGCCGCCCAGAGCTCTTCCGCCCAGACCCAGAGCAGCGGGGAGCTGATAGGGGAACAGGCCGCCAGGGATGCGGCCCTGGAGCACGCCGGACTCACCGAGAGCCAGGTCACCTTCCTGAAGACCAAGCTGGACCGGGAGGACGGCCGCCAGGTCTACGAGGTGGAGTTCTACACCCAGGACTACAAGGAATACGACTATGAGATAGACGCCCTCACCGGGGAGGTGTACTCCTACGACTACGATGCGGAGACTTACTTCCAGTCCTCCGGCAGCGGCAGCGAGATAAGTGCGGAGGAGGCCAAGGCCCTGGCTCTCGCCCAGGTGCCGGGAGCCACCGAGAGCGATATCATTGAGTTCAAGACCGACCGGGACGACGGCCGCATCGAGTACGAGGGGGAGATCCTCTACTCCGGCATGAAGTACGAGTTTGAGATAGACGCCTACAGCGGCGCCATCCGCAGCTGGGAGGCGGAAAAAGCCGGACTGTGGGGATAAGATAAGTTAGGAAAGAAAGCATCGGCCGGCCCATTTGGGGCCGGCCGATAATTATAAGAGGCAAAGCAAGGCTGCCGGACTGTTTTACCAGCCGGCGGCCTATTTGAATTCCACGATGTCGTTGGGAGTGCAGCCGATAATCCTGCACAGCTTTTCCAGGGTCACCATGGTGATGTTCCCGTTTTTCTTCAGAGAGTCCAGGGTTTTGTTGTCTATGCCGTTTTTCAGCAGCTGGTACTGGGATACCTTGTTGCGCTTCATGGTCTCCCACATCGGGTCGTAGTCAAAGATATCCCACACCGCCCTCAAATCAAGTATGCCTAAATTATATGCACTGTTGCAGAAAAGAAACATTGTGGGTATAATCACAACGTAGTAACATACCAAAAGCCCGGAGGCGGCTGCCTCCGGGCTTGGGTTTTATGCTTGGGATTATTTAACTGTTGGGCTTGACTGTTCGGCTGTTTACCGATTTATCAGTACATGCCGCCCATGTCTCCGCCGGCGGCGGGCATGGGGGGATTCTTCTCGGGGATGTCGGCAACCAGGCTCTCGGTGGTGAGGACCATGGAGGCCACGGAAGCGGCGTTCTCCAGAGCGCTGCGGCAGACCTTGGTGGGGTCGACGATGCCCAGCTCTATCATGTCGCCGTACTGGTCGTTGGCGGCGTCGTAGCCGTAGGTGCTGCTGGTGCTGCCGGCCACATTGTTCAGAATGACTGCGCCCTCCAGACCGGCATTGGCTGCGATCTGCATGATGGGGGCCTTCAGAGCCTTGGCGACGATGGCGGCGCCGGTCTTCTCGTCGCCCTCAAGAGCGGCCACTTCGGCCTCGGCGGCCTTGGAAGCTATGACGTAGGCAGTGCCGCCGCCGGGGACGACGCCCTCTGCAACGGCTGCACGGGTGGCGTTGAGAGCGTCCTCGATACGCAGCTTCTTTTCCTTCATCTCGGTCTCGGTAGCGGCGCCCACCTTGATGACCGCAACACCGCCGGAGAGCTTTGCCAGACGCTCCTGGAGCTTCTCCTTGTCGTACTCGGAGGTGGTGGTCTCTATCTGACGGCTGATCTGAGCGGTGCGGGCCTTGATCTCCTCACTGGAGCCGGCGCCGTCCACGATGACGGTGTTCTCCTTGGTGACCTTGACCTGATGGGCCTGGCCCAGCATGCTCAGGTCGGCTTCCTTCAGCTCCATGCCCAGCTCGCTGGAGATGACGGTGCCGCCGGTGAGGATGGCGATATCCTGGAGCATCTCCTTACGTCTGTCGCCGAAGCCGGGGGCCTTGACGCAAACGCAGGTGAAGGTGCCCCGCAGCTTGTTGAGGATGATGGTGGCCAGGGCCTCGCCCTCCACGTCCTCGGCGATTATCAGCAGCTTGCGGCCGGCCTTGACGATCTGCTCCAGCAGGGGCAGGATCTCCTGGATGTTGGAGATCTTCTTGTCGGTGATAAGGATGAGGGCGTCGTCGATAACGGCCTCCATCTTGTCCATATCGGTGGCCATGTAGGGGGACAGGTAGCCCCGGTCAAACTGCATGCCTTCAACCACTTCGCTGTAGGTCTCGGCGGTCTTGCTCTCTTCCAGGGTGATGACGCCGTTCTGGCTCACCTTCTCCATAGCCTCGGAGATCAGGCTGCCGATGAGCTCGTCGCCGGAGGAGATGGTACCCACACGGGCGATGTCCTTGGAGCCGGACACGGGCTGGGAGATGGCCTTGATGCCCTCCACGGCGGCCTGGGTGGCCTTCTGGATGCCCTTGCGCATGACCATGGGGTTGGCGCCGGCGGCCAGGTTCTTAAGACCCTCGCTTATCATGGACTGGGCCAGAACGGTGGCGGTGGTGGTGCCGTCGCCGGCCACGTCGTTGGTCTTGGTGGAGACTTCCTTGATGAGCTGGGCGCCCATGTTCTCAAAGGCATCCTCCAGCTCTATCTCCTTGGCGATGGTCACGCCGTCGTTGGTGATCAGGGGAGCGCCGAACTTCTTGTCCAGCACCACGTTGCGGCCCTTGGGGCCCAGGGTTATCTTAACGGTATTGGCCAGCTGGTTCACGCCACGCTCTATGGCCTTTCTTGCTTCTTCACCGTAAATAATCTGTTTAGCCATTGTAATTTCCTCCTTAGTCTATCACTCGATAACGGCCAGTATGTCGCTCTGACGGACTATGGTGTACTCCACGTCCTCCAGCTTTACCTTGCTGCCGCTGTACTTGCCCACCAGGACGTTCTGGCCGGCCTTGACTATCATCTCTACCTGGTTGCCGTCCACCATGCCGCCGGGGCCGACCTCTACAACTTCGTAGACCTCGGGCTTTTCCTGGGCGGATGCGGTGAGGAAAATGCCGGAGGAGGTGCGCTCCTCAGCGGCGTTCTGCTTGAGAACGACTCTGTCGGCCAAAGGTTTCAGTTTCATTATCATATACCTCCAAAAGTTTATTACAAAATTCAGCACTGTTAGCACTCTAAACCTATGAGTGCTAACAGTGCTAATAATAACACAGTTTTATATTTTTGCAATACCCTAAACAAAAAATTTGCAGAGAAATTTATAAATTTTTTGTAACGAGTTTTTCCCGCTCCGGCTCAGGCTTCAGTCTCGGGGGCGGGACCGAAGAAAGTCATGCCCCGGGGAACCACCAGCCTCAGGGCGCCGGGGACGAGGCGCAGCTTCGCCTCCCGGGCAAAAATCGCCTCGCCGTCTAGGTTTATCACGTTGTCCTGGTCAAAGTCTATATCTATCCTGTCGGTGCGCAGGTGGGTGGCGTAATCCGGCATCTCGTCGGCCCGGCCCTTAGCGTACATGCCGATGAGTCTGGCCAGGGTGAGCAGGCTCACGCCTTTTATGATGAACACGTCCATTATCCCGTCGTCGGGGCGGGCGTCCGGGCTGGGGTTGAAGCCTCCGCCGTAGAAGCGGCCGTTGCAGGCGCAGACCAGAGCGTGCATGCCCTCGGCGTGAAAGTCGCCGCTGCGTATGCGCATGTTGCGGTTGATGCCTTTGATGACGTTCACTGCCGTGGACACCACATAGCCGGTGGCCCCGCCCACAAGGGGTATCTTGCTGTAGTTGTGGACCTGGGTGCCGATGCGGGCGTCTATGCCCACGGAGCAGATATTGGCGCTGTAGCGGCCGTTGCACTCTATCAGGTCGATGGGGTGTTCCCAGCCCTCCACCAGGGCGGGGAGATCCCGGTAAAGCTGCTGTTCCGGGCCGAACATGCGGCAGAAGTCGTTGCCGGTGCCGGTAGGGAAGGGGCACACCGCCGCATTCTCCAGCCCTGCCGCGGCGCAGGCGCATTCATTGAAGGTGCCGTCTCCGCCGCAGGCGTAGATGCGCAGGCGCTCACCCTTGGCTGCTTCCCGGCGTATCTTTTCCGGGGCGTCCATGGCGGCTTTGGTGACGTATATCTCATATTTGTCGCTGCGGTTTTTAAACAGTTCCTCCACCTGGCGGCGTACCTTGTCGGTCTTGTCCTTGCCGCCGGCAATGGGGTTGACGATAAACAGATGCTTCATTTTCCGACTCCTCTGTTGAGATACATGAACAGGTCGCACTTTATCATGCCGTTATAGAGCTTGCGCTTTTTGTCTGCCGGGCGGCCGAAACAACGCTCGAACTCCGTGTGGGAGCTGAGCAGGTACAGCTGCCAGTTCCGGCTGGCGGCATAGGCCCTGCCGAAGTCCCGGTACAGCTCCTCCGCCTCCTTCTGCTCCATGATGCGCTGACCGTAGGGCGGATTGGTGACTATGACTCCCCGCTGAGTCTGCCGGTCAAAGCTCCGGGCGTCCGCCTTCTCGAAGCGGATGAGCTCCGCCACTCCGGCCCGGCGGGCGTTTTCCCGGGCCAGCTCCAGGGCATGGCCGTCAATGTCGGCGCCTACAATATTATAATTGCCATTATATTCCAGAGACTTGGCCCGTTCCCGTTCCAGCTCCCAGAGCTTGGCGTCCAGGTTCTTCCAGCTCATGGCGGCAAAGCGGCGGTAAAGTCCCGGGGCCCGGTTCTTTGCCATGAGGGCGGCCTCTATGGGTATGGTGCCGCTGCCGCAGAAGGGGTCGCAGAAGTCGTCCCTCCCCCTATAGCGGGAGAGGCTCACCATGGCGGCGGCCATGGTCTCCTTCAGGGGGGCGGCGTTGTGGGCCGGGCGGTAGCCCCGCTTGTGCAGGCCTTCTCCTGAAGTGTCTATGCACAGGGATACCCGGTCCTTCATTATGGAAAACTGCACCTGGTACAGACCGCCGGTCTCGGGGAACCACTCTATTCCGTAGACGCCCTTCAGCCGCTCCACTATGGCCTTTTTGATTATTTTCTGGCAGTCGGAGATGGAGAAGAGCTTGGAGTTGAGGCTGTATCCCTTGACGGGGAAGGCCCCGTCGGCAGGGATAAGGCTCTCCCAGGGCAGGGCCCTGGTGCCCTGAAAAAGCTGCTCGAAGCTGAGGGCCTCAAAGCGGCCCAGCTCTATCAGCACCCGCTCACCTATGCGTAGGCCGATGTTGGTTCTGGCGATGGCAGCGTCGCCGCCGGAGAAATAGACCCGCCCGTTCTCGGCGGAGACTCCATCCATATCCATGCGCCGCAGCTCCTCGGCAATGGGGCCCTCCAGGCCCAGCAGGCAGGGTACGCAGAGCTTATGATTCATAGTTTTCTCCCCTTGAATTTGTGGTGCAATGTGACAATAAATTCCCAATTTGTGTAATTTAATAAATTCTACTACAGTTTCATCCGCTTGTAAATGGATGCAGGCAGAAAATTACCCTCTTATTTATGCGGGAAAAAGATTCTCAAAAACCGTTGAAAAGCTTTGAAGCGACAATAAAAATAAGAAATTCTTTCACGTACAAAAACCTGACTGAAATTTATCAAAAATGGCTATTGAAATTTGTGCGATTTAGCGTTATATTATGGTCTAGTCACAAACTGTTCATTTTTTCGGAGGTCAGCCATGAGCATTGAGAGAGAGAAATTCCTTGAGACTCTGGCCGGCTCCTTTGAAGCCTACTACGATATCCACCGGCCTGCGGAAGACCCGGGGCTCCCCCTGGTGTTCCGGGCGGATTACCACTCCCGGGCGGAGAGATATTGGCTCAGCAAGAACATCACCATCTGGGGAAATGAGACCAACGAATTCGCCTACATATTTTCTGCGCCGTCCTTTGAAAAGGAACTGGCTGCAAAGTGCATCGACTTTGCTCTGGAGAAGGGCCTGCCTATGGTAAAGCCCCACAAGGAGCATCAGTACACCAATATCAAGGTCATCCTCCTGGCGGACTCTGTGGACGAGGATACCGCTAAGTTTGTGAAAAAGCGCAGCTTCTCCAAAAACTATAAATTCTCTTTCCACGGCTTCAGCACGCTGAAGTCGGCGATCGTAGATCTGAGTACGGGGAAGACCGTCACCAACTCCGCCGGCCATGAGCTGACGGGATATTTCAGCAAACTGTTTGCAGCTGAAGAGAGGTCAAAGCTGTGAATGGGAATATATCAACATTTTTTATTTAAGGAGTGAAAAGTGTGAGCGCAATTCTTATCATGTTGGTCGCCCTGGTGCTGCTGGCTCTTGGTTATATCTTCTACGGCAGCTTCCTGGCGAAGCAGTGGGGTGTTGACCCCGCTCACGAGACCCCGGCACACACCAGTTACGATGGAAAGGACTTCGTTCCTGCAAACCCCGCCGTCCTGATGGGCCACCATTTCTCTTCCATAGCCGGTGCAGGCCCCATTAACGGACCTATCCAGGCTGCAGTTTTCGGCTGGGTCCCCGTCTTCCTGTGGGTCGTAGTCGGCGGCATCTTCTTCGGTGCCATGCATGACTTCGGCGCCCTCTTCGCCTCCATCCGCCACAACGGCGGCTCCATCGGCGAAGTCATCAAGGAGAACATGGGCGTCAAGGCTCAGCGTCTGTTCACCATCTTCGCGCTGCTGGTGCTGATCCTGGTTATCGCCTCCTTCACCGCAGTCGTTGCCGGCACCTTCGTTTCCGAGGGTTCCTTCATCACCGTTGGCCGCGCCAATGTCAGCGGCAACGCCTCCACCGCAACCACCTCCCTGCTGTTCATCGTCCTTGCCTTCTTCTTCGGCTTTGCCGTGTACCGCAAGAACGTAAAGGTGGGCCCTGCCACTATAGTGGGCATCATCGGCATCGTCATCATCACCATCGTCGGCCTGAATGTGGGCGTCAACATGAGCCGTACCGCATGGGTCATCTTCATCGCAGTTTACATTATGGCCGCTTCTCTGCTGCCTGTCTGGATGCTGCTGCAGCCCCGGGACTACCTGTCCTCCTTCCTGCTCTACGGCATGATGGCTCTGGCTTTCGTGGGCATCATCGGCTCCGGCATGCAGGTTGAGCTGCCCGCCTTCACCGGCTGGACCGCTTCCTCCGGCACCCTGTTCCCCACCCTGTTCATCACCGTGGCCTGCGGCGCAGTCTCCGGCTTCCACTCTCTTATCGGCTCCGGTACCACTTCCAAGCAGCTGAACTCTGAGAAGGATGCCAAGATCATCGGCTACGGCGCAATGATCGTTGAGTCCGCTCTGGCCATCATCGCCCTTATCGCTATCGGCGTTGTCTACAAGGAGACCAACATCGGCGGCGGCGACAAGTTCCTGCTCACCGCTCCTCCCACCATCTTTGCCGGTGGTGTTGCCACCATGGTCGCTACCATGACCGGCGGCATTGCAGACTTCTCCAACCCCGTTTACGACACCGTTTACACCCTGCTGACTCTGGCCGTGTCCGTCTTCGCTCTGACCTCTCTGGACTCCGGCACCCGTCTTGCACGCTACATGTTTGCTGAGCTCTTTGTTCCCGAAGGAAAGACCCGGGACGACCTCACCGGCGCCGCCAAGTTCTTCTCCCATCCCTTCGTGGCCACTGGAGTTATGGTCCTCATCGGCTGCAGCATGGGCTTCATGAACTTGAGCCAGATCTGGGTCGTGTTCGGCGCTGCCAACCAGCTGCTTGCCGGTATCGCCATGCTGGCTGTGGCTACCTGGCTGGGCAACATCGGCAAGAACAACAAGATGTTCTTCGTGCCCATGGTCTTCATGCTGGTGGCTACCATCACCTCTCTGTGCATGACCGTTATCGCCAAGATCAAGCTCATCGCCGCTGCAGGCGCTGCTTGGGGCGACTGGTTCCAGATGATCTGGTCCATCGGCCTTGTTGTCCTGGCCATCATCCTGGTCATCCAGGGCGTTCAGATCCTCTCCTCCAAGAAGGAGCAGAAGGCTGCCTGATCTTCTCAGGGAGACTGAACAAGCAATACTTAATAAAAAAGGACCGCCTGCGGGCGGTCCTTTTTTTCGCCCCGGCCTTTGCCGGGGAGTTGAAATAAAGGCGGGCTTGGTCTACAATACTGAAAAACGATTTCCCGTGCAAGGAGGATGCAGCGTGTATTTTGATACCCATGCCCATTACGACGACAGGGCCTTCGATGAAGACCGGGAAGCCCTGCTGCAAGGTCTCGGAGAAGGGGCCGTGAAACTGATAATAGACCCGGGCTGCGATGTGCTCAGCAGCCGTAAGGCTCTGGAGCTGGCGGAGAAGTTCCCCTTCGTCTATGCCGCCGTGGGCCTGCACCCGGAGGAGCTGGACAAGTACAGCCCGGAGGGCTATAAAGAGATATGCTCCATGGCCCGTCACCCCAAATGCGTGGCCATAGGGGAGATAGGCCTGGACTATTACTGGGATGCAGGCCACAAGGAGGAGCAGAAGGAGCTCTTCCGCCGCCAGATAGAGCTGGCCCTGGAGCTGGATAAGCCGGTGATAGTCCACGACCGGGAGGCCCACGGGGACTGCCTGGAAATAGTCAGGGACTATCCTGGCCTGAGAGGGGTCTTCCACTGCTATTCCGGCAGCGCCGAGATGGCAAAGGAGCTCTTGAAGCTGGGCTGGTATCTGGGCTTTGACGGGCCCGTAACCTATAAAAACGCCAGGAAGGCCCTGGAGGTGCTGGAGCTCTGCCCTATGGACAGGATGCTCATGGAGACGGACAGCCCTTATCTGTCTCCGGTGCCCATGCGGAGCAAGCGGAATGACTCCTCTAACCTCCGTTATGTGGCGGAGAAGATGGCCCAGGTGAAGGGCATAAGCCCGGAGCAGGCCGCCGCCATCACATTGGAAAACGGCTGCCGCCTGTTTGGGATAGAGAGGGCCTGAGCATGCACAGCCTGGAGGAGATAAGAAAGGAATATGACCGTCTGGACAGGCTCTGCGGGGTGGACACCTCCCGGGTGGAGCTGAAGATATCCCGGCGCCCCGGGCGGCGTCTGGGCAGCTTCCGCTATCCCCTGAGGGGCGGGGGGACGCCTCTGCGCATAAGCATCAGCGCCTCGGTGCTGGAGCAGGAGGAGCAGTTCTGGGTCACTATCCGCCACGAGTACGCCCATGCGGCGGTGTACCTCCAGCACCCGGGGGAGCGGCACGGCCATGACCGGCTGTGGCGGGACATGTGCCGCCGCCTGGGCTGTTCCCCGGAAAGGCTGGCCCCCCAGAGTGAGGAGAGCCTGGAGCGCACCCGGGAGCAGGCCAAATACCGGGTGCACTGCAAGGGCTGCGGCCGGGACAGCTATTTTTTCCGGGAGGGCAAGGTGATAAAAGCCCTGCGCCGGGGAGGGCGGGGAAGAGTCCGATGCGCCTTCTGCGGCTCGGACAGCTTTGAACTGTATGTGAGAAACTGAGGATATGCCCGGAGAACTTATGCAAAAATCGTTGAATATTCATTTATACAGTGAATATTCACGGCAAAAATGGATATTCAGCGTATAAAAAAGAAAAAATACGAATTTTTTTTCAAAAAGCTATTGACATGGCCCGGCCTCTGTGCTATTATCACACTCGTCGAAGGACAGAGGGTCCTTTGGACATAAAAAGCAAATCAAAAAATAGTGAGGAAAGAACGATGAAAAACATGAAGAAACTGCTTTGCATGCTGCTGGCCCTGGCAATGGTGCTGGCTCTGTGCGCCTGCGGCTCCAGCACTGAGGAAGCCGCCACCGAAGAAGCTCCCGCCGAGGAGGCCGCCGAGGCTCCCGCTGAGGAAGCTCCCGCCGAGGAGGAAGTTGACTACTCCGCAATGACCCTGGACGAGCTGAAGGCCGTGCTCACCACCGTCACCGAAGGCACCCTGACCGTGGCCACCAGCCCCGACTTTGCCCCCTATGAGTTCTACGCCATCGACGAGAATGGCGAGCCCCAGCTGGCCGGCTTCGATATGGCTCTTGCAGCTTACATAGCCGATTACCTGGGCCTGGAGCTGGAAGTCATCCCTGTGGACTTTGACGGCGTGCTCAACGAGCTTGCTGCCGGCAACGTGGACCTGGGCATGGCCGGCCTCTCTCCCGACCCCACCCGTATGGATGCCATGGATTTCTCTGACATCTACTACCAGGGCGGTCAGTCCTTTGTGACCGTTGAGGATAAGGTGGACCTGTTCCCCGACCTGGAGTCCGCCAATAACCCCGAGTACTCCATCGGAGCTCAGAACGGCTCCATCCAGCTGGATCTGGCCAATGAGTACACTCCCGATGCCGACATCGTGCCCCTGGTAAAGGTCACTGACATTGTTGCCGAGCTTCTGAGCGACAAGCTGGACGGCGCCTTCATCGAGACCGCAGTTGCCGAGAACTACGCCATTACCAACCCCGACCTGGCCGTCATCCTGGATGTCCCCTATGATGTGGAAGGCTCTTCCGTTGGTGTTGTCAAGGGCAACGAGGCTCTTCTGGCCGGCGTGAACATGGCCATTGCCGCCGCCATTGCCGACGGCAGCATGGACACCTTCGTGGCCGAGGCCAACGAGCTGTCCACCGGCGAGATCATCGAGGGTCTGCTGGAGGACCAGGCAGCATAATCAAAGCCTGCCAATCTTAAAGAAATAATTGACGCAAAGGCCTCCGCTGAAAAACGGAGGCGCTTTGCGCTGTAAAGGAGTCCTGCATATGTTGACAATAAGCGGTTTCCAGAAAGCTCTGGAATATTGGCAGCTCTTTCTACAGGGCGTAGTCTGCACGGTATCCCTGTCGGCTCTGACGGTGGTGCTGGGCTTTATCCTTGCCCTGGTGCTGGCCACCTGCCGCATGGGCCGTTCAAGAATACTCAGAGCCGTCTCCACGGCTTACGTGGAACTTTTCCGGGCCACGCCTATGGTGGTGCAGGTGTTCATCATTTTCTACGTGGTGTTTGACGGCATAAAGGTTCTGCCCGGCTTCAAGCTCTTCGGCTTTATCCGTTTCGAGCGTTTCTTCCCGGCCGTAGTTGCCCTGGCTCTCAACTCCGGCGCCTATCTGTCGGAGATAATCCGCTCCGGCATCCAGTCAATCGACGGCGGCCAGACTGAGGCTGCCCGTTCCCTGGGCCTGTCCTCCTGGAAAACCATGCGCTTCATCGTGCTTCCTCAGGCTATAAAGAATATACTCCCCGCCATTGCCAATGAATTTGTCACCATCATCAAGGAATCCGCCATATGCTACACCATCGGCGTGCAGGACATCATGTCGGCGGTGAACGCGGTAAAGGGCGCTACATACAAAATGGGCGAGGCGCTGATAATTGCCACCGTCCTGTACTTCTGCCTTACCTTCCCCACCAGCAAGATAATAGCACATTTTGAAAGGAAGATGAGCCGTGGCGATAAGCGATAAACTTATACAGGTCAAGGACCTGAAGAAACATTACAACAAGGGCGTTATCAAGGCCCTGGACGGGGTCAGCGTGGACATTAACAAGGGAGACGTGATGGTGGTCATCGGCCCCTCCGGCTCCGGCAAGTCCACCCTGCTCCGCTCCCTGAACCTTTTGGAGCAGCCTACTGCCGGCAGCATAATCTTCGAGGGCGTGGATATCACCAGGAAGAAAGGCCCCGACGGCAAGAAGCTGGATATAGACAAGCACCGGCAGAAGATGGGCATGGTGTTCCAGCACTTTAATCTCTTCCCCCATATGACCATCCTCCAGAACATGTGCATCGCTCCCGTCCAGGTGAAGGGCGTGAGCCAGGAGGATGCGGAGAAAAAGGCCATGGAGCTGCTGGCCCGTGTGGGCCTGGCAGACCGGGCCGACGCCTATCCCATCCAGCTCTCCGGCGGCCAGAAGCAGCGTGTGGCCATAGTCCGGGCCCTGGCCATGGAGCCGGACGTGATGCTCTTTGACGAGCCCACCTCCGCCCTGGACCCTGAGATGGTGGGCGAGGTGCTGGACGTTATGAAGGAGCTGGCCCGGGAGGGCATGACCATGGTGGTGGTCACCCACGAGATGGGCTTTGCCCGGGAGGTGGGCAACCGTGTGCTCTTCATGGCCGACGGCAAGCTGCTGGAGGAAGGCAGCCCCGACGATATATTCAACCATCCCCAGAACCCCAGGCTCCAGGACTTCCTGTCCAAGGTATTGTAAGGTATCATAATGACTACAGAGAAACAGAACGCACAGAAATATATAGATTCAAAGGCGGATTATTTTCGCAGCGTGGCGGACAGTATCTGGGAAAAGCCGGAGCTGTCCCTGAAGGAGTTCTCAGCCACGGAGATATACTGCCGGGCTCTCCGGGAGCTGGGCTTTACCGTGACGGAAAAGCTCTGCGGCATAGACACCGCCTTCTGCGGCAGCTACGGCAGCGGCCGCCCGGTGATAGGCATCCTGGGGGAGTACGACGCCCTCTCAGGATTGAGCCAGCAGGCCTGCCGCACCAGTCCCCAGCCCTTGAAGGAGGGGGGCTGCGGCCACGGCTGCGGCCACAATCTCCTGGGGGCCGGTTCCCTGGCCGCCGCAGCGGCCATAAAGGACTACCTGGAGAAGAAGGGCGGCAGCGGCACCGTCATATTCTACGGCTGCCCCGGGGAAGAAGGGGGCAGCGGCAAGGCCTTCATGGCCCGGGAAGGGCTTTGGAAAGAGCTGGACGCCGCTCTCAGCTGGCACCCTTCCGACGTGAACCAGGTGCGCACCGGCACCAATAACTCCTGCATCCAGGTGCTCTACAAATTCTCCGGGGTGGCGGCCCACGCCGCCGGGGACCCCTATAACGGCCGCAGCGCCCTGGACGCCGTGGAACTTATGAACATGGGCGTTCAGTTTTTGCGGGAACACACCACCGACGACTGCCGCATCCACTACGCCATAGTGGACGCCGGGGGCATCTCCCCCAACGTGGTCCAGGCCAAGGCCAGTGTGCTGTACATGGTCAGGGCCAACAAGGTGGCCGACTCCGTGAAGCTCCAGGCCCGGGTGGACAAGATAGCCCAAGGGGCGGCGCTGATGACAGAGACCAGCTTTGAGCGGGTGTTCATCGACGGCACCTCCGAGCTGCTGCCCAACTACACCATAGAAAAAATGCTCCATGAGAACATGGAGCTGGTGGGCGTGCCGGAGTATGACGGGAAGGATTTGGCCTTTGCCAAGGCTCTGAGGGAGAGCTATCCCCAGGAGACCACGGTGCCCGGCATAGGGGCCAAGAGCGACGAGAAGATAGCCCGAAAGGTGCTGGAGCTGACGGAAAATCTCAGCAAGCCCATCAACGACTTCATCATGCCCATGTATTCCGGCAACGACTTTGTCCCCGGCAGCACCGACGTGGGGGACGTGAGCTGGCTCACTCCCACCTCCCAGATAGACGCCGTGACCTGGCCGGCGGGCATACCCCACCACTCCTGGCAGGTGGTGTCCTGCGGCAAGAGCGGCATTGGCTACAAGGGCATGCTCATGGCCGCCAAGGTCCTCTCCTGCACCGCCATCGAGCTCTTTGAGTGCCCGGACAAGCTGAAGGCCGCCCGGGAGGAATTCCTGCGGCGCTCCGCCTCCGGCTATGTCTGCCCCATAGAGCCCGGCGAACAGCCCAAGGCCATTTAAAAACAAGATGATGTAAAACTTATCCCCGGCAGCAAAAGCTGCCGGGGATAAAAACTGTCGTAAAGCCTCGCAGAGTTTTTTCAACCCAGCGAAAAAAATAAATTCAATCGTTTTCTGCGGCGACATGTGCGTCGCAGAAAACACTTCTCACGGAGCGGAGTGTCGAATTGTACGCCTACGGCGTACAATTGAGGCATGAAGCGAAGTGCAAGCCTTTTTGTCGAAGAAGGCATAGCCTTCTTCGACAAGCTGGCCCCGGCAGCAAAAGCTGCCGGGGATATTTGCATATTCAGTCCTGGGGCTTTCTTATGGGCTGGTCCTCATAGCCCACCAGGTTGCCGTTTTCATCCTTGGCGTAGGCGTGCCGGTAGCCCTGGTCGTCATACCAGAAGGCCCCGCTGGAGGAGATGGGACCGCCTATGGCGTTGGGGTAGTAGCTGTTTTGCTCAATGAGCCTGCCCAGCTCGTCATAGCCGTAGGTCTCATAATATCCGCCGCCGGTGGAGAAGCTTTGTTCCATCCGCACCAGCAGTTCCCCGGAGTATTCGTATACTATGGTGATAAGCAGCTCCCCGTCCTCCAGGTACTCCTCCTTTACACGATGCCTCCCGGCGTCGTATTCATACCGCCGCAGTATCTCTGAGGGCTGGTTCCCGGGGGACTCCTGCCAGGTCAGCCAGCTGACCGGGTCGCCCTGGGCCGAATACTCCACAGTGATAATGCGCCGGCCCACGCTGGCATGGTAGTCATGGACGGTGGTTCGCACCCCGCCGCCGGGCAGGGCCTCGTAGCCCTCCGCTTCCAGAGGCACGCCGAAGCGCCGGAAAATGCTCTCGCTGTCCATGTAGGCGTACCAGATGCCCCAGGCATAGCAGCGGTTGGAGCCGTCGGCGGCGGTGAGGACCAGGCGTGTGCTGCCGTCTTCAAAGCGGAGATACAGGGGATTGCAGTCATAGACAGAGGCGGGGTCGGCGCTGGAAGAGATATCGTTTTCGCTGAGGCTCCGGGCCAGGGCTTCCAGCTTCTCCGGGTCCGTGAGGATATAGCGGCTGTCCAGCTGCCTCACATAGAGCTCCGCCTCCACAAGGCCCTTCACATTCTTCTCCTTATAGGCGCCCAGCAGTGTATCAAGATTGGCCAAAAGCTCCTCATCGCTGGGCCGTTGGCTCAGATATTCCGCCGGCTCCATGGGCCAGCTGCGCTGAAATTCTATAAGGGTCCGCCCCTCGTTTTCCGAGCGGATGTTGAAGCTGCGGCAATACTGTTCTCTTGGCTCTATCCCGGAGTCGGGGCTGGGCGTGCCGGTGAAAATGAACCAGCCTGTCATCCCGGTGCCCAGCATGTTCCCGCCGTATGACATATCGTCTATCTCCATGTCTACAAAATAGGATGACAATTTCTCCGAATATGCCGCCTTGAAATTCTCTTTCAGACTTCTGGTATAGGCTTCGTAGTCGGAGTTAATATCCGGCTCCACGCTGAAGATGAGGCTGTCGTCTATGCCGGCCAGGGGGTCGTCAATGGGGAGGACGGTGAGCCCAGCCGTGGACTCCTGAGCCTGGGGCTCTGCGGCGGCAGGCTCCGCCGTCGCCGCCGGGCTATCCGGGGCGGGGGAGGAGCCTTCCCCTGAGGCACAGGAGGAGAGCAAAAGGGCGGCCAGGGATAAGAGGGCAACAAGTTTTTTGGGCTTCATTTGAATTCACTCCAATCTATACTGTCGGCGCTGCGCTGTATCTCCCACACGTCCAGAGTGTGCATGTTCAGCAGCACCCAGGCGCCGTCCGTCTCATAGAGCACATGGGCGCAGCTGCGCTTCTCCGGGCCGTCGCAGGCGCAGTACACCCGCTCCCCGCCCGCCGTGTCATAGCCCCAGATCATGGAGTATTCCGAAAAGGGGGCAAAGTATTCCAGCCGGGTGTAGAGGGCACCCTTGGGTATATAGTGCAGATTGTAGTCCCCGGCGTCAAGATAGCGGGCGCCGTTGGAATATTCCGTCCACTGAGCTTCCGCCTTTGAGACGGCGGGCCTGAGGCCGTATTTCTCCCGGAGCAGGTCCATTTGTGTGTCGATGTCCTCAAAGCCCTCCTGACCGTAGACCCCGGTGAAGGTGCTGCCGTAGAAAATTTCACGGAACCACAGGGTGAAGTCCATGCTGCCCTGAAATTCCGGGCTGCCGTACAGCTCATCATAGGCTTCGGCGGCCTCAGGATTGGCCCCGGGGCTGCGGTCCAGGCCCAGTATCTCTCCGGCTATGCCGCCCTTTGAGCACAGGGCGGCGAAGTCTATGCAGTCCGCCGCCCGGCGGGCCAGGGCTTCATCGGCCCCATCCAGGCTCAGATTTATATAGACCTCTCCGTCGGTAAAGGATATCTCCCCCCGCCCGTCCTCCCAGACGGTGACTCCCACGTCAAAGCCCAGGGCCGTGAGATATTCCTCCTGAGCAAAGTCCAGGGGCCGGCCGTAGTAGTTATAGGGGTAGATGCTGCCCCGGTATATCCTGTGGAGGGTGAAAAGCAGGGAACAGTCATCTATATCCATGCGGCCCTCCAGCTTGAAGGAGCCGTCGGCAAACACATAGCCGCCGGCGTTTTCCATCCTGCCGCTAAAGAAATCCCCGGTACCTGCCAGAATAGAGAGCTGCTCCGGGTCCTCTGCAAGGACAGAGTCGGTGTACAGGCTCAGCCCGTAGTCCCGGGAGATGTCCAGGAGCGTGTCCAGGGCCTCCCGGTCCGTAACGGAGTAGATATGGCTTATCCACCGCTCCTCCGGGGTCCGGGCAAAGGAGAGGCTCAGGTCCTGCTGGGCATCGGCATGCCCGGCCCGGTAGCCGAACCAGTCCACCGCCGCCTGATATTCGGCGGAGGCCTGGGAGCCGTTGGGCACGATGAGCCTGCCCAGGTCTTCGTCCTGATGTATCCTGTTTCTCAGAGGCAGGAAGCCGGAGGCGTAGGCGGCGGCTATAAACAGGGCGGAGAGCAGGGCCGCCAGCAGGGCTATCTTTGCCAGCCGCCTCAGCCGGTAGGGCCGCCTTTCTCCCATGACCCGGTCCAGGGTCTCCTGGAGCAGAGCCGGGTCTATCTCGTTGAAGGCGAGGGCAAAGTCCAAGGCTCTCATATGAATCCCTCCCGGCGCAGATGCTCAGCCAGCTTCGCTCTGGTGCGGAAAAGCCCGGTGTTCACCCGGCTTTTGCTGAGACCCAGACGCCCTGCGGTCTCCGCCGTGGGGAGGAAGAGCCAGTAGCGGCAGATGAAAATGTCCCGCTCGGTCTGGGGAAGGCTGCGGAGAAAGCTCTCTATTGCGGCGCAGAGCTCCTTGAAGTCATAGCCCTTTTCCACGTCACAGCCGGAGGCGACGCAGCCCTCCAGCTCCTCCAGGGCCAGCGCCGCCTCGCCGCCGCCCCGTTTCTGCCGGAGCCTGGAGCGCAGGCATTTGAGACTGATGTTTCGCACTATGGCGGCGATGAAGGCGGCCAGGCGCCCGGGGCGCTCCGGGGGCATGCGCTGCCACAAAGTCAGGTATGTATCCGACACGCACTCCTCCGAATCCTCCCGGCTGGAGAGAATGCTGTAGGATATGCCCCGGCACATGCCGCCGTATTTAATATCCGTCTGGCCTATGGCCTCCTGGCTGCGCTGCCAGTATAAGTCGATTATCTCTATGTCTTCCATAAGCTCCTCCCAAAAAGGCTTTCATATATAAAGTACCTTTTTTCAGCCTTTGATTACGGCCTTTGACCGCTTTTTTGAAGTGGGGGCGAAAAAAAGGCGGGAAGCCATGTCCCCAGGGGGAAAACCGCTTTTATTGAAAAGCCCCGGCAGCATAAGCCGCCGGGGCAATGTTCAGAAGAAAAAAGGGCCGCCGCAGCAGGATATGCGGTACCGTCCAGCCTGCCCAGAGCTTCGCCCTTTGAAATAAAATTTGCGGCCCAGAGAAAGCATACTCTGGGCCCAACAACATAATTGTAGCACAGCCCAAAATCAAATTCAAGAGAAAACGGCATGTTTTAATGAAAATCGGAAAGATAGATAATTTTCAGCTAAACTTTTCGGCTAACCTGCCCCTTGATTATCTGCGGGGGCTTTGCTATATTATAAGCAGAAAGGATGGTCGGCAATAGAGCCGGTAGTCCTTTGATATATACGGCGGGTCACAGATTGTGTGACGTCGAATCTGTAGAAAGAGAGGTAAGCAAATGATGTTAGATACTAAGAATTACCAGAAATAGCCCTTGACTGTTGTAGGTGAAAGATGCAGCGGTCAAGGGCTATTTCGTTTATATGGACAAAGGTGCAGCCAGGGGAGCCGGAAAGGCTCTCTTTTTCTTTTGCCCGGCGGTGGGAGCGGCCTTGAAAATAAACTGCAGCAGTAGTAAAATACTTAAAAAAATAAAACTTCCTGGAGATGGTGAAATGAAAACTGGACTGGTGCTGGAGGGCGGAGCCATGCGGGGCATGTATACCGCCGGGGTGCTGGATGTGCTGCTGGAAAAGGGGATAGAGTTTGACGGTATTATGGGCGTCTCCGCCGGGGCCCTCTTCGGACCCAACTTCCTGTCGAAGCAGCCGGGCCGGGTGATACGCTACAACAAGCGCTTTATCCGGGACAAGCGCTATAAGGGCTGGGGCTGCCTGCTGCGGGAGGGGAACCTCTTCAGCAGCGGCTTTGCCTATGGGGAGGTGCCCCGGAGGCTGGACGTCTTTGACGATGAGACTTTCAAAAAATCCGGCGTGCCCTTCTATGCAGTGGTCACCGGCCTTGAATCCGGGGAGCCGGAGTATATGGAGATAAAGAGCGTCTTCGACGATATGGACAAGCTGAGGGCTTCCGGCTCCATGCCCTTTGTGTCCCGGCCCGTGGAGATAGAGGGCAAGCTCTATCTGGACGGGGGCGTGGCCGACAGCGTGCCCTATGAGGCCATGGAGAAAATGGGCTACGGCAGGCTGGCGGTGATACTCACCCGGGACATGGACTACAGGAAAAAGCCCATGCCCGCCCTGCCCATAAAGCTGTGCTTCCGCTCTTATCCCAGGTTCCGGGACAAGCTGCTTAAGCGCCATGAGACCTATAACCGCAGCGTGGCCCGGCTGAGGGAGCTGGAAGAGCGGGGGAAAGTCTTCGTCATCCGGCCCTCGGAGCCCATAGAGATAGGCCGGGTGGAGAGCGACCCGGAGAAGCTGCAGCAGGTCTATGAGCTGGGGTTGAAGGACGGGGCCGCCGCTGCGGACAGGCTGGCGGAGTTCCTGAAAGGCTGAAAGGAATCGACGCTGAAAGGAACCAGTTACGGCGAAGGCCGGGGCCAAGCCCCGGCCTTCGCCGTATTTGGGATTTATGCCTTGTCCATATGCTTTGTGCGCCGCAGGATGAACTCGTTGCCCAGGGTGTAGATAACGGCGCAGATGGGTACGCCCAGAAGCATGCCCAGGATGCCGAAAGCGCCGCCGCCCAGAGTGACTGCCGCCAGCACCCAGATGCCCGGCAGGCCCACGGACTTGCCCACCACCTTAGGGTAGATGAGATTGCCCTCCACCTGCTGGAGGATGATAAGGAAGATGAGGAACCACAGGGCCTTCATAGGGTCCACAAAGACGATTAGAAAGGCTCCTACGACGGCGCCCATCCAGGCTCCAAAAATGGGGATGAGGGCCGTAAAACTTATCACCACGGATATCACCGGGGCATAGGGGAAGCCGAAGATGAGCATGCCTGTCATACACAGCAGGCCCAGGATGACGGCCTCGGTTACCTGGCCGGTGACGTAATTGGTAAAGCTGCGGTTGACCAGGGAGATTATCTCCAAGGCCCGGTCGGCCCGCTCCGGCTTCAAAACGGCCCGGAGTGCCCGGCGGAAGCTGCGGCCATGATCCTCCTTGCGCCCCAGCACATACAGGGAGATGATGAAGGCCAGGATGATGTTGAACACCAGTTTGAAAATGGAGAGGGTGATGTCCAGGGTCTTGTTCACCATGGCGCTGCCCTGGTCGGTAAAGAAATCGGTGAGAGTCTTTATTATCTCGTCGCTGTTGAGCTGCAGCTCCGGCAGATAGGCTCCGAAGCGGTTGAGGAAGACGGACAGCTCGTGCCACCACTGCTCAGCCTTGTCCACGGATTGGGGTATCATGGAGGAAATACTGGCCACGGTGCTGCGTATCTGGGGCACCAGCACCAGGAACACTGTGGATACCAGGCCCAGGAATATGGCCGTGCTGAGGACCAGACACACCGGGCGGCGCAGCCGTTTTTTCCAGGGCTTCCCGACCTTGCGCAGCAGCCTGTTCCACAGGGTCTCCATAGGCCGGAGGATGATGTTGAGCACAAAGGCTATACAGAAGCCCAGAAGGAAGGGGGTGAGCAGAGCCAGCAGCCAGGAAATGAGGGAGCCCAGCTGCTCCAGATTGCTGAAGGCCCAGAAGAGCACCAGGGTAAAGGTGATGAGAAGCATCAGGGCGCGCAGATTCTTTTTGTTAAGCTCCAAAGAATAACAACTCCCAGAATAGATCTTATGCTGAGATTATAACATATAATTTGTAAATAAATCGGTAAGAACAAAGAATAATATGTAACTTTTTTATAAACGGCCGGGAGGAGCCGGTCATATGTGCTTCCCTATCCTGCGGCTTATCACAGCCGCCAGGGCCAGCTTCGCTGCGTCGGGCACGATAAAAGGCAGGACGCAGACCGTCAGCGCCGTGCCCACGGAGACGGGGCCGCTCCCGGAGGAATAGACCTGGACGAACCAGGCGGTGCCGAAGGCGTAGCAGACCAGGGTGCCCAGAATGAGCAGCAGGATGTGGTTCATCCGCTTCTCCAGCAGCCAGTACAGCAGGGTGCACAGGAGAAAGCCCAGGATAAAGCCGCCGGTGGGACCTAGCAGAGCGCCGAAGCCGGCGTTGAAGCCGGAAAAGACCGGCAGCCCAGCAGTGCCCATAAACAGGTACAGCAGCATGGCTATGGTGCCCCGCCTGCCCCCCAGAAGCAGCAGAGTGCAATAGATGGCAAAGGTCTGCATGGTAAAAGGTACTATGGAGAACAGAGCTATATTTATCCAGGAGCAGAGACAGATCATCACTGTCATCAGGGCTATCATGGCAATATCCTTGGTCTTCATGGGCGTTTGCTCCTTTCACAGATGTTTGCCGCTGAGACGGAAAAACGGCAGGGAGTTCCTCTGTATACATCATATTATAATAAGAGAAAGACGCTGTCAACGTATAATTGACCAAAGGCAAAGGCCTGCAAGGCCCCGAAAATAGGAAAATATGTTGAATTCTACGAAAAATTTTCTTAGATAAAATAATACAAAAAATGCATTGACATAGGGGGGAAAGCTTGGTAATATACAATCATAGGTGCGGTTATTTATTTAACATAGCCTATGACGGACCGGGACTTTGCCCCGGGGAGCCGGGAAAAGCCTGTCCGCCGGAAACGCTATATGCAGCCCTAGCTGTGTATAAAAGAATTTGAAATGAGAAAGGGAAGAACAATGAAAAAGATTATCAGTCTGATTCTCCTGCTGTGCATGGTATTTGCACTTGTCGCCTGCGGCAGCGCCGAGACTCCCGCTGAGGACACTGCCGAAGCTCCCGCCGAGGATGCCGCCGAGGCCCCCGCTGAGGACGCTGCCGAGGCTCCTGCCGAGGATGCCGGCGCAGAGGGCACTTACACTCTGGGCCTGGGCGTTGTCTCCAACTTTGACAGCTCCGCTGCCGGCAATGCTCAGATCGACACCACCTTCGCCGCCATCGTCACTGATGCCGAGGGCAAGATCGTTCTCTGCCGCATCGACGTTGCCCAGAACAAGATGAACGTGGCCGACGGCCTGGTCACCACCGGCAATGAGTACCCCACCAAGATGGAGAAGGGCGCCGACTACGGCATGGCTCCTGTAAGCGCAATAGGCGCTGAGTGGGACGCCCAGGCCAAGGCCTTTGAGGAGTTCGTGGTTGGCAAGACCGTTGACGAGGTCGTCGCCCTGGAGACCCAGGAGAGCAATGGCCACCAGGTCGCTGTTGATGAGACCCTGTACGCCGGCTGCACCATGGACATCGTTGACTTCAAGGCTGCTGTTGAGAAGGCCGGTTCCGACGCTTGGGCCGTCACCTTCACCACCGCCGACGCCTTCACTCTGGGCGTGGCCGCCATCACCGATGACGCCGATTCCACCGCTCCCACCGCCGATGCTGACGGCGTTGTGAAGATGTACACCGAGTTCGGCGCCGCCGTCGTTGGCGCTGACGGCACCATCCTGGCTGCCCTCAACGACGCCATCCAGCCCAACATCACCGTGGATCCCGCCGGCGAGATCGTCGCTACCGAGTACAAGGGCACCAAGCGTGAGCTGGGCGCCGACTACGGCATGGCTCCTGTCAGCGCCATAGGCGCTGAGTGGGACGCTCAGTCCGCCGCTTTCTCCGAGTTCGTTGTGGGCAAGACCGCCGATGAGGTCGCCTCTCTGGAGACCCAGGAGAGCAACGGTCACAATGTTGCTGTTGACGAGACCCTGTACGCCTCCTGCTCCATGGACATCACCGGCATGATGGCCGTTGTTTCCACCGCTGCAAATTACGCCCGCTAAGGCTCAGACCCTCTGGGGAAAAATAGAAATTAAAAACGAATAAGCTGTAACAACATAGGAGATGAAAGTATTGAAAAGAACAGGCTGGGTGCTTTGTGCCGCCCTGATTGCAGCCCTGCTGCTGGCGGGCTGTGCCGGGAAGAATACAAAGATCGAGCCTCAGGGTAAAGCCTATTTTACCTATTTCGATACAGTCTCCTATGTGTACAGCTATGCAGGAGATTCGGCAGAACGGTTCGAGGAGCGTTCTGCCGAAGTTTCTAATATTTTGGGAGAATATCATAAACTCTTTGATATTTACCATGAATACACAGGCATCAACAATCTCTGCACGCTCAACAAGCAGGCGGGTGGAGAGGCCCTGCCGGTGGATGAAAAGCTGGTGGAGTTTCTGCTCTACGCCCGGGAGCTCTACGAGCTTACGGACGGAGAGATGAACATCATGATGGGTTCGGTCCTCCGCCTGTGGCACGACTGCCGCGAGGTGGCCTCGGAGGATGCGGCAAATGCGGCCATCCCCAGTGAAGAGGAGCTGGAAGCGGCGGCGGAGCACATGGACTTTTCGGCGCTGGAAATTGATGAGGAGAACATGACGGTGCGTATCGCCGACCCGGAAGCCTCCATAGACGTGGGGGCCCTGGGCAAGGGCTACGCCACCGAGAGGGCGGCGGACTTCCTGAGGGAAGACGGCGCCCAGGGCTATGTTCTGAACGTGGGTGGAAACCTGCGGATAATAGGAGCAAAGCCTGATGGGACAGGCTGGGTCACCGCCATCCGGGACCCTGACGGCAACCAGGAGGAATATTCTCTTGAGCTGCGCCTTCAGAATACGGCCTGCGTCACATCAGGGATTTACGAGCGATATTTCGTGGTGGACGGCCAGCGTTATCACCACATAATAGATAAGGACAGCCTCTATCCTGCGGATTATTTCGCCTCCCTCACCGTCATAACTGAAGACAGCGGGCTGGCGGACGCCTTGTCCACGGCCCTGTTCTGCATGCCCCGGGAGGAAGGGGAGGCCCTGGCTTCCCGCCTGGAGGGCGTGGAAGTGATCTGGATATACAAGGATGGACAGATAGAGTACACCGAGGGTGTAAAAGATTTGATAGTGGAAAAAAGTTGAGAAGAGGAGGTAGATGTGCAATGAGCTTTAAAAAGAGCATTTCATCCCTGCAATTACCCCACCACAAGAGCACTGCGTCTATGGCCGCAGTGAAGATAGCGCCTCCTGAAGAGGTGCTGCTGCCCATGAACATGCATTCCGGCCACGATGCGGAGCCGGTGGTGTCTGTGGGCGACCACGTCCTCATCGGGCAGCTGGTGGCCCGGGAGGAGGGCAGAAATTCTGCGCCTGTGTATGCCAGCATCTCCGGCCAGGTGGCCGCCATTGAGGATTATACCAACGAGACCGGCCGTAAGACCAAAGCCATCCGCATAGTTTCCGACGGTAAGATGGAGGTCTCCCCTGAGGTGAAGCCCCCGGAGATCCACGATCTGGACAGCTTCCTGGCTGCGGTGAGAGACAGCGGCATTGTGGGCCTGGGCGGCGCAGCCTTCCCCCTGTGGGCAAAGCTGGACGCCATACGCCGGGGACCCATTAAGACCGTGCTGATAAACGGCGCAGAGTGCGAGCCCTTTATCACCAGCGACCACCGCACCATGGTGGACCACAGCGACCTTATAGTCAAGGGCGTGGAGCTGCTGAAGGAATATCTCCACAGCGAGAAATTCATCCTGGGCATTGAAAACAACAAGCCCGACGCTATAGCCGAGATGGAGAAGGTCTTTGCCGGCGACAGCGCCGTGGAGGTCAAGGCTCTCACCAGCGTGTATCCCCAGGGCGCAAAGCAGGTGCTGCTGTATAATGCCGCAGGCCTGGTGGTAGGCGAGGGCCAGCGTCTGGCCTCTCTGGGCTACATTATAATCAACGTCACTTCCCTGGCCAAGATGGCCGAATATATCCAGACCGGCATGCCCCTGGTGGAGCGCTGCATCACTGTTGACGGCTCCGCCGTCAAGGAGCCCAAGAACCTGCAGGTCCCCGTGGGCACCCGCATCAGCTGCCTTATAGAAAATGCCGGCGGCTTCTCCTGCGAGCCGGGCAAGGTCCTCTTTGGCGGCCCCATGATGGGCCACGCCGCCTACTCTCTGGACCAGCCGGTGGTAAAAGCCACCAACGCCATCCTGGCCTTCAACAAGGCGGACTCCGCCGCTCTGGAGCCCACCGCCTGCATCCACTGCGGCCGCTGCGTGGAGAATTGCCCCCTGGGCCTTAATCCCACCGCTTACGCCAAGGCTCTGGATATCGACGACGAGGCGGAGCGCTTTGCCGTCCTGGAGAAGGAGAAGGTCTCCATGTGCATGGAGTGCGGTTCCTGCTCCTATGTGTGTCCCGCCCGCCGTCCCCTGGTACAGAACAACCAGAAGGGCAAGAGCTTCGTGAGAGCCTACAAGGCTCAGCTTAAAGAGAAAGAAGGAGGAAAGTAATATGGAAAGCAGTCTCATACTTTCATCCGCTCCTCATATCCATACCAAGGACACCAGCAGGAGGATAATGCTGGATGTGATAATCGCCCTGCTGCCTGCCACCGTGGCCTCTGTGGTCATCTTCGGCGCCAAGGCCCTGGGCGTCATCGCCGCCTGCGTCATCGCCGCTGTGGTGAGCGAGGCCATATTTGACCTGATAGTGGGCAAGAAGCAGACCATAGGCGACCTGAGCGCCGTGGTCACCGGCCTGCTGCTGGCCTTGAACCTGAGCACCAACGTGGCCATATGGCAGTGCGTGCTGGGCAGCGTGTTTGCCATCGTAGTGGTCAAGTGCCTCTTCGGCGGCCTGGGCAAGAACTTTGCCAACCCCGCCATCACCGGCCGCGTGTTCATGCTGCTGGCCTTCTCCTCCGTGGCCGGGGGCGCAAACCCCGTCATCGTGGAGCTCACCACCACCGCAACGCCCCTGGAGCTGATAGCCCAGCAGGCCGAAAACGCCCCCACTCTCATGGAGCTGTTCCTGGGCCTCCACGGCGGCGCCATCGGCGAGACCTGCTGTCTGGCCCTGCTCATAGGCTTCGTTTATCTGCTGATAAGAAAAGTGATAAAATGGCACGTGCCGGTGATATTTATCGCCACCGTGTTCGTCTGCTACCTGGTAGCCACCGGAGACTTTACATATGCCCTGGCCGAGATACTGGCGGGCGGCCTCTTCATCGGCGCCATCTTCATGGCCACCGACTATGTCACCTCCCCCATCACCCTGAAGGGCAAGATGGTATTCGCCCTGGGCTGCGGCCTGGTGACCTTTGTCATCCGCTACTTCTGCGCCTACCCCGAGGGCGTGTCCTTCTCCATCCTGGCTATGAATATCCTCACTCCTTACATTGAGAAGTGGACTGCAAATACACCTTTGGGAGGTTCTAAAAATGGCTAAAAAAGAATTCTCCAAATCCATTGCCCTGCTGCTGGTCCTGTTTATAGTGGCGGCCCTTGCGCTCACCGGCATCAATACCGTCACTGCTCCCCTCATCGAAGCAAACGGCGCCTCCGCCCAGTTCGAGCCCCTCTTTGCCGTCATGCCCGAGGCAGAGAACTTCGAAGTTCTCTATGACGTGAACGACGCCGCCTCCACCGCTCTGGTGGATGTGCCTGCAACGGTCCAGGGCATATACAGCGAGACCTCCGGCCTGGGCTATGCCGTGACCCTCTCCACCACTGAGGGCTACACCAAGGAAGCCATAACCATGACCCTGGCAATAGACGCCGAGGGCAAGATCTCCGCTCTGGAAGTCACCTCCTATCCTGAGACCAAGGATGTGGGAGCCGATTATCCCCTGAGCTATGTGGGCCAGGATTCCGCCCTGGGCGGCGTCACCCTGGTGGCGGGCGTGACCTTCAGCTCCTCTGCGATTAAGAACGCCGTCACCGACGGCTTCAACGCCCTGATAAACAACGGTCTTGTGGGCGCCGGACAGAAGAGCGACGACCAGGTGCTCCTGGAGCTGCTGCCCCAGTTCTACCCCGGTATCGCCAACAGCAGCGCTATCCTCCAGTATGAGGAGACCGAGGTGAATTCCGGCTCCATCGTGAAGGCCCTGAAAGCTCTCAACGGCACCGGCTATGCCTTTATGCTCAGCGACGGTTCTGCCAGCTACTTGGGCGTCTGCACTCTGGTGGGCGGAGCAAAGATAGTTGACCTGGAGGGCAATGAGGTAGACGACTCCGCCATGCTGGAGGAGATAAAGACCTACACCGCCGAGAACGTCCAGTCCCAGGCCGACAGCGAGATCGCCAAGCTCCAGCGCATCACTACCGAGACCGCCGAGATAAGCGCCCTGTCTGTGGACGTCTGCAACAGCATCAGCGGCGTATACTCCATAGTGGACGGCGGCGTACAGTATTATGGCTTCGTCAGCCGCAGCTACGGCTACAACAATATGACCATGCCCATCTACTTCGTGCTGGATGAAAACGGCGCCATAGTAAAGATGACCTGTGACGAGCTGATACTCTACGCTGAGTACTTCACCACCTACACTCTGGACGAGCCCAGCTACAAGGAGGGCTTTGTCGGCCTGACTACCGACAGCTACACCGGCGAGCAGGCTCTCATCTCCGGCGCCACTATGAGCAGCGACGCTGTTGATACTGCAACCAAAGATGCCTTTGCCGCCTTTGCGGCCATATCTTAAAGGAGGGGAAAAGGATGAACGAAAGTAAAAACAGCCCTAAGCTCCTTGAGGCCCTAGGCGCTAACCCGGTCCTGGTCCTGCTCCTGGGCGCCTGCCCTGCCCTGGCGCTGACCACCGACGTGCGTGCCGCCCTGGCCATAGGCCTTGCCGTGCTGGCAGTGATGCTGCTGAGCAGTCTGGTAATGGCAGCTCTCTCAAAGCTCATACCCCATGGGGCAAGACTGGCCGCCGGCGTGCTGGTGACCGCCGCCTTTGTGTCCGCAGCGGATATGCTGATGAACGCCTATCTGCCCGGCAGCTATAAGATGATGGGCCTGTACCTGGCCGTCATAGCAGTGGACCTGCTCTCCTTCGGCGCTGCGGAGAACGCCGCCAAGGCAGGCATGGGGAGGGCTCTGGCAAATGCCGCCCTCACCGGGATATACTTCACCGTAGTCATCCTGGTGGTGGCCGCCGTTAGGGAACTCTTCGGCGCAGGCAGCTTTGCAGGAAACGAGATAGCCTTCCTGAAGGACCACGCAGTTCCTCTGCTGAACCAGGCCTCCGGCGGCTTCATGATCCTGGCCTTTGCCGCCGCCGTGGTAAACAAGCTCTGCCGGGGCTGCTGCCTCTGTCAGGGCAAGGGCATAGCCTTTGCCGCCGCCGGATTGGACAGTGTGGAAAACGCTGAGAAGGAGGAAGAGAAATGAAGGAAATACTTCTTTTGATCCTTGGCGGAGTGCTTGCCAATAACTATGCCTTTGAAAAGTTCCTGGGCGTAAGCCCCATGCTGGGCTACTCCCGCCGCAGCAGCAAGCTGCTGGCTATGGGCCTTTCCGTCACCGTGGTGATGCTGCTCACCGCAGCTATCGCCTGGCCCGTGCAGACCCTGCTGGACAGCTATGCCCTGGGCTACCTGCAGATCCTGGTCTATGTGGCCATTATCCTCATAGTGGTTTACCTGGTGGACCTGCTGGTCAAGGCTGCCTTCCATAAGTGCCTGGGTGTGTACTTCCCCCTGATAGCCCTGAACAGCGCCGTGCTGGGCCTGGCTCTGGAGAATGTCTCCGAGGGCTATGGCTACGGTCAGGCCCTGGCCGCCGCCCTGGGCGTGGGCCTGGGATTTATGGCCGCCCTGTTCCTCATGGCCGGCGTCAACAGCCGCATTGCCCAAAAACAGGTCCCGGCAGCTTTTCGGGGTCTGCCCATCCAGCTCCTGGCCGCCTCCATCATCGCCATGGCGCTGGTTGCCTTTAAATGAGTCTGCCCCGTAAGAAAGGTCTGGCTGATCTTATCCTGATCGCCTCGCTGCTGCTGCTGGCTCTGGTGTGCTATCTCCTTTTTTCCGGCAGCGGCAGCCGCGGCAGTCTGGCCGTGGTCTGCGTCAACGGGGAAGAGGTGGCCAGGTATTCCCTGGCAGAGGAAGGGCGCTATGAACTCAACGGCGGCAGCAATACCCTTATAATCCGGGACGGCTGCGCCTGGCTGGAGGATGCGGATTGCCCGGACAAGCTCTGCGTCCGCCAGGGCAAAATAGAGCTGGACGGCCAGTGTATCACCTGCCTGCCAAATAAGCTCACCGTCACCATCTATGCCGACAACAGCGAAGTGGAGCTGATAAGCGGATGAAGACTAAAAAGATAGCGCTAATGGCCCTGGCGGCGGCTCTGGCGATGATACTCTCCTTTGTGGAGAGCCAGATACCCGCCTTCGTGGCCATACCCGGAGTAAAGGTGGGGCTGGCAAATATCGCCGTAGTCTTTGTGCTCTACAAGCTGGGCTGGAAAGAGGCCGTAGTCATATCCCTTATCCGGGTGTTCGTGGTCTCCGTCCTCTTCGGCACAGCCGTGAGCCTTTTCTACAGTGTGGCCGGAGCAGTGCTGAGTCTGACAGGCATGGTGCTGCTAAAAAGAACCGGCTTGTTTTCCACTGTGGCCGTCAGCATCACAGGGGGCGTGCTCCACAATGTGGGACAGATAGCTATGGCCTGTTTCCTGCTGGAGACCAACGTCATCAAATATTACCTGCCCTTCCTGATACTCAGCGGCATACTCGCCGGTATCGTCATCGGCGTGCTCGCAGCCATCATGGTCAAGCGGGTGGATGTGGAGTGCTGAGGAAGAGCTCCTGCAACAAAATATTTCAACCGAAACGGCGGAGCTTCGGCCCCGCCGTTTTTTTGCTGCCGGAGAATCGCCCAAAAAATATTTTGCATTGCGAAAAATATTACGCTTATATGTGGGAAAACATCTAGTAATCACAGGGGAAATATGTAAAATAAAAAACAAGGGAAAAGCTCACAAAAAAACGCCGGGAGGAAGAAAGATGCAGGAAATCATCAAGAACTTCAAATTAAAGGGCAATGTCACTGAGTGTTCGGCCTACGGCTGCGGACACATAAACAGGACCTACCTGGCGCTGACCGACTCCGGGAAGCGCTACATTCTCCAGGGCATAAGCACCGTGGCCTTCAAGGATGTGCCCGGGCTTATGGAGAATATAGGAGCCGTGACCCGTCATCTTCAGAAGAAGGTAAAGAGCGAGAGAGAATGCCTGCATCTTGTGCCCACGGTGGAGGGGGCGGACTACTGGTATGACGGGAAGGACGGATATTGGCGGGTCTATGATTTTATTGAGGACAGCGTCTGCCTCCAGAGCGCCGAGACGCCGGAGGACTTCTACCAGAGCGCCGTGGCCTTCGGCGCCTTCCAACGGCAGCTGGAGGACTTCCCGGCCCGGACTCTCCATGAAACTATTGTGAACTTCCATAACACCCCGGACAGATATGAGAAGTTCAAGGCCGTCCTGGCCCAGGACAAGCTGGGCCGGGCAAAGGATGCGGAGTATGAGATAGCCCAGTATCTGAAGCGGGAGCAGGACGGCGCCACCCTGATGAACATGCTCAAAGAGGGACGGCTGCCCCTGAGAGTCACCCACAACGACACCAAGCTCAATAACGTCATGCTGGACGCCAAGACCCATAAGCCTCTGTGCGTCATTGACCTGGATACGGTGATGCCCGGCCTGATGGCCTTTGACTTCGGCGATTCCATACGCTTTGGAGCGGCCACCGCCGCCGAGGATGAGCAGGACCTGAGCAAGGTTTCCATGAACCTGGAGCTCTTTGAGACCTTTGCCAAGGGCTTCATAAGCGCCTGCCCGGAGTTGGCGGAGGAGGAGTATATAAGCCTGGCCTGGGGCGCCCGGATCATGACCCTGGAGTGCGGACTGCGTTTCCTCACCGACTATCTGGACGGGGACAATTATTTTGCCGTACACCGGCCCGGGCAGAACCTGGACCGCTGCCGCACCCAGCTGAAAATGGTGCAGGATATGGAACTCAAGTGGGATAGGATGTTGGACATTATCAACTCCCTGCGCCGCTGAAAAGGGGCAAAAATCTCTGAAAAACGCTAAAAAACTCTGAAAATCCCTAGTGAAATCTTTCACCGTCTGTGGTAAAATAAGGAATACAAAGGGGAGAAGCGGAGGCAGTTCCGCTCAGGTCCCAAACTCGGAAAATCGGCGCACGCCGGAAGTGGACATGTATTTGCACGGATGATGTTAGCGGGAGAAAGGGGATTACTGTGAATGTTCTTTTCAACAGCAGCCGCCTCAGCGAACTTCTGAACAACTTGCAGATGCTGACGGGGGTCTGGGTAAACATTTTTGACGCCGATGGTAAGGATATCAAACTGTTTGGAAACGCCACCAGCTTTTGCAGACTGATCCAATCCACTCCTGAGGGACGCCGCCGCTGCGAGGAGTGCGACGCCCAGGCGGTGGGGAAATGCTCGGCCATGTGCAAGGCCTATCAGTATCGCTGCCATGCGGGGCTGAAGGAGATAGTGGTGCCGATCTATGACCAGGGCGTGCCGATCGCCTACATGGTCTTCGGCCAGCTGCTGGACAGTTCCCCCCAGAAGCTCCAGTGGGAGGAAACGCTGAAAACGCTGGACTGGTACGGTGGGGACCTGTTGGAGCTGAAAGACGCTTTCTACCAGCTGAGACAGTACTCCCAGCGGGAGCTGAAGGCCTTCACGGAAATATTGGAGGCCCTGACCCACTATGTGCTTTTGGAGGGCATGATACACTCCACCCAGTATACCGACCAGCAGAAGCTGGAGATGTACATAGACCAGCACTATATGGAAAAGCTGAGCCTGCGGCAGATATCCCGGGACCTGAACATGGGCACCACCAAGCTCTGCGCCGTGGCAAAAAAGCTCTCCGGCAGCGGCAGCGTCACCCGTCTCATATCCCAGCGCCGGGTGCAGGCGGCAAAGCGTTTGCTGATAAGGGAGGATATCCCCATCTCCTCCGTGGCGGAAAAGGTGGGCTTCAGCGACTATAACTATTTCACCAAGATATTCAAAGCCTTTGAAGGCGTCACGCCTTCCGCTTACAGGAAAAACAATGTGTGACCGTCCCTCAGGGAAATGCGGCCCGTCAAACGGACTCAGCCGATGCCGCCGGAACTGTTCCGGCGGCGTCTTTTTGCGCATAAAGAGGGAAAAATCAAAGGACTTAAGGATTTTCCTTGCGGCCGGGGGAAAAGAGTGTTAAAATATTTAACATCCCGCACAGAGAGGAGTTTTCCCTTTGATAGATTGTCTGATGGTGGGGCTGGGGGCTTTGTAGGTTCGGTGTGCCGTTACCTGATAAGTAAGGTACCTCTGGGTTCCGGCTCCGGCTTCCCCATAAACACCTTTATTATCAATATAGCCGGAGCCTTTGCCATCGGCTGCATCGCCTCCGCCGCCGGCAGGGACCTGGACGGGCGGCTGCTGCTGTTTTTGAAGGTGGGCATATGCGGAGGCTTCACCACCTTCTCCACCTTCTCGCTGGAGACTTTCCAATTGGTGGAGGCCGGGGCCTGGACTGCGGCGCTTATATATGTTTGTTCCAGCGCTTTGCTGGGTATACTTGCGGTGTTCTCGGCCCAGTATCTGCTGCGCTGAGGCAGGGGACTATTTTCAGGAGATTCGGAGACAGAAATGAGCAGAATTAAAGCCAAGCTTTCCACCATATCCCGCATACATTATATAAAACTTGTAGTGAGGAGCCTGCTCTTCCTGGCGGCTCTGGCTGTGTATGTGGTGAACCGCCTGGAGAACAGTCCCAGCATGTTCGGCGGATATGAGGACAGCCAGCTGTTGCTGCTGATACTGACGGTGTTCTTTTCCGTGGAGATGGTGCTGCGCTGCTTCCCGTCCAGGTATGAGAGCATGGGCTGCCAAAAGCAGTTTGCCAAAAACTATATACCTGCAGCGGAGAGCTATGACAGGAAGGAGCTGTGGCGGCGCAGTATGGCGCCGGTGCTGATAGTGCTGCTGTCCTGGATCGTCCTCAACGGGGCTATTGCCCTGCTATATTTCCTGGGCTATATAGACTGGGGCATTCTCCTTCTCATATCCATAGCCTATTCTGTGTGCGACATGATATGCATACTCTTTTTCTGCCCCTTCCAGACCTGGATGATGAAAAACCGCTGCTGCCAGACCTGCCGCATATATAACTGGGATTATGCTATGATGTTTACTCCTCTCATCCTGGTGGACAATATCTATGCCCATATCCTTGTGGGGCTGAGCCTGGTGCTGCTGCTGCGCTGGGAGCTGTGCTTTTTCCTGCACCCGGAGCGCTTTTATGAGCAGACGAATCAGAACCTGAGCTGCGCCGCCTGCCAGGAAAAACTCTGCCACCACAAAAAGCAGCTGATGAATTTGAAGCTGCGGAAAAAATGGTAGTCCGATTTACATAACATTTAACAATTCTGAAATAGAATAGCTGTTACTTCTGAAATATCTTTCTGTTATCTTATACTTGCAAGTAGCAGTTTTTCATTTTCTCCTCTTTCATAACAGATAAGGCAGCCGGATGAGAGTCCGGCTGCCTTATCTGTTATGCCGCCTTTGCCGCCCTGTGTGGCCATACGCTCTGTGTTTTATGGCCCCAGCCTCCTTTGTCTAATTGTTTTCCTCAACTTGTCTAATTGTTTTCTTAAAGCTTTGCTGATATTATTATAATGAGGAAGGGTCGAAAGCCTTTCCTCCAAAAGTTTGGGAGGGATATCTTTGAAGGCGGATAAGCGTGGCAGCTTTATGGAGCGTCTGGCAAGCCTCATAGTGGATAAGCGGAATATAATCTTTCTTGTCTTTGCGGCTCTGGCCATTTTCTGCGCATTCTCCAGAAACTGGGTGCAGGTCTGCGATGATATTACGAAATATTTGCCCGACAACACGGAAACCAGAACAGGGCTGGACCTGATGGAGCGGGAATTCACCACCTTCGGAACGGCGAAGGTCATGGTCGCCAACATAACCTACGATACCGCCCTGGAGCTGAAAAAAGGCATAGAAGCCCAGGAGGGCGTGAAATCCGTTGACTTCGACGAGAGCCGGGCCCACTATAACGACGCCTCCGCCCTTTTCGACGTGACCTTTGTGGGAGACGATTTTGACCCTGCCAGCGAAGCCGGGCTGGAAGCTGTGGAGGATTATCTTAAGGGATACGATCTGTACATAAGCAGCGAAGTGGGCAATCCCCTGGAAAAGATAATCAACCAGGAGATGCTGGTGGTGGATATCATTGCAGTGATAATCATCGTGCTGGTGCTGCTGCTCACCTCCCGCACCTATGCGGAGATCCCGGTGCTGCTGATAACCTTCGGCGCAGCCGCTCTGCTGAACATGGGCACCAATTACCTGATGGGAGAGGTGTCCTACGTTACAAACTCCATTGCCATAGTGATGCAGCTGGCCCTGGCCATAGACTATGCCATAATCCTCTGCCACCGCTACACCGAGGAGCGGGAGAAGCACGAGCCCCGGGAGGCGGCAATAAAGGCTCTGAGCTATGCCATCCCGGAGATATCTGCCAGCAGCCTCACCACGGTGTCCGGCCTGCTGGCCCTGTGCCTGATGGAGTTCAAGCTGGGCTATGACATGGGCTCGGTGCTGATAAAGGCCATACTGCTGAGCATGCTGTCGGTGTTTCTGCTCATGCCGGGGCTGCTGGTGCTGTTTTCAAAGCTCATTGACAAGACCCATCACAAGAACTTCGTACCCAAGATAAATTTTCTGGGCAAGGCGGTGTACGCCACCCGCTTTGTGATGCCGGTGATTTTTGTCATCATCATAATCGCCGCCTTCTCCCTGTCCCATAAGGCCAACTACGTCTACTCCGTGGACTCCGTCAGCTCCATACGCCAGAACGAGACCCAGCTGGCAAGGCAGAAGATAGAGAGCACGTTTGAAAAATCCAATATGCTGGCGGTGATAGTTCCCCGGGGAGACTACGAAAAAGAGGCCCAGGTCATACAGGACATCCAGGAGCTGCCCCTGGTGGAGAGCGTAACGGGGCTTGCCAACATAGAAGTGCTGGAGGGATATACCCTCACCTCCGCTCTGACGCCCAGAGAGTTTTCCGAAGTGGCGGACCTGGACATCGAGGTGGCGGAGCTGCTGTATACCGGCTATGCCATGAACCAGAGCGACTACGGCCAGATAGCCACCAACCTGGAAAATTACCGGGTGCCTCTCATAGACATGTTCACCTATCTCTTCCAGCAGCGCAAGGAAGTTGTGCTGGACCTGGACGAGGAGACTGTGGATACTCTGGACGATCTGGAGCAGCAGCTCAGCGACGCAAAGCTCCAGCTTATGAGTGACAGCTACAGCCGCATGGTGGTTCTGCTGAATCTGCCTACGGAGGGGGAGGAGAGCTACGAATACCTGGACATCATCCATGGCATAGTGGCCCGCCAGTATGAGGAATACTATGTGGTGGGGGACACCACCAGCAGCAACGACCTGCGCAGCTCCTTTGAGAAGGACAATGTGATAATCAGCGTGCTGACGGTGCTTTTCGTGGTGATAGTGCTGCTGTTCACCTTCAAATCCGCCGGTTTGCCCCTGCTGCTTATAGCCATAATCCAGGGCAGTATCTGGTGCAATTTCTCCTCGCCCTATCTGCTGAACAACAATCTGTTTTTCCTCACCTATCTGATAGTCAGCTCCATACAGATGGGTGCAAATATAGACTATGCCATAGTCATATCCAGCCGCTACATGTCCCTTAAAGACAAGATGCCCCTGAAGGAGGCCATGACCGAGACCTTGAACCTGGCCTTCCCCACCATAATTACCTCAGGGGCCATGATGGCCCTGGCGGGAATGGTCATTGGCTTTATGACCTCCAACGAGATAATCTCCGGCATAGGGCTGTATATAGGCAGCGGTACCAGCATATCCATCTTTCTTGTGATGTGCGTGCTGCCTCAGATGCTGCTGATAGGGGATATCATCATAAGAAAGACCAGCTTCAGCATAAACAGGAATACCAGCCCCCAGCACAAGACCGGACTTATACGTATCGACGGCCGGGTCCGGGGCAAACTCAACGGCGTGATCGACGCAGAGATCCACGGCCTGTTCCGGGGAGAGCTCACCGGCATAGTGGACATAGGCGATGTGAAAGAACTGGACGACGAGCTGCAAAGCCTTGAGATCACAGAAGGGAGCGAAGAATGAAGCGGAAAATATTTTCCCTGTTCCTCACAGCGGCGCTGCTGCTGGGCCTGCTGCCCTGCGCCCTGGCTCAGGACGATATCCTGCACATATCCACTGTGGAGGACCTGAAGGCTTTTGCCGTAAACTGCACTCTGGTGGAGTATTCCGTGGGATTGAAGGTGCAGCTGGACAATGACCTGGACCTGGAGGGAAAGGCTTTTTACCCCATCCCCAGCTTCAGCGGCAGCTTTGACGGCGGCGGCCATACCATAAGCAATTTTGTCCTGGCCACCGACGGCTCCCACCAGGGCTTCTTCCGCTATCTCCAGAAGGAGGGCAGCATTGTGAATCTGAATCTGGAGGGCAGGGTGGAGCCGGACAACAGCCGCTGCCAGGTGGGCGGCCTGGTGGGCACCAGTTACGGTACCATAGAAAACTGCACCTTCAAAGGCAAGGTCAGCGGCATGAACTATGTGGGCGGCCTGGTGGGTGAAAACTACGGCAGCATAAAAGACTGCAAGGTTGAGGGCAGCGTAAGCGGAAAACGCTTTACCGGGGGCATCGCCGGCTACAGCTGCGGCAGCATAAAAAACTGTGAAAACCGCTCTGAGGTAAATACCGGCATCTCTGCCGGGGGCTTGGAGATAGACAAACTGAACGTGGAAGGCCTGACCCTCACCGGGGCGGAGGATACCGACGTGGTCTCCGACAGCGGGGGCATTGTGGGCTTTTCCAGCGGGACAGTGGAAGGCTGCATGAATCTGGGCGCAGTGGGTTACCCCCATTACGGCTATAATGTGGGAGGCATAGCCGGCCGCCAGAGCGGCTACATTTCCAGCTGCTCCAACCTGGGGGAGATATACGGCCGCAAGGACGTGGCGGGCATAGTGGGCCAGATGGAACCCTATCTGAAGCTCCTGAGCTCCGCCTCCCTGGCCGATGAGATACGCACCCTCCAGGCAATGATAAGCAATCTGGTGGCAAATGCAGGCTATCTGGGCGACGAGGTGCGGAGAGCTCTGGCCAACATCAGCAATACCGCCGGTCAAACTATTGAAGATATGATACTTAACGACTGGGGAAGCCTGTGGCCCGAGCCGGGGACGGGCGGCGGGACCACCGACCCGGGGACGGGCGGCGGGACCACTGACCCGGGGACGGGCGGCGGGACCACCGACCCGGGGATGGGCGGCGGGACCACCGAGCCGGGGACGGGCGGCGGGACCACCGACCCGGGGACGGGCGGCGGGACTACTGACCCGGGGACGGGCGGCGGGACCACCGACCCGGGGACCGGCGGCGGGACTACTGACCCGGGGACGGGCGGCGGAGCTGCCGACCCGGGGGCAGGCGCAAGTTATACCGACCCGAGCGCAGAGACTCCGCCTGCTGCCGATACTCTGGCCGGAGGAGCCTCCGGGGGCGGCATAGTGCTGCTCAGCGCAGTGGAGCCGGGTACAGACGCAGGCAGCTCCGGCCAGGGAACGGGGGGAGATACCACTGACCCGGGCTCGGACCCCGTGCTGCCCCTGCCCTCCTTTGATACCCAGGCCCTGAAGGACAACCTGGACCGCATGGCTGAGGACGCCCAGTATTTCAATTCCATGTTGGGGGCAACAGCCGACTCGGTGAAAAACGATTTGAGCGCAGTGAGCTATCAACTGTCCAAGGTGCTCATCATGATGGCCAACACCCTCAGCGGGGAGAAGGAGATAAACATCTATGACGATGTGTCGGCAAAGGAGCCCAAGACCAGCACCGACGGAAGAGTGAAGCTCTGCGTGAACCGGGGCAAGGTGGAAGGCGACACCAATGTGGGCGGCATTGCCGGTGACATGGGCATAGAGTACGAGTTCGACCTGGAAAACCAGCTCATGAGCGTCTTCAACGCCTCCAACATCATCAGCAGCAGCTACCAGAGCAAGTGTATCTCCAGCGAGAATATCAACTACGGGGAGATAAAGGCCAAGAAGGACAATGCCGGGGGCATAGCCGGCCAGTGCCAGATGGGACTGGTGGAGGACTGCCTGGATTACGGCTCCGTCAGCAGCGAAGAGGGGAGCTGTGTAGGGGGCATCGTGGGCCGGTCCATGACTCTTATAAGGAGCAGCTATGCCATGTCCCGCCTGGACGGTCAGGAATATGTGGGAGGCATAGCCGGCTACGGAGTGGAGATAAGGGACTGCGCCAGCCTGGTCTCCTTCGGCGAGGTGACCGCCTGCTGCGGCTGCATAGCCGGCCTGGCGGACATGAGCTCCGGCCTGGTGGTGAACAATGTGTATACCCATCCCAGCCAGGGAGCTGTGGACGGCATAAGCTACGGCGGCATGGCCCAGGCCCTGGACTATGACAGCTTGCTGGAGACCCCGGGGGTGCCGGAGGAATTCGGCCAGCTGAAAATAAGCTTCGTGGCCGAGGGAGAGCTGGTGGCGGAGCTGCCCTTTGAATACGGCGGCGGCATAGACGAAAGCCGGCTGCCCCCGGTCCCGGAGAAGCCGGGCTATACCGGCAGCTGGGAGGACTTTGACTATTCCTGCCTTTACCTCAGCGATACCGTAGAGGCGGTGTACAGCTACCGCCAGGGCACCCTTGCGGTGGATAACCCGGACCCGGAGGAAGAGAAGGCCATCGTGCTGGTGGAGGGTGACTTTGACAGCAGCGGACGGCTGAGTCTCAGAGAGTTCACCGGGGATGGCCCGGAGCTGGAAGAGGGCAGTCTGAGGGAGAAGTGGGTACTGAGCATAGAAAACGGCAGCTCCAATAAGGAGTACTCCGTGCATTATCTCAGCCCTGAGCCCCTGGAGAAATGGGGCCGAATCCAGCTCTACGCTTATTCCCAGGGGACCTGGAGCAAGCTGGAGACCTCCGGCAGCGGCAGCTACCTGGTATTCCAGACCCAGGGAGACACAGTGGTCTTCTGCGCCGTGGAGACAGAAATGCAGCCGGAGGGCGTCTGGTACATAGCCGGCGGTGCGCTTCTGGCTGCGGCGGTCCTGGGCATTGCTCTTGCCTATGGGAAGAAAAGGAAAAAACAGGACGGAGGGGAAACTGTGCCCCCGGAACAGTCCGAGCCCGGCGAATAAAAGTCTGCAAGGACAGTCAGACCCTGCCTTTTTAATTAAAAGGCAGGGCCTTTTCTGTATATATTTCCCTGTCCCGGGCAATAATTTCTCCTGAGATAATGTACTTAGTCCCAGCTCAGGGGGCAGAACGGAGACAATTATGAGGGACAAGAAAAAATTGCTGAAAATAGCCGGGATAAGTCTGGGCGGACTGGCGCTGACGGCAGCCCTGATATTTGCCGGCTATATGCTGTGGGAGCGGGCGCCGGAGATAGAGCCGGGGCCGGTGGTGCTGGAGACGGAGAGCAGCCCCCAGCCAACAGCCCTTACGGCGGCCCAGGAGGACAAGGGCACGCCCTTTGACACCCAGCGCAAGGACGGGGTATACACCATCCTCCTGGCAGGCAACGACGACGGCACCGGCAATACCGACACCATAATGGTGGGGAAGATAGACACGGTGCGCCACACCATAGACTTCGTAAGCATACCCAGGGATACCATTATCAATGTGGAGTGGGACAACCGCAAGCTCAACAGCGTCTATTGGGCTTCCATCAACAATGGGGGCAACGGCATCGACGCCCTGCGCAGCCATGTGAAAAAGCTCATAGGCTTTGACGTGGACTGCTATGCCGTGGTGGACCTGGAAGCCGTGATAGAGGTGGTGGACCTGATGGGCGGCGTGTATTTCGACGTGCCCTTTGAGATGAACTACGACGACGGCCCGGTCATCCATCTCCAGCCCGGCTACCAGCTGCTCAGCGGCGAAGACGCCATCGGGCTGTGCCGCTACCGGGCGGGCTACGTGAACGGGGACCTGGAGCGCATAGAGGTGCAGCACCAGTTTTTGGAGGCTGTGGCAGAGCAGTTCATCAGTCTGGGCAATATCCCCAACATCGGCAAGGTGACAAAGATATTGGCCGAGAGCATGGACACGAATCTGACAGCCGCAAATATCGCCTATTTCATCCGCCAGGCCCTTATGTGCAATACGGAGGATATCAACTTCTATACGGCCCCCAATACCCCTCAGGATGTGCAGCAGCTAAGCTATACTTTTTTGGACCTGTATAACTGGATAGACCTGGTAAACAGCGTCATTAACCCATATACCACGCCGGTGAGCGAGGGCAACCTGGATTTGGTGTACCTCCACAACGGAGCGGTATCCTGCACTACAGTGCTCAACGGGGCCTATTACTATCAACTGGGGGGAGGCCAGAGCAGCGAGCCCGTCCAGGAGCAGCCGGCTCAGCTGGCGGCGGAGCCGGAAGCTGCCCCGGAAGCCCCGCCGGAGACTCAGGAGCCGGAGGCTGTACAGACGCCCACAGTGACCACTGCCCCTATCTCCAAGCCTGTCTCCAGCCCCAGCAACGACGACTGGCTCACCTTTGAATAAGTGACGTGTTTGAAACAATCCCTCCGCCGTTTTCGGCGGAGGGCTGAAAGATTGATGGGCCGGAAGCGGGCTCACGCTGCGCTTCAGCGCTGCTCGTTTATATAGATATTAGCCTTGCTCTGGATGAGCTTAGCCACGTCCTGGGCGCTCTTCTGCCCGGCGAAATAGGCGGCGGCCTCTTCCAGTACGATGTCGATTATGCTCTGGTCGTAGTCCATCATCTTTGTGGAAGTGTCGATGACCTGCCGCAGCTGCTCGGCCTGGCGGGGGGAAGTGGCATAGATTTCATAGGTGTTGACGCCGTCGGAGGCCATGCCCAGGGCCACGGGGATACGCTGGCCGTTCTCGTCCAGAACATAGTTGCCGTTGCCGTCCTTCTGGTACTCAGTCTCCATGGCCTTTTCCAGAGACTTTTCAAAGGCCTTCATGTTGGTGGGCAGGTAGCTGCCCTTGATCTGATACTCTTCGGTGAGGAAGCTGCGCAGGAACTGCCAGGCGGCCTCCTTGTCCTTACAGCTGCTGCTCATGGCGTAGCTCTCGCCCATGGCCATGATGTTGCCCACGCCGTTGTTGGTGGGGAAGCCGATGCAGGTGGAGCTGCCGCCGAACATCTGGTCGAAATCGAAGAGGATATAATTGGTGCCGGTGAAGCTGGCCAGAGTGAGCATCTGCTTGCCCTGGGCAATGCGGGAAGCTGCGCTGTCGTCGGCAGTGAACTCGTAATTTTCATAGTAGGACTTGGAGGGGAACTGGTTTGCAAACTCCAGCATGTCGATGAATTCCTGGCTGTCAAAATTACAAGTCCCTGCGTTCCAGTCCACGAAATCGGTCATGTCCAGCACCAAGGCCGCCGTCAGCATGCTCTCCCGGTCACAGCCAAGGTCAAAGCCCTCGCAGCCCTCTGGCATAGTGGCCAGGGCGGCGTAATAGTCATCGTAGGTCCAGCCCGGGGTGTCCCCCACCACGGAGCTGGCGCCGGCCACAGTCTGGACCATGAACCCGGCACAGGCGGCATAGAGCTTGCCGTCCACTTCCAGAGCGGAGAGCACATTGGGGAAGAAGTCCTCCTTATTGAAGCTGCCGTCTGCCTCCATATATGGGTAGAGGTCCTCCAGCAGGCCCTTGGCCGCAAGCTGACGGTAGGGTATCTGCTCGGAAACGGAGATGATGTCCGGCATATTTCCGGCCATTATTTCGGTAGTCAGCTTGGTCAAGCCGGCGGACCAGTCCTTTTCATTGTTGTACTGGGAGTAGTCCTTTATCTCTATGCGCACGTTGTCGCTGGAACGGTTGAAGTTGATGACGGCGTTCTGGGTGTTGTAGTCCAGATATTGCACTGCCATGGTGAGCACGGCCTTCTGGGGAAGGGAACTATATGGCACCTGGGAGATGGAGAAGTATTCGTATTCCCTGTCGCCCCCATTGTCGTCCCACTGGCCGGAAATGCCCTGGATGATGCCGTCGCCGGTGACCCGGGAGATCTGTATCATGCTGTTGTTTACGTTGCAGTTGGTCCAGTTAAAGAGGGGCTGGCCCTCCTCGTCCCCCAGATTATAGCCATAGAGCTGGCCGCTGGCGGTATAATAGGCGTCGTAATCCCCGCCGCCGGGAATGAACTCAAAGGAGTCCAAATTGTAGCTGTCCGCCTCGAAGGCGCCTTTTTCACTGTCTATCACGTGCAGGGCCATGGCCTTGTTGTAATCCGGCTCGTCCATATCGTAGCAGAAAGCGGCCGCCCTGCCGTCCTTCAGGTTGAACATGGAATAGACATAGCCGCTGAACTCTATGTCGTAGGACTTCTGGCCGTCCATGGAAAAGGCCTGTATGCCGCCGTCCGGGGCGGGCAGAAGCAGGTTGCCCTTGTCGTCTAGGCAGGCATAGTAGGTGTCCGGGGGATTGGACTCGTCCACACTGAGCTTGCAGGAGCTGAGCTGAGCGCCGGTCTTGTCCAGCACCTGGATGTAATAGCTGTTGTCCGTGGAGAGGCTGTCATAGTATTCCGGGTCGCCGGACTTCACATTGTCCGGGGCCTCGGACCAGGAGCAGTACACGTTCTCCAGCACCACTATGTTGCAGTCCTCATTCAGCAGCAGCTTGTATATGCTTACGCTGGCCTGGAAATCCCTCAGCCCCTCGCCGTCTATCTCCGCCTGGCTGGGCACATAGGCGCTGAGCTGGGTGACCTGGCCCTCAAAATCGCTGAAGGCAATGCGGGGCTCCAGAATGTCGAACTGGCCCTCGTATTCCGGCTTCTGTCCCTCGGGGACAGGGCGCTCGCCAACTTTTTCCATGTAGTAGTAATAAAAGCCCTCGTCGGTCAGGGCTGCGGGGGCGGCGCTTTTCCCGGTCAGCTCCAGTTTCTTGAAGTCGGAGACGTAGGCAAATTCCGGCGTGGCCTCCGGGGAAGCCGAGGTGTCGGAGCCATTGCCGCCGTTCTCGGACTTGCCGCAGGCGCAGAGAGCCAGGATAAGGCTCAGGGCCAGCAGCAGGGACAAAAATCTTTTCATATTGGGTCTCATGGGAGTTCCTCCTGTGCTTTTCATTGGCCACAGTATAGCACAGAGACGGTTTAAAAGATTTTTAAGATTGCTTAAGATTACTTAAAAACGCAAAAGGGACGGGGCTTCCACTTGGTTTCGGAGGGCAAATATAACGCAGCATATATAGAAAGCTCCACCGGGATGTACTCCCGGCGGAGCTATGAGCCGCCTATAGATCCGAAGCTCAAAGGCGGCTGAATACGGGCTCAGCGCTGCTCGTTGATGTAGATGTTGGCCTTGCTCTGGATGAGCTTTGCCACGTCCTGGGCGCTCTTCTGCCCGGCAAAGTAGGCGGCGGCCTGTTCCAGAACGATGTTGATTATACTCTTGTCATAGTCCATCATCTTGCTGGCGGTGGCAATCACTTCCCTGAGCTGCTCGGCCTGGCGGGGCGAGGTGGCAAAGATCTCGTAGGTATTCACTCCGTCGGAGACAATACCCATGGAGACGGGCTTGCGCTCCCCGTTTTCATCCAGGATGTAGTTGCCGTTGGCGTCCTTTTCGTATTTGACCTCCATAGCCTTTTTCAGCTGCTTGTCAAAGGCATTTTTGTTGGTGGGCAGATAATCGACCCTCTCCTGATATTCTTCAGTGAGGAAGCTGCGTAGGAATTTCCAGGCGGCGTCCTTATCCTTGCAGTTGCTGCTCATTGCGTAGCTCTCTCCCATGGTCATGATATTGCCCACACCGCTGTTGGTGGGGTATCCTATGCAGGTGGAGCTGCCGCCGAACATTTTATCCAAATCATAGAGGATGAAGCTGGTGCCGGTAAAGGAGACTGTGGTCAGCATCTGCTTGCCCTGGGCGATGCGGGAGGAGGCGCTGTCGTCGGCGCTGAACTCATAATTTTCAAAAAACGACTTGTCGGGGAACTGCTTGGCAAATTCCAGGACCTGTATGAACTGGGGACTGTCAAAGCTGCAAGTACCGGCCTCCCAGTCCACGAAATCTGTCATGTCCAGGGCCACGGACATGGTGAGCATGCTCTGGCGATTGGCTCCCACATCAAAGCCCTGGCAGCCCTCGGGCATAGTGTCCAGGGCGGCATAGTAGTCGTCGTAGGACCAGCCCGGTTTGTCCCCCACCACGGAGCTGGCTCCCGCAACGGTCTGCACTGTAAAGCCTGAGCATACGGCGCAGAGCTTGCCGCCGATCTCCATAGCGGAGAGCACATTGGGGAAAAAGTCCTCCTTGTCGAAGCTGCCATCGGCCTTGATATAGGGGTAGAGGTCCTCCAGAAGCCCCTTGGCCGCCAGCTGCCGGTAGGGTATCTGCTCGGTCACCGAGATGATGTCCGGCATATTTCCCGCCATGATCTCGGTGGTCAGCTTGGTGAGCCCGGCGGACCAGTCCTCCTCGGTGTTGTATTCCGAGTAGTCGATAAGTTCAATGCGCACATCGTCGTGGGAGCGGTTGAAATTGATGACGGCGTTCTGGGTGTTATAGTCCACATACATTACCGCCATGGTCAGTACGGTCTTTTGGGGCACGGAGGAGAAGGGGACCTGGGAGATGGTGAAGTATTCCAGCTTCTCGGTGCCGTCCTCACTGTCGCCCTCCCGGCTCAAGCCCCGGACCACTCCGTCTCCGTCCACCTGGGTGAGCTGTATCAAATTGCTGTTCACATCGCAGCCGGTCCACCTGAAAAGGGGCTGGGCCTCCTCGGCTCCCAAATTGTAACCCCAGAGCTGGCCGTTGCGGGTATAATATACGTCGTAGTTCCCGCCGCCGGAGACTATTTCAAAGGAATCCAGGGGGTAGCTCTCCGGCTCGAAGGCCCCCTTTTCGCTGTTCACAACATGCAGGGCCGTTGCCTTGTTATAATCCTGCTCGTCCATGTCGTAGAGGAAGACGCCGGCTCTGCCGTCTTTGAGAGTGAGCATGGAGTAAATATAGCCGTTGAACTCAATATCGTATACCTTTTTGCCCTCCATGGAGAAGGCCGCCAGGCCGCTTGACTGGGTAGAGAGCAGAATATTCCCCTTATCGTCCAGCTGGGCGCTGTAAGGCGAGAGACTGTCCGCATCGTCCACTTCCAGCATGTTGGAGCTGATACGTTTGCCGCTGCTGTCCAGCACCTGAACAAAGTAGCTGTTATCGGTGACCAGGCTGTCGTAATATTCCGGGTCGCTGGGCTTCACATTGTCCGGGGCCTCGGACCAGGAGCGGTAGATATTTTCCAGCACCACCAGCTTGCCCTCCTGGTTCATAAGCAGCTTATAGATGTTGGTGGTGGCTGCAAAGTCTTTGCGGCTCTGGGACTCATCCTGGGCCAGATTGGGACTGTAGGCTTCCAGGGGAGTGATTTTTCCCTCAAAATCACAGAAGGCGATGCGAGGTTCCAGAATGTCGTATTGACCTTCATACTCAAGGGTCATGCCCTGGGGCACAGGGCGTTCCCCGGTTTTTTCCATATAGCGGTAGTAAAAGCCGTCCCGAGTCATTATGGACGGAGAGAAGCTGTTGACCTGGGGGACGGGCAGCCCCTTGAATTGGGCGCTGTATACAAATTCAGGATTTGCACCGGGGGAAGCGCTGCTTCCGGGGGACTTATTGCCGGAAGAAGATTTGCCGCAGGCGCAAAGAGCCAAAGCGAGACTTAGGGCCAGCAGCAGACACAGGCCTTTTCTTATTTTCAAACTCATGTTGTTTCCTCCTGATGGTTTTCGTCGGGCACAGTATAGCATGGTAAGGCCTTTTGTGCCTTTAAGCTTTGCTTAATGTGCCTTAAAAATAATTAAGAGGAGGAAAAGAAAAACGCCCCCGAAGGGGGGCGTTGAGAGCTTTCAGGAGATTTTGGGGCCGGGAGCTTTACTGGGCGCAGGAGAACTTCTGCTTCACCTGACTGAGCTTCTGCTGTTCGGCCTGCTCCTTGGGGTACCAGCCGTGGCTGGACATCTGCTGATAAATGCAGCTTTGCATGCCTATAGCGTCGTTAAGAGCGGTGTTGAAAGCCTGGTGCACATTGGGGGTGGCGGACTCTATGGCGCCGTGCATATACAGGTCGCAGACGCCCTTGGTGGTGAGGAGTATACCTTCCATTATCTGTCTGTCGTTCATGTTCAGTCCTCCTTAAACCAGATTATAGAAGTCGTTGAACAGCTTCTGGTTGCTGTTTACCAGCTGCTGGGCCTGCTGCCTGAGAGCAGGGTCGGTGAGCTGGTTTGCGGCGGTCCGGCACTGGCTTATAAGAAACTGGGTGTGGCCGAGAGCATCTTCAATATAGAGCAGTTCTTTAGGACTCATTTTTTGTATCCTTTCTCTTTTTTTCGTAAAGCTTTACGCTTTTATTATTTGCGTCAGGGAATATAATAAACGAGGCAAATGCTGTACAAAGAGCCATAAAAGCCTTGGCAAGCCTTGGTGAATGTGTTAGAATTTACAAGTAATAAATTTTTTCGGGAGAGTGCTATGAAATACCTGATAGGCGCCCTTGCGGGGCTGGTCTGGGGAGCCCTGGCGGCCCTGCTCAACGGCCACATCACCAAGAAAGCTCTGGACAAGGCCAGCGACAAGGCCATGCTGCTGTCCAACGCCCTGCGTCTGGCGGTGGACATTGTGGCTCTGGGCTCGGTGTTCCTGCTGAGAAACGTCCTGCCCTTCAGCTTTGAGGCGGCCCTGGTGGGCACCGCCGCTTC
>CALWVZ010000010.1 GCA_944385125.1 uncultured Oscillospiraceae bacterium
GCCTGGTGAACTGCCCCTTCGGCGCCATTGCCGACAAGAGCCAGATATTCCAGATAATCCAGGCCATCAAGTCCGGCGCCAAGATAATCGCCATCGTGGCCCCCGCCTTTGTCAGCCAGTTTGAGGGCGCCACCCCGGCCAAGCTGCGCAAGGCCATGCGCATCCTGGGCTTTGCCGACACGGTGGAAGTGGCGGTAGGCGCGGACCTGTGTACCATAGAGGAGGCGGAGGACTTTTTGGAGAAGGTGCCGGAGAAGCAGCCCTTCATGGCCACCTCCTGCTGCCCCGCCTGGAGCGTCATGGCCAAGAAGCTCTTCCCCGAGTTTACCGACTACATCTCCATGGCCCTGACTCCCATGGTGCTCACCGCCCGTATAGTCAAGAAGGACAACCCGGATGCCAAGATAGTTTTCGTGGGCCCCTGCGCTGCCAAGAAGCTGGAGGCCTCCCGCCGCACCATCCGCTCCGATGTGGACTTCGTGCTCACCTTTGAAGAGATCCAGGGCATGTTTGAGGCCAAGGAAGTGGACTTTGCCACCCTGGAGCCCGACGAGCAGGACAAGGACTTTGACGAGGGCACCAGCGCCGGCAGAGGCTTTGCCGTAGTGGGCGGTGTGGCCGCCGCCGTGGCGGACCACATCTCCAAGATAAAGCCCGGCACTGAAGTGAAAATGGAGTTCGGCGACGGACTGCGGGAGTGCCGGAAGATGCTGCTCATGGCCAAGGCCGGCAAGCGCAACGGTTATCTGCTGGAGGGCATGGCCTGCCCCGGCGGCTGCGTGGCAGGAGCCGGCACCATAGCCCCGGTGGCTACGGCTTCCGCAGCGGTGAAGAAATACAAGGACGCAGCTCCCAAACAGACAGCAGGTGAAAGCAGCTATGCGGCAAGGCTTTCCGAGGCCACTGAATGAGGACTCAACATAAAGCCGTACGCTTCATAGCGGAGACTGCCATAGGCATTGCCCTGGTGGTCCTGGCCCAGCTGGCGGGCAAGCTCTTCCCCGCCGGAGCCGTGGTGATAGGGCCCTTGTCCGTCACCCAGCTCATCACCGGCAGCCTGGTCAACTGCGTGCTCTTTGTCTTTGCCGCCCGAACCGGGGCCCTCTCCGGCATCTGCATAGGCTTCTTTTCCTCCGCCCTGGCCTTCCTTCTTGGGGTGGGCCCGGCCCTGGTGCAGCTGGTGCCGGTGATAGCCTGCGGCAACGCCATCCTGGCGGGGCTCTTCGGCCTGAGCCGCAGGATGAAGCTGGACAGCCGCATCTCCATGGTCTGCTGCGCCTTTATAAAGTGCGGCTTCCTGTGGTCCACCGTGCCCGCAGTCATAGCCTCCCTGGGCAGCGTGCCGGAAAAGCAGGCGGCAGTGATGTCCGCCACCTTCTCCTGGCCCCAGGGCGTCACCGCCCTCATCGGCGGAGCGCTGGCCCTGGTCATCATCCCCAGGCTCATAAAGGCAAAAGCCAACTGAAAGACGGGGAGCAAAGAGACAATACTACTGATAAGCTGAGCGAAGCTGCTCGGTTTCCCGGGCAGCTTTCCATATTGAGCCATTAAGATTAGAAGGCTGCCTGCGGCTCACTGATGGCAGCCTTCACCATACCTGTTCACTCTTAGCCGTTGATCCTTAACTGTAAAAAAATTCCTCAGGCCAAAAGCCTGAGGAATTTTTGCTTAAGTTTTCAGATCTTCATGCACACATCCCATGCGCGCCAGATGACGGTGCGCAGGTTGCCGATGGCCACGCAGTCGCCCACGCGGTGGGCCTTGCTGTTCTTGCCGCCCAGGGGGGTGGGAACAAAGCCGATGCCGTTGACCACATTGTCGCACTCCACCTCAAAGGTGTCGCCGGTCTTGAGGTTCTTCACGGTGCAGGAGCCGTCCCGGATAGCGGTGACGGTGTGCTCCAGGTATACGGGCACCTTGTGGTACTCCATGGCGTCACGGAGGAAGGAGGTGTTGGCAAGGCAGGTAGCCTGGGCCACCACCAGGTCGTTAAGGTACTCCACGATGATGGGGTGCTTGCCCTGGAGCACCAGGTCGTAGGCCGCCTCGCAGGAGGACTGGCCGCCGCCGATGAAGAGCACCTTGTCGCCCACGGGGACCTTCTCCTTCAGCAGCTGGGTGAAGGTGAGGCACTTGTCAAAGCCGGGAACGGTGGGCATGGTCCTGGGTACGGAGCCGGTGGCCACTATGACGTCATCATAACCCCGGAGGGTGCCAAGGTCCGTGACCTCGGTGTTCAGGTGGACTTCTATGCCGGCCTTCTCTACCTCTCTCTTGTACCAGCGCAGCAGCTCCTTGTCGTTCTCCTTGAAGCTCATGGCGGAGGCGGTGAGGAACAGGCCGCCCAGCTCGCCGCTCTTCTCAAAGATAACGGGCTTATGGCCTCTCTGGTACAGCACCAGGGCGCACTCCATACCGCCGATGCCGCCGCCGATGATGGCCACTTTCTTGGGCTTCTTGGTGGGGACTATCTTGTAGCGGTTGTGCTGCATGGTGGTGGGGTTCAGAGCGCAGCGGGCCAGGTGCAGGGAGTCGTCCAGTTTCTGCTGGTTGGGAGCGCCCTTCCACTTGGAGAAGTTGAAGCAGCCGTTGTGGCAGCGGATACAGGGCTTTATCTCGTCCTGACGGCCTTCCATGATCTTGTGGACCCATTCATGGTCAACAAGGTTCTGGCGGGCTATGGCCACGGCGTCAATGGTGCCGGCGGCTATCTCTTCCGCAGCCACCACCGGGTCCATACGGCCGGCGCAGACCACAGGCTTGTCGGTGAATTTCTTGATGTGCTTTACATACTCCAGGTTGCAGTTGTCCGGCATGTACTGTGGGGGATGAGCCCAGTACCAGGCGTCGTAGGTGCCGTTGTCGCAGTTGAACATGTCGTAACCGGCGTCGCCCAGATACTTGATGGCCCGCTCGGACTCCTCCATATCGCGGCCCCACTCCTCAAAGTCGGTCTCATACGGCATGGCGCCCTTGCCCCACTCCTTGGTCTTGGAGACGACGGAGTAACGCAGGGAGACGGGGAAGTCGGCTCCGGCCTCTCTCTTGATGGCCTGGACGATCTCCACCGGGAAGCGGAAGCGGTTCTCAAAGGAGCCGCCGTACTGGTCGGTACGGTAGTTCCAGTTCTTCATGGTGAACTGGTCAAGGAGGTAGCCCTCGTGGACGGCATGGATCTCTACGCCGTCGACCCCGGCCTCTCTCAGACGCTTGGCGGTCTTACCGAAGGCTTCCACCATCTCCTGGATCTCAGCCACGGTGAGGGGACGGGACTTCACGTCCTCAGCCCAGCGGTTGGGGGTGGCAGAGGCGGAGGCGCAGCAGTACTGCACGTCCACTATGGGGCTGGCCAGTTTGTTGAGTATATCGTTCTTGGCCAGCACGGTCATCCAGCCGTTGATGGCCATGGAGCGGCCCATGCCGGCGGCCAGCTGGATAAACAGCTTAGCCCCGGTTTTATGGAACTCTACCATATACTCCTTCAGCTGCTTGAACATCTGGTCGTTCTGGTACAGCCACTTTCTGCCGGGGATACCCAGCTGGTCCTTGACGCACTGCATGCCGGGCAGGATCAGGCCAACGCCGTCCTGGGCTCTGTTGAGCAGGAAATAGGCGGCTTCCTTATCGAAGTGGTTGGGCTCCAGCCAACCGAACAGGGAAGTGCCGCCCATGGAGCATTGAACGATGCGGTTCTTTATTTCCACATTGCCGATTTTCCAGGGGGTAAATAGAGGCTGATACTTTGCGTCCATAAAATCTTCCTTTCTGATTTTACTTGAATTTTTAAACAAAACGGAGCTGGAGCCAAGCTTCCGGGTCACAGCTCCGAGCGTTACAAAATAAACGAAGTCTCTGCGTATATCTGACAAGATTATAGCACAGCATTCCACAATTATCAATCGCTTTTCTCCGGAAAATTTAGTGCTTTTGCCAGACAATATAGGGCATTTTGTATATACACGCCGAGAAACTTGCAGTTTTATAGTTTACCATATTTTCATGTACTGGATGGGGGCAGAGTTTTTATACTTGCAAAAAGCTAAATAAATGGTATACTATTTATAGTTCTTATACCATACCAAGAACTGCCAGGTTACTATGATAAGGTAGTAAACCGAAGAGCTCTGACGCCTCGCTTTCAGCGGGGCGTCATCTCTTTATATATGTTGTAATTAAAGGCAAAGTATAATAAAATATTACAAGATATTTACGGACGTTTTTTAGGAGGGGAGAATGATGAATAGATACGCCGTGGGTTTGGATATTGGGGTGGCCTCGGTTGGCTGGGCTGCTCTGGCCCTGGACCGGGAGGAAAAGCCCGCGGGAATACTGGACATGGGCGTGAGGGTGTTTCCGGCGGCGGAGCACCCAAAGACCGGCGCCTCCCTGGCCCTGCCCAGAAGGGAGGCCAGGAGCGGACGGCGCAGGCTGCGGCGCCACCGCCACAGAAATGAGAGGATAAGACGGGCCATAGTGGAGCAGGGCCTGCTGACAGAGAGCGAGCTGGAGGAGCTTTTCCAGGGGCGGCTGGAGGATATCTATGCTCTGAGAGTGAGGGCTTTGGACGAGCCGGTGAACCCCAGGGAATTTGCCCGGATACTTATACACCTGTCCCAACGGCGGGGTTTTCGCTCCAACAGAAAGGGAGAGGAGCAGGGAGCGGACGGCAGGCTGTTGGCAGCGGTGAAGGAAAACAGGCAGAAGATGGAGGAAAAGGGATACCGTACCGCCGCCGAGCTGCTGCTGAAGGACGAGAGCTTTGCAGAGCACAAGAGAAACAGAGGCGGGGAGTATCTCTCCACGATATCCAGGGACATGACGGAGGATGAGGTGCATAAGTTGTTCGCCGCCCAGCGGAGCCTGGGCAGCGAGTTTGCCGGAGAGGAGCTTGAGAAAAGATACCTGGATATACTGCTGAGCCAGAGGTCTTTTGACGAGGGCCCAGGGGGAAACAGCCCCTATGGAGGCAGCCGGATAGAGAACATGGTGGGCAAATGCACCTTTGAAAAGGGAGAAGCAAGAGCGGCAAAGGCGGAATACTCCTTTGAATACTTTGCCTTCTTGGAAAAGCTAAACCATATAAGAATGGTGAAGAGCGGAGAGAGCCTGCCTCTGACGGAGGGACAGCGGAGAAAACTGATTGAGCTGGCCCACAAAAGCGACAGCATAACTTACCTTAAAGTGAGAAAGGAGCTGGGCCTGGGGGAGGAATGGCGCTTCAACATGCTGCGCTATGAGGCCGGGGTGCAGCCGGAAGAGACGGAAAAGAAGGCCAAGCTGACGGGATTGAAGGCCTACCATCAGATGAGAAAAGCCTTTGAAAAAGTGTCAAAGGGGGTGTTTGCCCAGCTCACAAGGGAGCAGCGCAACCTGATAGGGCGGACGCTGAGCCTGTATAAGACCTCCGAAAAGATACGGGAGGCCCTGGCGGAGGGCGGGCTGGAGCCCTGCCTGATAGAAGCGGCAGAAAATGCGGGCAGCTTCAGGGGCTTCGGGCATTTGTCGGCCAAGGCCTGCGACAAGCTGATACCTTTCCTGGAGCAGGGGATGAACTATAACCAGGCCTGCGCCGCCGCCGGCTACGATTTCAGAGCCCATGAGGAAGGGGAGCGCTCACTGCTGCTGCACTGCAGCCAGGAGGAGCTGGCGGACATCACAAGCCCGGTGGTGAAACGCTCCATTGCCCAGAGCATCAAGGTTCTCAACGCCATAATACGCAAGCAGGGCGGCAGCCCCAGCTACGTCAATATCGAGCTGGCCCGGGAGCTGGCCAAGGACTTATCCGAGAGAAAGAAGCTGAAAAAAGACATGGAGGCCAACCGAAGTAGGAACGAGGCTGCCATGGAAAGGCTGAAAAAAGAATACGGCCTGAGCAATGCCGGAGGCCAGGATCTGGTGAAGTTCAAGCTGTTTCAGGAGCAGGACGGGGTATGCGCCTACTCCCTTAAACGCATATCCATAGAGCGGCTGTTTGAGCCGGGCTATGCGGAGGTGGACCACATAATCCCCTACAGCATAAGTTTTGACGACAGTTACAAAAACAAGGTGCTGGTGCTGACGGAAGAGAACAGAAACAAGGGAAACCGCCTGCCGATGGAATATCTCAGCGGGAAGCGCCGGGAGGATTTTCAGGTGTGGGTAAACAGCACGGTGCGGGATTACAGGAAACGCCAAAACCTGTTGAAAGAAAAGATAAGCCAGGAGGAAGAAGCGCAATTTAAGGAGCGCAGCCTGCAGGACACCAAGCACGCCTCCCGGGTGATGATGAACCTGATAAGAGATAAGCTGGCCTTTGCTCCCAGCCCCACGGGGAGAAAGAAACGGGTGACGGCGGTAAACGGGCAGATAACCGCAGTGCTGAGAAAGCGCTGGGGGCTGAACAAAAACAGAGAGGACGGAGACCTGCACCACAGCCTGGATGCGGTGGTGATCGCCTGCGCCACGGATGCCATGATACAGCAGATATCCAGGAACACCGCTTTGCGGGAGTGCAGATACATGCAGCACGAGAAGGGCAGCCTTGCCATAGACGGCAGCACTGGAGAGGTGCTGCGGGACTTCCCCTATCCCTGGCCGGATTTCCGCAGGGAGCTGGAGGGACGCCTGGCAAGGGACCCTGCCAAGGTGCTGGGAGACATGAAGCTGCCCTTCTACATGGGCAAGGAGCTGCCCAAGGCGATATTCGTATCCAGAATGCCCAGACGCAAGGTCACGGGGGCCGCCCACAAGGACACGGTAAAAAGCGCAAGACTGCTGGAGCAGGGCTATGTGCTGGTTAAGCGCAGCATAACGGAGCTGAAGCTGAAGGACGGGGAGATAGAGGGCTATTACAACAAGGACAGCGACATCCTGTTGTACGAGGCATTAAAGAAGCAGCTGGAAGAGCACGGAGGGGACGGAAAAAAAGCCTTTGCCCAGCCCTTCCACAAGCCGAAGCGGGACGGCAGCCCCGGCCCTCTGGTAAACAAGGTGAAGCTGACGGAAAAGACGACCATGGCGGTGCCGGTGCAGGGAGGGCAGGCCGTGGCGGACAACGACAGCATGGTGAGGACGGACGTGTTCTATGTGGAGGGAGAGGGCTATTACCTGGTGCCCATATATGTGGCGGACACGCTGAAGGACAAGCTGCCCGGCAGGGCCTGCGTGGCGAACAAGTCCTATGCGGAGTGGAAGGAGATGCGGGAGGAGGACTTTATATTTTCCCTGTACCCCGACGACCTGTTCCTGGCGGAACACAGGGGACAGCTGAAATTCAGCAAGGTCCACAAGGAGAGCACGCTCCCGGACAGCTTTACCTGCAAAAGCCAGCTTATGTACTTTACAGGGACGGACATAAGCACAGGAGCGATATCCGGGGAAACACATGACGGAGCGTATAAATCAAGAGGCATCGGAGTGAAGACTCTTAAACGACTGGAAAAATATACGGTGGACGTTTTGGGGGAATATCACAAGGTGGGGAAGGAAAAAAGACTGGGATTTGAAAATATGAGGAGATGAGCCATGGCCTTCAGAAATGTTATCATAGAAAGTCCCGCATCCCTCAGCCTGAGAAACAGCCGGCTGGTAATACGTACGGACCGGGAGCACGAGCTGCCGGTGGAGGACATTTCCGCCCTTTTGATAGAGAGCAGACAGACAAACATAAGCGCAGCCGCACTTTCCCGTCTGGGAGAGTGCGGCTGCGCCGTTTTCTTCTGCGACGAAAGACACCTGCCCTGCGCCGTGCTCAGCCCCTTTGCCGGACACAGCCGGGAGCTGGCCGTGCTGAAAAACCAGCTGGAGGCGGGAGAGGTGCTGAAAAAGCGGCTCTGGCAGAGCGTAGTTGCGGCGAAAATCAAAAACCAGGCTGCCTGTCTGAGACTGATGGACAAGACGGCGGGGGCGGAAGGACTGGAAAATATGGCAAAACAGGTGCGCTCCGGGGACAGCGGAAATCTGGAAGCCGCAGCCGCACAGAGATATTTCCCGGCCCTGTTCGGCAGGGGCTTTTACCGGGGGCGGGAGGACGGCATAAACTCTGCGCTGAACTATGGCTACGCCATAGTCAGGGGAGCGGTTGCCCGATGCCTGGCAGTATACGGTTTTCTGCCGGCCCTGGGACTGCACCACAGGAGCGAGCTGAATAATTTTAACCTGGCAGACGACTTGATGGAACCTTTCCGCCCGCTGGTGGACATGCTCGTATACCTGAACTTTGAGAGCGGAGACGAATTGGACCCGGCGGGCAAGCGGCTGCTTTTCAACTGCCTTAACCTGGAAGTGATATCCGGAGGACAGCGCCACAGCCTGGCCTATGGGGCGGAGAGACTGGTGCAGAGTCTGGGACGCTCGATGGAGAGAGGACAGGCCGCCCTGCTGCTGCCGGAACTGACAGAGCTGAAACAGCACAGCTATGAATAGGTTTATGAGAATATTGGTGTTTTTTGACCTGCCGGTGAAAACAAAAAAGCAGAGGAGAGAGGCAACTCGCTTTAGAAACTTCCTGCTGAACGACGGCTATCACATGGTGCAGTTTTCCGTATATGCCAGAGTGTGCAACGGTATGGACGCAGTGAACAAGCACAGGGGCCGGATAAAAAACAATCTGCCGGAGAACGGGGCGATAAGGCTGCTGGTGATAACGGAGCGGCAGTATGAGGCCATAGATATCCTGCTGGGTGGACTGAGCCAGGCGGACGACAGCTTCCAGTGGGAACAGCTTTCAATTTTCTGAAATTCTGCAGGATAAAAAGAGAAAAAATAAAAAATAAAGGCTGCCTGAGCCCTTGCTCAGACAGCCTCTATTTGACAGCCTATTATACCATACCAAGAACTGTCAGGGAACTACAACTTCATGGCTGCTGTCAAATGTAATGCCATCATTATACCATACCAAGAACTGTCAGGGAACTACAACGGTCAACCGGCTTATGAGCTATCGTCATAAATTATACCATACCAAGAACTGTCAGGGAACTACAACCCAGCGGATGCTATCTTCTGCGCAATGTAGATTATACCATACCAAGAACTGTCAGGGAACTACAACTGTAAATGGTAATCTCCCTCTGTGGCCATAATTATACCATACCAAGAACTGTCAGGGAACTACAACGACTGGTGAGGAGTGGGACGATATAATATCATTATACCATACCAAGAACTGTCAGGGAACTACAACTCGACACTTGTGCAGAAATAGGATTTGATAATTATACCATACCAAGAACTGTCAGGGAACTACAACTGTAAGGACTGCCATTAGTCTACTCCGCAGATTATACCATACCAAGAACTGTCAGGGAAGGGGAGCAGGCTTTTGCGGAATAAAATCCCAAGCAGAGCTTTGGCCTCAGCCCTTGACAAATACCCGGTGGGGGTATATACTGCAAATACCCCAGTGGGGTATATTTAAAAGACCAGGGGGAGCGTATATGCCGGAAGACAGAGAGCGGACTGCGGCCCAGTCCGCCGGCCCGGAGCCGGAGGAGAGCCCGGAGCAGAGCTGCTGCCATGAGCGGAAAAAACACCGCAGCGAAGAGGAGTACAGGAACCTCATCAACCGCCTGAACAGAGTTGAGGGCCAGATACGGGGCATCCGGGGCATGGTGGAAAAAAGCGCCTACTGCCCGGACATCCTCTCCCAGGTCTCGGCGGCCACGGCGGCCCTCAACGCCTTCAGCCGGGAGCTGCTGAGCCAGCACATACACACCTGCGTGGCTGACGACATCAGAGCGGGCAGGGACGAGACCATCGACGAGCTGCTGGCCACTTTGCAGAAACTGATGAAGTAATCGAGGTTTGACAGATGAAACAATATGATGTGACGGGCATGAGCTGCGCCGCCTGCTCCGCCCGGGTGGAAAAGGCAGTGTCGGCTCTGCCGGATGTGAGCCAGTGCGCCGTGAACCTGCTGACAAACTCCATGTCCGTGGAGGGCAGCGCCAGCGAGGAGGAGATAATCCGGGCGGTGGAGGCTGCGGGCTATGGCGCCAGCCCCAAGGGCCGGACTTCGGCGGCAAAGCGTGGGGAGGAAGAGGAGCTGAAGGACCGGGAGACCCCGGCGCTGAAGCGCAGGCTCATAAGCTCTCTGGGCTTTCTGCTGCTGCTGATGTACATCTCCATGGGCCACGGCATGTGGGGCTGGCCCGTGCCGAAGCTGCTGGAGGACAGCGCCCTGGCCTTTGCCCTGAGCCAGCTGCTGCTGACGGCGGCGGTGATGGTGATAAACCAGAAGTTTTTTATCAGCGGCTTCAGGGGCCTCATCCACCGGGCCCCCAATATGGACAGCCTGGTGGCCCTGGGCTCCGCCGCCGCCTTTGTATACAGCTGTGCCGTGATGTTTCAGATGTGCGCCCTGGGGGACGCCGCCTCCGCCCACCTGCGCCATGAGCTGTACTTCGAGTCGGCGGCCATGATACTGACTCTCATAACCGTGGGCAAGATGCTGGAGGCCCGGAGCAAGGGCAGGACCACCGACGCCCTGCGGGGGCTCATGGAGCTGAGCCCCAAGACCGCCACTCTGGTGGAAAACGGTGCGGAGCGGGAGGTCCCCATAGAGGAAGTCAGGGAAGGGGACATCTTTGCCGTGCGCCCGGGGGAGAGCATCCCCGTAGACGGGGTGATAACCGAAGGCAGCAGCAGCGTGGACGAATCCGCCCTCACCGGGGAGAGCATCCCTGTGGACAAGACAGTGGGTGACCGGGTCTCCGCCGCCACGGTGAACCAGGCGGGCTATATCCGCTGCCGGGCCACCCGGGTGGGGGAGGACACCACCCTCAGCCAGATAATCAAAATGGTCAGCGAGGCCGGGGCCACCAAAGCCCCTATCGCCAAGGTGGCGGACAAGGTCTCCGGCATCTTCGTGCCCACGGTGATGGCCATTGCCCTTGTTACCACGGCGGTTTGGCTGCTGCTGGGGGAGAGCCTGGGCTTTGCCCTGGGCCGGGGCATCTCGGTGCTGGTGATAAGCTGCCCCTGCGCCCTGGGCCTGGCAACCCCTGTGGCAATCATGGTGGGCAGCGGCCTGGGGGCAAAGCAGGGATTGCTGTTCAAGACCGCCGCCTCCCTGGAGGCTGCGGGCCGGGTGGAGAACGTGGTGCTGGACAAGACCGGCACCATAACCGCCGGGACCCCGGAGATAAGGGACATCCTGCCGGCGGAGGGGATAAGCCCCGCAGAGCTGCTGAGCTTTGCCGCCACACTGGAGAGCAGGAGCGAGCATCCCCTGGCCCGGGCAATAATGACTGGGGCCGGGGAGCGGGGAATAGAGATAGGGGCCGCAGAGGATTTTCGGGCCATGCCAGGCAACGGGCTCACCGCCACAATAGGCGGACGGAGCGCCGCCGGAGGGAAGCTGGACTTCATATCCGGCCTTGTCCCGGTGCCGGAGGAGCTGCGTTCCCGGGCCGCCCAGCTGGCCGCCCAGGGAAACACTCCACTGTTCTTTGCCAGGGGCGGAGAACTGCTGGGTATAATAGCCGTGGCGGACGTGATAAAGCCGGACAGCCCCGAGGCGGTGCGGCAGCTTAAAAACATGGGCATCAATGTGGTGATGCTCACGGGAGACAACGAAGCCACCGCCAGAGCCATAGGCCGCCAGGCGGGGGTGGACCGGGTCATAGCCGGGGTGCTTCCCCAGGGCAAGGAGGCGGCTATCCGGGAGATATGCTCCTCCGGCCTCACCGCCATGGTGGGGGACGGCATCAACGACGCTCCGGCCCTGAAGCGCTCCGACCTGGGCATAGCCATAGGCGCCGGGGCGGACATCGCCATCGACGCTGCGGACGTGGTGCTGATGAAGGGCAGCCTTCTGGACCTGTGCGCCGCCATACGCCTGGGCCGGGGTACTCTGAGGAACATCCACGAGAATCTTTTCTGGGCCTTCTTCTACAACAGCGTGGGTATACCGGTGGCGGCCGGGGCCCTGACGGGCCTGGGCATCAGCCTGAGCCCCATGATCGCAGCGGCGGCTATGAGCCTCAGCAGCTTCTGCGTGGTCACCAACGCACTGAGGTTGAACCTGCTGGATATACGTTCCCCAAAACACGACAGGCAGGTAAAGCATAGAAAGGCAAATATAAAATACACGGAAAGCAAGGAGGATAAGACAATGACAAAGACCATGAAGATCGAAGGCATGATGTGCCCCCACTGCGAGGCCAGGGTGAAGAAGGCCCTGGAGGAGCTGGAGGGAGTGGAAAAGGCGGAGGTGAGCCATCAGGCGGGCACTGCCGTGGTCAGCTTCAGCGGCCTCACCGACGAAGCTCTGAGAGCCGCCGTGGAGAAGCAGGACTACAAGGTGCTGGGCATAGAGTGACAGCTCCGGCCGGAGACGCCAAAGCCAAAAAAGGAGCAATGCAGACTTTGATTCTGCATTGCTCCTTTTTGTTATCGTAAAGGAATTAAGAATAAGGCCCGTCACTGGGCGATAATGACTTTTACGCCAAGAGCCGATATTTTGTTCAGCTCCTCAATATCTGCCTTGTCGTCGGTTATGAGAGTATCTATCATACTCAAGTCTGCACTTATAAAGCTGTAAGACTTCCCCAGCTTTGAGGAATCGGCAATGACAATACGTTCACCCGTACATTGGCTGAGCATGGTGACGTTCACCGAGGTCTCCATGTAATAGGAAGAGGTAATGCCGCTCTCCGCCGAGATGCCGTTGACGCTAAGTATGCATTTAGTGGCCTTGATGCGGAGAAGAGAGGATATGCAGATATCACCCACAAGGGATTGGGTTTTTGGATAGCGCTCCCCGCCGGTTATAAAAAGCTCTATATTCTGCTGGCCCTCAGCGGTGGCCATGCAGGCGTTGTTGGTGACGATTTTTACATTGGGTACCCGTATGTATTTGGGCAGGTACAGGACCGTGGTGCCGGAGTTAACGAATACCACGTCCCCCTCCTGGATATGGGTGGCGGCTTCACGGGCGATCTTATCTTTTTCAATGGTGTATTTGGAGCTCTTCTCGTCAAAAAGCGGCGTATCGTGAAAAGCTTTTTGACTTAAACAAACGGTGCCTCTGGAACGCTCCACCAAATCGAGGGTTTCTATCATATCCAAATCACGACGGACCGTGATCTCCGAAATGTCAAATTCACGGCTGATATCCTTTATAGATACACGGCCCATTTTTTTTAGGTAGTTTATGATATTTTGACGGCGTAATTTTACATTGGCATCGCTATTTCTCATATCCAGTGCCACTCCAATACTCTCTTGTAATTAGTACTATATCACGGGCTTTGTCAAAATGCAAATGTAAATAAAGCAAAATAAGCTTCATTACATTATGAAATAATTTCAATAAATATTTCGTAATAATAATATATAATGCTCAATATTGACTTTTTATGGCGACTTTGATATCATAATTTACGATATTAAATTAAGGAGGCCGGTAGTAATGGAAGAATTTTCAAACGGCAGTTCCCGGCAGCTGACTCAGCTCATTTCCGATTCCCTGGATGAGATAAAACAGTGGCGCAGCCAAAAGCTGTCTCTGGACGGAGGCTTCGGCATGAACAGCCCAGCCACCGGCAGGACCCACAGAGACTGGATATATTCTCTCAGCGCCGATTTCTACCCCGGCGAGAGGGTGCATCCCACCTGTCCGGCCTTCGACCGTATAGAGCTGCTGTGCCTGGACCTGGCAAAGGAGCTGTACCACTGCTCCTATGCCGACGTACATACCCTCTCCTCCGGCAGCGCCAGCATGGTGCTGATCTGCTCCCTCACTGCCGACGGGGACGCCATAATGTCTCTGCCTGCGCCTCTGGGCCACAAATCCATGAGGACCGACGGCTTCGGCCAGTTTATCCAGCGCAGATATCTGGACATTCCAATTGATACCGACAGCCTGACCATAAAAATGGATGAGTTCCGGGAGACGGCCCTGAGGGAAAGGCCCCGGCTCATCATGCTGGGATCTGCTCTGTATATCTTCAACGAGCCCTTTGAGGAGATACGAAGGATAGCCGATGAGGTGGGCGCTCTGGTGTGCGTGGATGTGTCCCACACTTACGGACTGCTGCCCTGCTCTATGGCAGTCAATCCTTTGGACCACGGGGCGGACATCATTGCCGGGAGCACCTATAAGACCGTGTGCGGACCTAATAAGGGCCTTATCTGCACCAACAGTAGAGAGGTTTATCAGGCGGTACACGACAACTCCACCAATCTGATATTCAACTATAACGCCTTCCTCATCCCGCCTCTGGCTCAGGCCCTTATAGAGCTGAGAGAGTTCGGGGAAGACTACGGCTGCCAGATGATGAAAAACGCAAAAGCCCTGGGAGCTGCCATGGAAAAGGAAGGCTTCCACATGATGGGAAGGGATGTGGGATATACAGACACCCATCTGCTTGCTGCAAAGATGAAGGGCTCTCAGCCCCGGGAGGCAGTGAAAAGGCTGGATATGGCCAATGTGCTGTGCAGCACCGTGCCCCTCTCAGAGGACAGATTCTTCCTGAGGCCCGCTACGCTTATACCTACCAAAATAGGACTGAAGGAGCAGGACATGCCCGCAGTGGCGGAGATACTGACCGATGCGCTGCTGAGGGACAGGATACCCCAGGCTGCCGCAAAGGTAAAGGAGATATTGGACAGGCCAGAGAGCAAAAAAGTGCATTTTGCCATGGACTGAAGTGTTTCGGACCGCCTGTATCTCCCATAAAAATCAGACTGCTGTCAAGTGATATAAAGCATCGCCCCACGGTCTTATCCGCAGGGCGATGCTTTATATTTCGGAAGATGGGGAGCCGGGCTCAGACGCCCTCCAGGAAAGTCCTGCCGGGGGCCTGCACATTGCGGAAACGCTCATATAGACGCTTTATCGCCGCCACATCCTCGTTGGCAATGCCCAGGGATTTGAAAATGGTGATCTCCTCCCGGCTGCTCCTGCCTGCGCTGCCGCCCACCACATCGCTGAGATCGCCCTTGAGGTGGCTCTCCTGTATTGCGCCCTCCTTCAAAGGAATGAGGAAATCGCCGGGCTCGTTCATCATGGCTTCCCGGCAGTCGCCGAAGAGGGAAGCCTTCACCACAAGGTCGGTGGACAGTTCCCGGAAACAGGGGGCGCAGGCCCCCACCGCATTTATGTGGGTCCCGGGAGCGATATCATCCCCGAAAAGGAGGGGTTGGCCGGCAGTGGTCACGGTGCATACTATATCGGCGCCGTAAGCCGCCTCCCTGGCTGAGGAACATATTTGCGCCTCAATGCCGTATTTGTCCAGGATATGTGCGGCAAAGCGCTGGGCCCTGGGCAGGGTGCGGTTGTATATGCTTATCTTGTCCAGAGGACGTACCGCCATCAAAGCGTCCAGATGGGAATAGGCCTGACCGCCGGCGCCGATGAAGGCGCACCAGTGTGAGTCTTCCCGGGACAGCAGCTTTGTGGCCAGAGCCGTGGTGGCGGCCGTTCTCAGCTCGGTTATGGCATGGGCGTCGGCGCAGGCCAGCAGACAGCCCCTTTTTGAGTCAAAGAGCATGACAAGACCCTGATGGGTGGGAAGCTCCGTGCCGGTGTTGTCCGGGAAGACAGAGAATATCTTGCCGCCGAAATAGTTCTCGTCATAATAGCAGGGCATCATGCTGAACAGGTTGCCCCAGCCTATTTCTCCGCCGGGTAAATGAACTCTTTTTCGTAAAGAATGAAAACTTTTTTCCTGATGCAAATAGACAAAGGCTTCTTCCACTGCATTGATACATTCTTCCATGCTCAGTTCGCGCAGGACAAAATCTCTGGAAAAGAACAACATTTTGTAATTTACCCCCTTTAAGCATGACGATATGGAATTTTACACCATTTTTAGTCTTATCATTCTCGTCCTGGATTTAGATAAAAAATAACATTAAGCTTTGATAAAGTCAAGATTTAGATACCAATTCGTTCATATAATCTTTTATAAGAACCAAGTTCCGTCGATTAATGAAAAAATTTTTCTAAAACAGCTATTTTATGATTGACATTTTAAGCAATTTGCATGATAATATGAATCAAGTAAAGTCCGCACGACTATAAAGCAATTTATAAACAGAGGAGGAACCCACATGAAAAAATTTTTGGCTCTACTTTTGATGGTCTGCATGATCGTCAGCCTGGCTGCCTGCGGCAGCTCCGACAGCCAGGAGCCGGCAGCTCCCCAGGAGAGCGAGACCCAGCAGGCTGCTGAAGCCGAGAGCACGGGCGGGATCGTCCGCGGCGGCAATCTCACCCTCCGCCGTGTCGGTATCACCCCCATCAATCCCACCGCATGCATTGCGCCTGCCGGGGATATGATGACCTACAGCCTTTTCTTTGAGACTCTCACCTGGCTCAATGAAGAGGACTTCACCGCTCAGCCCAACCTGGCCACCGAATGGCAGTGGTCCGAGGACAACCTGCACCTGGACATGACCCTGGTGGAAGGCGCCACCTTCTTTGACGGCAGCCCGGTAAATGCAGAAGCCGTCAAGGCTACCATGGAGTTCTACACCAGCGAGGACAATCCCCACGCCCAGGCCAGCTATCTGAACAATCTGGAGTCCGTTGAGGTAGTCAGCGAGAATGTGGTCAGGTTCAACTTCAGTGCTCCTGACGCAAGCTTCCTCAATGTTATGTCCCAGCCTGTAGGCATTATCCTTTCCCCCGCCTCCATCGAGGAGTTCAAGGCCAGCGGCGACCCTGAGGTCTTTGCCCGCACCGGCGGCTGCGGCCCCTTCATCCTCAGCGAGTTCTTGGACGGCGAGAGCCTCACCGCTCTGAAGAATGAGAACTACTACAAGATGGGCGAGGACGGCCAGCCCCTGCCCTATCTGGACAGCGTCACCGTGCAGATAATTGCCGACGAGTCCGTTATGGCGGCCAACCTCCAGAGCGGCGACATTGACGTGGTGGACTTCTCTACCGACCAGACCGTCAACGACACTCTGGCCACCAACGAGGATATAGTCCTCTATGAGATCGCTGCCAAGACCCAGTATATCCTCTATATGAATACCACCAAGGCTCCCTTTGACGATATAAGGGTAAGGGAAGCCCTCTGCTATGCCTTTGACCGCCAGGAGCTGATAGACGTTATGGCCGGCGGCAACGGCTACACCACCCCCACCATCGTCCTGCCCAGCCAGACCTTCTACAGGGACGGCAAGCAGTACGACTATGACCCCGAGGCCGCCAAGGCCCTGCTTGAGGAGGCCGGATACACCGAGCCCGTGACCATCGACCTCTACTTCGGGACCTACGGCAACCTCCAGGAGCTGTGCGAGCTGCTCCAGGCCCAGGCCTCCGCAGCAGGCTTTACCATCAACCTCCAGCCCACTGACGGCGCAACCGTAAAGCAGCTGTGGGCATCCTATGACGAGAACGCTCCCGCCGGCATCCGTATAAACGACCTGGGTCACCCCAAGGCCTCCCCCTATATCCAGATGGAGTACACCTTCGGCGCAAACGCTCTGCAGAACTGCTCCAAGTACTTCAGGGAGGACTTCCAGGAGCTGCTGACCCTCACCAGCACCACCACCGACCAGGAGGAGCTGGACAACATCCTCATCCAGATGCAGGAGATGGTAGAGGAAGACATCCCCATCGTATCCCTGTGCACCTCCGCCCGTTTCAGCGCATACCGCACCTGGGTGGAAGGCCTGCAGTACAACGGTGACGGCACCATGATATTTACCTCTGCCTGGCTCAATAAGTAAGTTGTGCAGGCTGTATTCTCCGAAGCCCCAGCGGCTTCGGAGAATACAGGACCCCACGCAAGTTCGCCTCGGGATTGGAAATCGTTCTTCCAATCCCGAGCCTGTTTCCACAGACGGAGGCCAAATTATGTTAAATTCGATTATTAGAAAAGTCGTCCTGACGATTCCTCTGCTCCTGCTGGTGAGTATAATCATGTTCACCGTCATCAATATGCTGCCGGGCAACGCAGCCATGGTAATGCTTAGCGATATTGGCGGTTCGGTAGAGCAGCTTGATGCTTTGGAGGAAGAGCTGGGCCTGGACCAGCCGGTATATGTGAGGTACTTCCAGTGGCTCAACGGCTTTGTCCACGGCAATCTGGGGGAATCCTATCTCACCAGCCAACCTGTAATCAAGAGAATACAGGAGCGCCTGCCGGTAACTTTGGAACTTATAGGAATATCCATTGGACTGGCAGTGCTGATAGGTATACCCACGGGGATCATCTGCGCTGTCAAGCGAAACAAGCCTATAGACTATGTGCTCAGTACGCTCACCATGGTGGGCGTGGGCATTCCCCAATTTTGGCTGGGAATACTTCTGATACTTCTGCTTTCGGTGAATCTTCACTGGCTGCCTGCATCCGGCTTTGTTAGATTCAGCGTGGATGCGGCAAAAAATATTCAAATCATGATAATGCCCTCGGTTACTCTGGCGCTGTCCCTGGCCGCACCGATAGCCAGGCAGACCAGAAGCGCAATGCTGGACACTCTTAATCAGGACTACATACTTACTGCCAAGGCCAAAGGGCAGAGAGGCAGCGTTATATATATGGTACATGCTCTCCGCAACGCACTGGTACCCGTTATTACAGCCATCACTTCCCAGATAAACAGCATGATAGGCGGCGTATTCGTTATCGAGACGCTGTTCCTTTTGCCGGGTATGGGCAAGTCCATGGTGGATGCCATATATCAGAGGGACTATCCCATAGTTATGGGTGTGGCAATGATAGTGGTCACATGCATCGTGCTGATAAATCTGCTTACGGATATCATCTATATCTTCATTGACCCACGTATCAGCCTGAGCAAGAAGTAACAGGGCAAACCATAACAGAAAGGCTGCGTATCATGAAAAAGAAGGGAACTACCTCCCCGCTCGCCCGGGGATGGATAAAAATAAAGAAGAGAAAAACTGCCTTTGTCAGTCTCATCATACTGGTGGCCATATGTCTGCTGGCAATCTTCGGAAACGCCCTATACGCCTATGACCCCACGCAGACAAATACCTCCATCCGCCTGCAGGCCCCCAGCTCAGAGCATATCTTCGGCACAGACAACCTGGGCAGGGATGTGCTGGCCAGGGTGCTCTACGGCTCCAAGCTCTCGCTGTCTATAAGCATTGTGTCGGTGCTGATGGCCATGGTGATGGGCACCATAATGGGCCTTATCGCCGGTTACATCGGAGGTAAGGTGGACAGTGTGATGAGCCTTATCATAGACGCTATATGCGCTTTCCCAACAATACTGCTGGGCCTGCTGCTTGGGACGGTCATGGGCTCCGGCATCATAAATATCATGCTGGCCATAGGCATTGCCAACACGCCCTACTTTGCCCGTCTTGTGAGAAGCATGGCTGCCAGCTTGAGAGAACGGGAGTTTGTGGAGAGCGCCATCACCACCGGACTCAACCATCTGGAAATCATCGGAAAATACATCCTGCCCAACATGAGCTCGGTCATTATAGTTCAGGTCTCCCTCAGCGCCGCCAGCGCCATCATAACCGAGTCCTCCCTGAGCTTCATGGGCGTGGGCGTGGCGCCTCCTGCGGCCAGCTGGGGCACTCTGCTGAGAGACGGCTACGACTTCATCTCCAAGGCCCCCTGGCTCAGCATCTTCCCCGGCATCGCCATAGTTGTGACCGTGCTTGCGCTGAACTTCCTGGGCGACGGCCTTAGGGACGCTCTGGACGTCAAGATACGCATCGACGGTTGAGGAAGGAGGAGCATTATGAGCGAAAACCTTCTTGAGGTAAAAAATCTGCACGTGGCATTTTTCCAGGACGGCAAGCTTGCCGACGTGGTGAGAGACGTCTCTTTTGAGATAAAGCCCAACGAGACCCTGGGCCTGGTGGGCGAATCCGGCTCTGGAAAGAGCGTGACCTCCAAGGCCATCATGCGCCTTATTGCCGACCCGCCCGGAAAGATCACCGGGGGCAGCGTAATGATGGACGGTATGGACATCTTTGCCCTGCCGGAAAAGAAAATGAGGGAGATACGGGGCGGCAGGATAGCCATGATATTCCAGGAGCCCCTCACATCCCTGAACCCCCTGTTCACCTGCGGCAGCCAGATATCCGAGGCCATAAGGCTGCACAAGAAATGCAGCAAGAAAGAGGCCGAGGAGCAGGCGGTGGAGATGCTGCGCCTGGTGGGAGTACCCAGCCCCGAGAGACGGGCCAAGGCCTATCCCCACGAGCTGTCCGGCGGCATGCGCCAGAGGGTGATGATAGCCATGGCCCTCAGCTGCAAGCCCTCCCTGCTAATTGCAGACGAGCCCACCACTGCCCTTGACCCCACCATACAGGCCCAGATACTCAGACTCATCCACGATTTGCAGAAGCTCAACGGCATGTCCCTGCTGCTAATCACCCACGACATGGGCATTGTTGCAGAAAACTGCGACAGGGTGGCGGTGATGTATGCCGGGGAAATACTGGAGATAGCCGATGTAAGCACTATCTTCCACAGCCCCATGCACCCCTATACTAAGGGACTGCTGAAGGCCATCCCCAAAATGAACGAAAAGGTGGAGCGGCTGTACAATATCGACGGCATGGTCCCGGGCTTCAATGAGCTGCCCAAGGGCTGCGCCTTCTCTTCACGCTGCCCCTACTGCAAGGATGACTGCGCCTCCACACCCCAGAGGCTGGAATATGTGAGCGCAGGACATCAGGTGCGCTGCAAATATTGCAGGAATCTGGAGCAGGAGGCCTGAGCATGGAAAAAATTCTGGAAGTAAAACATCTCAAAAAATATTTCCCGGTCAAGAAGGGCCTGTTCAGGAGGACCGTGGCCCATGTGCGGGCCGTGGACGATGTGTCCTTTGAGATAAAGGGCGGCGAGACCTTCGGCCTGGTGGGCGAATCCGGCTGCGGAAAGACCACTGTAGGCAAGCTGATTTTGCAGCTGCACAGAGCCGACAGCGGGAAAATAGTGTATTGCGGAGAAGACCTCTGCGCCATGTCCGGAAAGCAGCTGCAAAAAAAGCGCAGCGAGGTACAGATAATATTCCAGGATCCCTACGGTTCCCTCAATCCCAGAATGAGAGTGGAGCAGATACTCTCTGAGGGCATTATCAAGCACAGGCTCATACCCAAGGAGCAGATACCCGCCAGAGTGGCGGAGCTGCTGAGACTGGTGGGGCTGCATGAGGGCGACGCCAAGAAATATCCCCATGAATTCTCCGGCGGTCAGCGCCAGAGAATAGCTGTGGCCAGGGCCCTGTCCTTTAACCCCAAGCTCATAGTCTGCGACGAGCCGGTGTCCGCCCTGGACGTGTCCGTCCAGGCCCAGATACTCAACCTCCTGGTAGACCTTCAGAAGGAGCTGGGCATATCCTACCTCTTCATTGCCCACGGCATGGCTGTGGTGCAGCATATATCCCACAGAGTTGGTGTGATGTACCTGGGGAAGATGGTGGAGATAGCGCCTACGGAGGTGCTGTTCAAGGAGCATGCCCATCCCTATACCCATGCGCTGCTGTCCTCGGTGCCGGTGACGGACCCGGATAAGATACCCGAGAGGGAAGTGCTGGAAGGGGAGATACCAAACCCAATCAATCCCCCCGCCGGCTGCCGTTTCCATCCCCGCTGCCGCTACGCCTGCGAGAAATGCAGCTGCGAGGTGCCTCAGCTCAGGGAAATAGAACCGGGCCATATGGTGGCCTGCCATTATCCCAATGTCTTCCGGGAAAAGGGAAAAGAAAAAATAGCTGCGTCCGAAGAGGAGAAAGGGTGAATCCAAATGGGAAAAAGCTGGGAACTGATGCCCAATATAGACAGAGTCAAAATTTTTGAGCGAAATAAAGAATTTGAAGACATGGCCTTTTCCACCAGATGTATCGACGTGGGAAATTACTCCGGCCGTTCCGCCATGCCCATTTACGCCTCCGTTACCGGCAGCGATTATCAGCGCCACGGAGACCCCAGCAGAGACGCAGTGTCCGCCTGCATAGCCTCTCTGGAGAATGCGCAATACACTCTGGTCACCGCCAGCGGAGTGTCCTCCATGACCCTGCCCATGCTGGCACTTTTGATGGCCGGGGACAGGATAATCTGTCACAAGGACCTGTACATCTGGACCTATTTCTTCGTAAGGGAGGACCTGCCCAGACTGGCCAATGTCCAGGTGGATATGGTGGACTTCACCGACCTGGAGGCTCTGGAGGCCTGCATCAAAAAAGGCCCGGTGAAAATGCTGTGCTTTGAGACCATAGCAAACCCCCTGCTGAATGTGGCGGATATCTCGGCAGTGTGCCGGCTGGCCCACAGATATGGTGCGCTGACCCTGGTGGACAACACCTTTGCCTCTCCCTACCTGTGCAGGCCCCTGGAGCTGGGAGCGGATATCAGCAGCGAGAGCCTGACCAAATATATGAACGGCCACGGCGACGCCCTGGGTGGTTCCATCTCCACCAACAGCCATGAGATATACTATGAGCTCCAGCGGATGATGGGCGTTATCGGCTGCTGCCTCAGCCCCTTTAACTCCTTCCTCATTTCCAGAGGCCTTCAGACCCTGGAGATACGCATGGAGCGCCACTGCTCCAATGCGGAAAAGATTGTGGAATTCCTCAGGGACAAGCCCTATGTAAAAGACCTGACCTATCCGGGCATGCCGGAGCATCCCCAGCACGAGACGGCCGCAAAGGAGCTCAAGCGCTTCGGCGGCGTGGTCTGTTTCAGACTGGACGTGAGCCACGAGGAGCTGTACCAGGTATTTCTGTCTGAGCTGAAGCTCTGGAGGCACTGGGTGAGCCTGGGCGAGCCCCACAGCCTTATAAGTCCCAAGGATGAGGACAAGGAGAAGGGCATCCCCGCCGACTTCATCCGTCTTGCCGTGGGCCTGGAAGACTGCGAAGATCTGATGCGGGATATGCAGCGGGGCTTCGACAAGCTGTTTAAAGACCGGGCCTGAGAGCCTGATTTAAAAAGCAGAGTGATACTGTAAATATTTACACTATTGCACTACTACACTGGAGGACAAAATAATGAGCAAAATCAGCGAGATGACCAGAGAGTCCTGGATAAAGGCCACCTTCCCCGAGTGGGGGACCTGGCTGGTGGAGGACATCGAAAACGCCGTGGTCCCGGAGGGTAACGTGAAAATGTGGTGGCTGGGCTGCACCGGCATATGGTTCAAGACCCCCGGTGGCGCCGACATCACCATAGACCTGTGGTGCGGCAACGGAAAGCGGACCCACGGCGACGGCAAGATGAAGGTGGGCCACCAGATGGCGAACATGTGCGGCTGCCGGGCCATGCAGCCCAACCTGCGCAACGTGCCCTTCGTTATCGACCCCTTTGCCTTCAAGCATGTGGACGCCGTCCTGGCCACCCATTACCATCAGGACCATATGAGCGCCGAGTGGGCCGCCCATGTGGTCAACAGCGGCATGACCACCACCGACGAAGACGGCCGGGAGATACCCGTGCCCTTTATTGGGCCCCAGAAGTCTGTGGATACCTGGGTGAAGTGGGGAGTGCCCGCAGACCGCTGCCGGGTGGTGCATCCCGGAGACAGCTTCAAGATCAAGGACATGGAGATAATAGCCCTGGATTCCTTTGACCGCACCTGCATAGTCACCACCGACAGCCAGGGTCCCGACAGGGAAGAGCTCACCGGCGTCTGCCCCACGGACATGGACGAGAAGGCGGTGAACTATCTGGTGAAGACCCCGGGCGGAAACATCTACCACTCCGGCGACAGCCACTTCTCCATCTACTTTGCAAAGCACGGCAAGGACTACGATGTGGACGTGGCCTTCGGCTCCTTCGGTGAAAACCCCATTGGCATGCAGGATAAGATGAGCTCCGTGGATATCCTCCGCATGGCCGAGAATCTGAGATGCAAGGTGGTCGTCCCTATCCACTGGGACGTGTGGACCAACTTCCAGGCCGACTGCGAAGAGATAAAGCTCCTCTGGGATTTCAAGCGCCTGCGCAATGAATACGGCTTCCACCCCTTCTTCTGGCAGGTGGGCGGGGTCTATACATATCCCCAGGACAAAGACAAGATGTACTACCACCATCCCAGAGGCTTTGAAGACTGCTTTGAGGCCCCCCAGAACATACCCTACAGGAGCTGCCTGTAAAGGAGTTTGCCGTGAAAGTTGAAAAGAAAAAGATCTCGGATCTGACATTGTGCTACTGCGTCGCCCCTCTGGAATACAAGGGCAGGCAGCATTTCCTGGTGGCCTCGGAGAAAGAGTTCTCCTGTCTGCTCTTCGATGAGGAGGGCAACAGGCTGGAGGAAGTCTGGTCCGGGCCCGGCGGCACCATGACCATAGTGCAGGTGCCCGGCAGCGACGGGGCCTTTCTGGCCACCCACAAGTTCTATTCTCCGAACAATTCCAAGGAGGCCAAAATCGTCCTCTGCCGGCCGGGTGAAGGTGGCTGGAAGGTGGATACCATTGCCGAGCTCCCCTATGTCCATCGCTTCGATATCCTCAGCAGGGGCGACGTGGATTATCTGCTTGCCTGCTGCATAAAAAGCGACTATGAGTATAAGGACGACTGGAGATTTCCCGGCATGACTCTGGCGGCAGTTTTGCCCAAGGACATTGTGGACGCTCCCAGACTTCTTGAGCTGGAGCCGCTGCGCCAGGGCATGCTGAAAAACCACGGCTACGCAAGAGACGTGAAAGACGGTGTCAACACCGGGATAGTGACCTGCGACGACGGCGTGTACCGCTTTACTCCTCCCGAGGCTCCCGGAGCACCATGGCAGGTGGACAAGCTGCTCACCGCCCAGGTCAGCGATGCGCTGCTGCTGGACTTTGACGGGGACGGGGAGAAGGAGATGCTCAGCCTGGAGCCCTTCCACGGAGATACCCTGTGCGTATACAAAGACAAGGGCTGCGGCTTTGAAAAGGTCTTCCAGTATGAAAAAAAAATAGAGTTTGCCCACGCCATATGCAAAGGGGAATTCGGCGGAGAGCAGATGGCTATTATCGGCCACCGCAAGGGCGACAGGGACCTGTTGGCTGTCAGATACGGAGAGCAGGGCTACTATGTGGAAGTCCTGGACCACGACGTGGGACCCGCCAACGCCATGTGCCTGAAGGTGGGGGGCAAAGACGTTATCGTCTCTGCAAACAGGGAGATAAACCAGGTCGCTTACTATACGGTGAGCAAATAACAGTAAGGAGCTGAGATATATGCCGAAGTACGATTTCATGAGTTTTGGCGAACCCAATATCCGCATGACTCCGCCGGAGCACGACAGACTGGGCCAGGCCGAGGAACTGCGCCTGGGCATTGCCGCCGCAGAACTCAACTGCTGCGTGAACATTGCAAACCTCAGCGTTGACAAACTGAAATACAAACTGAAGACCGCCTACCTCACGAAGCTGGTGGACAACTGGACCGGCTCATATATCGTCAAGCACGCCCAGATGCACGGCGTGGACATGTCCAACGTGGTGGTTGAGGACTTCGATAAAATAGGCAGGACCAGAAACGGCCTGGCCTTTGTGGAAGTGGGCATCGGCCCCAGGCCCAGCTACCAGATCTACGACAGGGGACATTCCGCCCTGAGCAAGATACAGCCGGGAGAGATAGACTGGAAAAAGACCCTGGATACCCGCTGGTTCCATACCACCGGCATTGTGACCGCTCTGGGGGAGCATACCGCTCAGGAGGTCTGCTCGGCCCTCAAGGCTGCAAAGGAAAACGGAGCCACCACCAGCTATGACCTGAACTACCGCAGTACCCTGTGGAGCAAGGAGCAGGCCAGAGCCGCCGCCGAAAAGCTGATGCCCTACATCGACGTCATCCTGGGCAACGAGGAGGATTTCGAGACCATGCTGGGCATAAAAGCCGAAGGCACCGGCGCAGACTTCTCCGCCATTGACCCGGAAAGCTACAGGAAGGTGGCGGAAAAGGTGATGGAGAAATATCCCCACATTCAGGTGGTGGGCACCTCCCTCCGGGAAGTCAAGACCGCTCTGCTGAACAACTGGCAGACCTGCATGATGACGAAGCGGGGCTTCTTCGTATCCAGGAAATATCAGGATATAGAGATAAACGACCGGGTAGGGGGCGGCGACAGCTTTGCCTCCGGCCTGATCTGGTCCATGCTGGAAGGCTATGACGACCAGCAGGCCATCGACTTCTCCGCCGCATATTCCGCCCTGTGCCACACCATCCGCAACGACTGGAACCTGGTAAGCCGGGAAGAGGCCCAGGCCCTGGCAGCCGGCGGCAGCGCAAGAGTTAAGAGATAAGACGGGAAGGGGCGTCTGCCTGACGCCCCTCCGCACTGAAGATTGGCGGTGATAGGATGGAAGAGCTGAATTATCGTCTGGGACTCTACGAAAAAGCCATGCCTTCCCTGGACAGCTGGGAGGAGAAGCTGGACCTCACCAGGAGCTCCGGCTTTGATTGGCTGGAGCTCTCCGTGGACGAGAGCGACGCCAAGCTGGCCCGGCTGGACTTTGCCCCGGCGCAGATCGGAGAAATCAGAAGAGCCTGCGAAAACACGGCAGTGCCTATCAGGACCATGTGTCTGAGCGGGCACAGGAGATACCCCTTTGGCTCCGGCGACGCCGCCGTAAGGGCCAGGAGCCTGGATATCATGAGAAAGGCCGTGGATCTGGCGGCGGAGCTGGGCGTGCGGCTGATACAGCTGGCCGGGTACGACGTGTATTACGAGGAGAGAAGGCCGGAGTCTGCCGGATACTTCCTGGAGGGACTGAGCAGGGCTGTGGAGTACGCCTCCGCCCATGGCGTCTGCATGGGCTTTGAGACCATGGAGACCCCCTTTATGGACACGGTGGGCAAGAGCATGTTTTATGTCTCGGAGCTCCGCTCCCCCTATCTCGGGGTATACCCGGACATAGGCAATCTGAAAAATGCAGCGGTGATCTACGGAACGGATGTGGTGGAAGACCTGAAAAAGGGCAGAGGCCATATCTTTGCCGCCCATCTGAAGGAGACCAGCCCCGGCGTATACCGGGACATGAGTTTCGGGCAGGGAGGGCATACCGAGTATGTGCCCTGCATCAGGGAGCTGCTGGATCAGGGGGTCAGAATGTTCACCGGGGAATTTTGGTATCACGGTGAAGAAAATTATAGAGAAAAGCTGGCTCAGGCCTCGGATTTCCTGCGCATGAAAATAAAAGAGGCCGCCGAAGGGAGAAGCTGATATGCTGGAAGAACTGAAAGAACTGGTGTGCCGGGCAAATCTGATGCTGCCGGAATATAAGCTGGTGACATTTACCTGGGGAAATGTCTCGGGCATAGACAGGGAAAAGGGGCTTATGGTAATTAAACCCTCGGGGGTGCCCTACGAAGAGATGGAGCCGGAGGACATGGTTGTGGTTGATATGGAGGGAAAGATCGTGGAGGGCAAGTGGAAGCCCTCCAGCGATACGCCTACCCACCTGGAGCTTTACAAGGCCTTCCCCAACTGCGGCGGAGTCATCCACACCCATTCTCGCTGGGCCACCAGCTTTGCCCAGGCCGGCCGGCCCATCCCGGCCATGGGCACCACCCAGGGCGACTATTTTTACGGCGACATCCCCTGCACCAGGGAGATGAGCCCGGAGGAGATACGGGGACACTACGAGCAGGAGACGGGAAAGGTGATAGTGGAGACCTTTGCCGGACTGGACCCGGCGGCGATACCGGGCGTTCTGGTACATAGTCACGGCCCCTTTGCCTGGGGCAAAGACCCGGTGGAGGCCGTCCACAACGCCGTTGTTATGGAAGAGGTCGCCTTCATGTCCTGGCACAGCATGATTTTAAATCCCCAGGCGGGCAACATGTCCCGGGAGCTGTTGGATAAACACTACCTGCGCAAACACGGCAGCAACGCCTATTACGGGCAGGGCTGAGGCGGCGGGGCCGATCTGAGCCAAACAGGCAAGCCGTAAAATATCATAAAGTGAGATGCAGTAAGGCCGGCTATATCATGTGTAAATATGATATAGCCGGCCTGGGACTGTCAAAAAGTCTGTAGGGATTTTTTGACAAGCTGAAAATCGGAGCAAGCGACATTGCGCTTGCTCCGAACTTGGTCCGAGTGGCGATACAGAATTTATAGATCTCATCAAAGGAACCCAAATCGAAGCCCAGCGCCTGCGCAGCCCTTGGCGGCTTTGCCGCCTTAGGGATGCGGCGTACCCCCTGCGGGCAAGCGGCTTCGATTTGGAGAGGAGGAGCAAGGAAGCGGGGCGGATGGTGTTTTCTATTCCCCGTGAAATAGAAAAAATCGGAGCAAGCGATATAAGCTTGCTCCGACGCTGGTGCGCGAGGCGGGACTTGAACCCGCACGCCCGGAGTGAGCACTAGAACCTGAATCTAGCGAGTCTGCCAATTCCACCACTCGCGCATCTCTGGAACGCTTGATTATAATAGCACTGGGAGCCCCACTTGTCAAGCATAATTTTTCATTTTTCCCCCGATTATTTTTAATACTGCCCCGGGGCCGCAGGGAAGAAAAACACCCCGCAGCCTCTGGCTGCGGGGTGAATGACTGCTGCCGCCGGAAAGGAGCCCAGGACCTCAGGCTTGATCGTAGAGGGCTACGAACTCCTCCAGGCAGAGATTGTTCTCCATAATATATGTGGCTACCTCCACTCCCACATAGCGGAAGTGCCAGGGCTCATACATCACCTGGGTTATGTCCTGCTTATCCTCGGGATAACGGAGGATGAAACCGTAATCCTGACAGTGGGCCAGGAGCCACTGGAAGGTCTCGGTATTTTCCAGGTCGGTGGTCTTGGGGTCGTGATAGTAGTCGGTGATATCGCAGCACAGGCCGGTCTGGTGCTCGCTGGTACCCGGGGGAGTGACGATCTTGGCGGCCTCGTCTGCGCTGTAGCCCTGGCTTATTTTCCGATTATACAGGTACTGCTGGGTGGAGTAATCCCGGTAGCCGGAGGAGAGATATACCGGCAGGCCCTCGGCCTGAGCGCCCTCGGCAAAGCTGGTGAGGGCCTCGGCTATGCGGGAGTCCACAACGCAGTCATTGGCCAGGGTCGCAGTCTCCGGGGGGGCGAAGTTCTCATCCACGCTGTTATCCTTGTTCACCAGGATCATTTCCCAGCTGGTCAGGTCCACATCGGGCAGACCGCTGCCCGGCTCTTCCGTGGGCTCAACGGTGGGTTCCACTGTAGGCTGGGGCGTGGCCTGGGCGGCGGCATCGTCCTGGACGGGCTGCTGGCCGGTTTCCCCCAGCGAGGCCGCAGTATCGGCAAAGCTCTGGGTAGACCAGCCGGAAGAGAAATGCATATAGCTGTATGCACAGAAGACGCCCAGGAAAAGTATGGAGAAAAATATCTTAAATACGAGATTGCCTTTCATTTGCAGCCTCCTTATAGTTCTGTAACAGGGGTATTGTAACATCTTGTGCCGCCCAGGTCAACAAGCTTTATCCGGGAAAATTCCGGCAGGGCAATTTTTTTGATTTTACCACAGCGGATCGCTAAGCGGCCTTGTATGCAGAGGTGGCAGATGTTATAATAACATCAATTGAAAAATAGGAGTTAAATAAAATTGAACATTTCAAAGGCTTGGGAGGGCTGACAGTGAAACTTACATGGTATGGACATTCCTGCTTCCTTTTGGAGACGGAGCAGGGCAGCGCAGTTTTCGACCCCTACGCACCGGGGACGGTACCGGGCCTGGAGCTGCCGGAGCTGGAAGCGGACCTGTGCCTGTGCAGCCACAGCCACGGGGACCACAACTATTCCCAGGGAGTACGGCTCAGCGGCCGCCGGCCGGAACTGAAGCTGGAGGAGTTCCAGTGCTTTCACGATGACAAGCAGGGCATGCTGCGGGGAAAGAACACCATGCATCTGGTAGAGGCGGAGGGCCGCAGAGTGCTCCATATGGGGGACCTGGGCCACATGCCGGAGCCTGAGCTCATCCGGGCGCTGGGACGCATAGACCTGCTGATGATACCCGTGGGGGGCTACTATACCATAGACGCCGCCCTGGCTGCCGCCGTGGTGCGCAGCCTGGAGCCGGACCTGGTGGTCCCCATGCACTACAGGGGAGAGGGTTTTGGTTTCCCGGTGATCACCGGCGTAGAGGACTTCACGGAGAGAATGGACCGGGTAAAGCAGCTATACGGCAATGTTCTGGAGCCGGAGTGGAAAGATGGGCCCATGACGGTGGTGCTGAGCTGCCCCCTGGGCTGAGGCGGGCCGGATATATAAAGACAGCATTGAAAGGAGACGGAACATGAAGCGATCGGAGATAAACCGGGCCTTGAGAGAGATGGAGGCCATGTGCGCAAGGGAACACTGCTATCTGCCGCCTTTCTGCCATTTCAGCCCGGAGCAGTGGCAGGAGCTGGGCCATGAGTACGACGAGGTGAGGGACTGCATGCTGGGCTGGGACATCACCGACTACGGCCTGGGGGACTTTGACAGGGTGGGCTTTTCCCTGATAACTCTGAGAAACGGCAACCGCTCCATGGCGGAGAAATACCCCAAGGTCTATGCGGAGAAGCTGCTGTACCTGAAGGAGGGGCAGTACGCCCCCAACCACTTCCACTGGTACAAGACTGAAGACATCATAAACCGGGGCGGGGGCAATGTGCTCATCCGGGTGTATAACTCCCTGCCCAATGAGGATATAGACTACGAATCCGACGTGACGGTGCACCTGGACGGGCGCAGCCTCACTGTGCCGGCGGGGACCCATGTGCGCCTTGCCCCGGGGGAGAGCATCCACGTGCAGCAGTACCTGTACCACGACTTCTCCGTGGAGCCCGGCTCCGGGCCGGTGCTGCTGGGGGAGGTCAGCCAGTGCAACGATGACAACAGTGATAACCGCTTCAATCCCCCGGTGGGCCGTTTCCCGGAGATAGAGGAGGACGAGCCCCCTTACAGGCTCCTGTGCAACGAGTATCCCAAGGGGAGGTAAAAGCTTATGATATATACCATAGACAACGGCAAGCTCCGTCTGGAGGTCAGCAGCCTGGGGGCGGAGATGCAGAGGCTCAGCTCCTGCTCCGGGACGGAATATCTCTGGGACGGGGACAGCCGCTACTGGCGGCGGCATGCCCCGGTGCTTTTCCCCTTTGTGGCCCGGCTGAAAGATGACCGCTACAGATTGGAGGACAGGGAGTACACCATGCCTAAGCACGGCTTTGCCCCGGAGTGCGAATTTGAAATTTACAGTCAAAGCGACACCCAGCTGATCTTCCGTCTTACGGATAATGAAAAGACCAGAGAATACTATCCCTTTGCCTTTGAGTTTTGCGTGAGCTATAGGCTGGAGGACTGGAAGCTGAACATCAGCTACAGGGTATTCAACTCCGGGGACCGGCTGCTGCCCTTCGGTATGGGAGGACATCCCGGCTTCAGGATACCCTTTGCGGAGAGCCCGAACTTTGAGGACTATTATCTGGAGTTTTCCCAGGCCTGCGACCCGGACCGGGTGCTCTTCGGGGCGGACTGCCTGGTGAGCGGGGTGAGAGAGCGCTATCCCCTGAAAGAAGGGCGCATACTGCCTCTGGAACACAGCCTCTTTGACAATGACGCAGTGGTGCTGGAGCACACGGCCAAGGAGGTGGCCATACGCTGCCGCAACAGCCGCAGGGGGATAAAGGTGGCCTTTCCCCAGATGAACTATGTGGGCTTTTGGCATAAGGACGGCCTGGCCGCCCCCTATGTGTGTATAGAGCCCTGGCTGTCCCTCCCGGCAAGACATGGGGTGACCGAGGACTTTTACTGCAAGGGGGATATGGTGCGTCTCAAGCCGGGAGAGAACTATGAGAACCAGTGGAGCATAAGCATTGAGGAGGATCAAGCATGTATGATGTAGTGGCTCTGGGCGAGGCCCTGATAGATTTTACCATGGTCTCGGCGGACGGCGAGGGCTACCCCACCATGGCGGCCCATCCCGGCGGAGCGCCGGCGAATTTCCTGGCGGCCCTGACCAAGTTCGGGGCAAAGACCGCCCTGATATCCAAAGTGGGGGAGGACAGCTTTGGCCGTCTGCTGCTGGGGACCCTTGGCAAAGCGGGTATAGACGCCGGCGGCGTTGCGGTGGACAGGGATGTATTCACCACCCTGGCCTTCGTCACCCTGGATGAAAAGGGGGAGCGGGAATTTGCCTTTGCCCGCAAGCCCGGGGCGGATACCTGCATAAGGGAGGAGGAGCTGGACCTGAGCCTGATAGACCGGGCGAAGGTGTTCCACTTCGGCACCCTCTCTCTCACCAACGAGCCCTCCCGCTCTGCCACAGTGAAGGCGGCGGAATATGCCCGGGCCCAAGGCAAGCTCATCAGCTTCGACCCCAATCTGAGAGAGCCCCTGTGGCAGGACCTGGAGCAGGCCAGGGAGCAGATGCTCTGGGGCCTGGAGATGGCGGACGTGATAAAGATAAGCGACGACGAGGTGAAGTTCCTTTTCGGCCTGGAGCCGGAGGAGGGATGCAGGTACATCTTCAGCCGTTTTGCCCCCAAGCTGCTGTTTGTGACCTGCGGCGGAGACGGCTGCTGGTATATGAATTCCAGGGCCATGGGCCATGCAGACAGCCTGAAGGGGATAAACATCGTGGACAAGACCGGGGCCGGGGATATCTTCGGGGGCTCGGCAATGTTCAAGCTCCTCCAGAGCGGCAAGGACCCGGCGGAGCTGAACGAGGAGGAGCTGGCGGAGACGGCCCGCTTTGCCTCCGCAGCGGCAGGCCTGTCCGCCACCCGGGCCGGAGGCATCTCCAGTGTCCCGGAGCTGGAGGAGGTCCTGAAGCTGTGCTGAGGGGCCGGAGGCCGTGCCCGGGTATCGGGCCAGGTATAATTAAAGGGCCGCAGGCTTAAACGCCCTGGGGCCCTTTGGCGAAACTCCGGCAGACAAAAAACGCCGGAGCAGATCTCCCTGCTCCGGCGTGGTGGAGAGTAGCGGACTCGAACCGATGACCTTCCGCGTGTGAGGCGGACGCTCTAACCAGCTGAGCTAACCCTCCGTAGCCCGTACATGATACCACAGTAATCCAAATATTGCAAGAGTAAGTTTGAGAAAATGCGAAAAATTTTTTCGGCATTTTTGAAATTATCGGTTGACAATTTGCGGCGCTTCTGGTAGAATTTCTATTGCTGTTCAGAGAACAGAAATGGCGGCATAGCTCAGTTGGCTAGAGCATGCGGTTCATACCCGCAGTGTCCCCGGTTCGAATCCAGGTGCCGCTACCAATAGAGGCGCAGCCTATGACTGCGCCTTTTTATGGCCCGTTGGTCAAGTGGTTAAGACACCGCCCTTTCACGGCGGTAACATGGGTTCGAGTCCCGTACGGGTCACCACTGCGCCGGAGTAAGGTAAGCTTGCTTCGGCGTTTTTTATTGTGGTGAATTATACTATCAAGCGCAACACTTTAAGAAAATAAAAAGAAGTTCATACATTATCCATTGTATATTTTCCCTGCCATATGTATAATGCTATAAACAGAAAAAGGGAAGGGGAATGAAAATGTACTTTGACTGGACATATATAGTGCTGGTGCTGCCGGCGGTGCTTTTTGCCATGTGGGCCAGCAGCAATGTGAGCCATACCTATGAGAAATATTCAAAGCAGTATAACTCCCGCCGCCTAACCGGGGCCCAGGCCGCCCGCCGGGTACTGGATGCCAACGGACTGAGAGAGGTGCCCATAGAGCGCATCGACGGCCAGCTGACGGACCACTATGACCCAAGAGACAATGTGGTGCGCCTGTCCGCCGGAGTCTACGACGGCTGCTCCACCGCCGCCGTGGGCGTCGCCTGCCACGAGGTGGGCCACGCCATACAGCACAGCGTGGGCTATGCGCCTGTAAAGCTGAGGGAGGCCATAGTCCCCGTGACCAATCTGGGGGCTAAGCTCTCCGTGCCCCTTATCATCCTGGGCCTGCTGCTGGGCTCCATGTCCCCGGTGTTCATCTACGCTGCATATATCGGCGTGGCCCTTTACGGGCTCTGCGCCCTCTTCCAGCTGGTGACCCTGCCCACGGAGTTCAATGCCAGTAGCCGGGCCATGGCTACCATCGAGGGCATGGAGCTGCTGCGGGGGGAGGAGCTGGAAGGCGCCGGAAAGGTGCTACGGGCGGCAGCTCTCACCTATGTGGCGGCTCTGGCCGTGACCCTTATGCAGCTGCTGCGTTTTGTGCTTATCCTCTCCAATCGCAGGGACTGAGCCGCAGACGCAATATGGAAAACAGCGAAATTCGATTGAGCTTAAAGCCGCAGCCGTGAGCTGCGGCTTCTTTTTGTTCAGGCCGGAAAGAGGAGGAGAGCCGTTCAGCCTGCTCCCGAAAGGGCGGAGCCCTGTGCCAGAAGGCTCAAGACCTGGAAATAATGTTGAAAAAGGGCGGGGGATATGTTAAACTTTAAAAAACTGTTACCGGGAGAGCGGCTGTATATGCGCAAGAGAGATCAGGAAAAAGTAATGGACCGGGGCCGTGCCGGCAAGGCGGAGGGCCTGGGGAGACTATTCAGCCTGGCTATGTCCCTCATGGCTGCCTGCGCACTGTGCATGAGCTTTTCCGTGCCCTGGGGAGAAGGCTTTGACGGCGTTGCCGAGGAGATAGTGGGGAACCTGGCTTCCAGCTTCCACGGCAGCGCTTTTATCAGCACCCTGCTGGCTCTGGGAATCTATTGGCTCAGCCTCAGACTGAGAGAGGACAGGCCCCGGGAAAATTGGACGGCGGTGCTGCTGGCTGCCCTTACGGCAGTGCTGTGGCTCATGGGGGCCTGCTTCAACAGCGGAGGGGATTTCTCCACCATGTGCTCCAGCCCGGGGCAGATAGTCAAATCTCTCATAACTTACCTGGGCGCCGCCTGGTTCCTGTATGTTATGCTTCTGGGCTTCCGCTCTCTGCTGGACAGCGGCTGGGACACCAAGCTGAGTCTCCCCGCACCCCGGGGACTGAAGGCCTTCCTGAGCAGGCACAGGTTCTGGGCTGTCAGTCTGTTTCTGCTGCTGTGCTGGGCTGTGCCCGTGGCGGCGTGCTACCCTGCCGCCTTCTGTACCGATGCCTGGATGCAGCTGGCCCAGTACTGGGGCAGCGAGCCCTTCACCGCCCATCATCCCCCGGTGCATACCATGCTCCTGGGGATATTCAGCCGCCTTGGCCTGGCTCTGGGAAGCGCAAACCTGGGCCTTTTCCTCTTTGTGCTGCTGCAGGTGCTGATGGCTGCCCTGGCGCTGGCCTATGTGTTTTGCCTGTATGAAAAGCTGGGAGCCCCCAAGTGGATAAGGCTGCTGAGCCTGCTGACGGCAGTTTTCTCACCCTTCGTCGCCGACCGGGTGGGCACTTTGCTGAAGGACGTACCCTTTTCCATGGCCTTCCTGCTTATGATGGCCCAGTTCATATACGCTCTGCTGGATATGGAGAGCTTTTTGAAAAGTAAAAAACAGCTGCTCATCACCGCCCTGGCAATAATGGGTGTGCTGCTTATGAGGAAAAACGGCTGCTATGTGCTCTATCCCAGCTTCATCCTGCTTTCCGCAGTGCTTATTGTAAAAAGGAAAAGCTTGGGCCGGAGCAAGACAGTGAGACTGCTGCTGCTCATGCTGCTGCCTGTGGCGGCTGCTGTGGCCGTCAACTCCGCCGTTATAAAACATTATGACATCGCCCCCGGCAGCATAGCCGAGAGCCTGTCCCTCCCCTTCCAGCAGACCGCCAGATATGTGAGGGACCACGGGGAAGAGGTGACAGAGGAGGAGCGGGAGGCCATAGACGCCGTACTGCCCTATGATAGGTTGGCGCAGCTTTACACGCCCATAATCTCCGACCCGGTGAAAGCGGAGTTTAAGGAGGGCTGCGGCAGCGCCGAGCTGAAGGCATATCTGGAGACCTGGCTGAAGATGTTCTTCAAGCATCCCCTGACCTATGTGGAGGCCACGGCAAACCAGATCTATGCTCTGGTATATCCCTTTGCCGAAAACAGGACAGTGTATGTGGGCTTCAGCGACGGGGCCTGGTTCATACCTGACGTGGTGGCGGCTACAGGCGTCTCGCTGCCCGAATCCCTGGACACCGAGAGAAATGTGCTCACCCAGTGGTTTTATCTGATGTACTCTTCGCCGGTGATAGGTATGATAAGCCACACGGCCTCCTATATCATAGCCGCTTTTTTCCTGAGTCTTATAGCGGCGGTGAGAAAGAAATATGCTTTCCTGCTCCTCGCCGCGCCGGTGCTGCTCAGCATAGCGGTGGCGGTGTTCGCCCCGGCGGTGATAGGAAACCCCAGGTATGTTTTCCCCGTGATATACCCCCTTCCCCTGATGACGGCCTATTTTATCCGCCTGTGCCGGGAGGATACGGGGAGAGAGAAAGCCTGAGGCCGGGATAAAAAAGACGATAAGGGGCCGGTCCCCGGCCCGATGAGAAATACGACTGGGGGAAACGCCCCCCAGGGAAGGACAGGATATGGACAAGATAGCGGTACTTATTCCCTGCTATAACGAGAGCAGGACGGTGGCCAAGGTGGTGGCGGATTTCAAGGCCGCCCTGCCGGAGGGCACAGTGATATATGTGTATGACAACAACTCTACCGACGGCACGGCGGAGATAGCCGCCGCCGCAGGAGCGGTGGTGCGCCACGAATACCAGCAGGGCAAGGGCAACGTGATACGCCGGATGTTCCGGGAGATAGACGCCCGGTGCTACATCATGGCCGACGGGGACGACACCTATCCCGCAGAGTTTGCCCCGGAGATGGCGGAAAAAGTGCTGGAGCGGGGCGTGGACATGGTGGTGGGCGACCGGCTCTCCGCCACGTATTTCACCGAGAACAAGCGGCCCTTCCATAACTTTGGAAACAAGCTGGTGCGCCACAGCATCAACGCCCTGTTTAAAAGCGATATCCGGGATATTATGACCGGCTACCGGGCCTTCAGCTACCAGTTCGTAAAGAGCTTCCCCGTGCTCAGCAAGGGCTTTGAGATAGAGACGGAAATGAGCATCCACGCCATTGAGAAGAACATGCTGGTGGAGAACGTGGTAGTGAGCTACAGAGACAGGCCCGAGGGCAGCGTCTCCAAGCTGAACACCGTCTCCGACGGCGTAAAGGTCCTGGGGACTATAGGCAAGCTCTATAAGAACAACAAGCCCTTTGCTTTCTTCGGCATCATTGCCCTGGTCCTGGCCCTGATCGCCGCCGTGATGTTCTTCCCGGTGCTCAGCGAGTATCTGCATACCGGCCAGGTCCGCCGCTTCCCCACGCTCATCGTCAGCGGCTTTGCGGCCATCGCCGCCATCCTGAGCTTTTTCTCCGGGCTCATCCTGGAGACCCTCCATGAGAAGAACCGCCACGACTTTGAGATGAGACTTATAGACATCCACAACAGGTATACAGAGAAGTTGGAGGGGCGCAAGTGAAGGCGGGAATAAAAAGCTTGAGCAAGGGGGCGGCGGCAGCCTTTGCCGTCCTGGCGTCCATGTCTCTGTGCATGAGCTTCCCCCAGCCGGAGCTGAGCAATGCGGCTTTGGGCAGCAGCATCCTGAACATGATGGAAAATCTGCGCCGCAGTCTGGACGGTACGGCCGTCCAGGCCAGTATCCTTGCAGTGGCCCTGTTCCTGCTCCACCGCTGGAACGAGAGAAAACGCCGGGGAAATTACGTTCTGCTGCCCCTGGTCTGCTTCTTTATAGCGATCATTTGGCTTATGGCCGAGGGCTTTGTACAGGACAATAGCCTCCAGAGCCTCACATCCGGCACGGGCCAGATGCTGAAATGCTGTATCTATCTTCTGGGCAGCGCCTGGCTGCTCACGCAGCTGGCCGTTGCGCTGGATATTCTTGTGGACAGCGGCGCAGACCTGAGCTGGAAAAGTGAGGGCCGGCTCACCGCCTTTTACCGGCGGCACAGCTTCCTCTGCCCCTTTGTCATCATACTCCTCAGCTGTGTGCTGCCCCTTATCCTTGTATATCCGGGAGGCATGAACGCCGACTCCTGGAACCAGGCGGGGATGTTCTTCAAGGTGGTGCGGCCTGACTGGGGCCTCTATGAGTTCACCTCCCACCATCCGCCGGCCCACACGGTTTACTTTGCGTCCATCATCGCCTTGGGCAAGAAGCTGGGCAGTGCAAATCTGGGGCTCTTTGCAGTGATACTTTTGCAGACCGGGATGTATTCCGCAGTCTTTGCCTATTCCCTGTATACTATGAGACGTCTGGGCGCCCCCAGATATCTCCGGCTCATAAGCCTGCTGGCCATCTTGTTCAGCCCCTATTTCGTCACCTCGTATCCTGCGGTGATCAAGGACAATGTGTACTCCTGGGCCATCCTGCTGTTCGTCACCGAGCTGGTATATATGCTGTACCTGGGGCGGGACTATTGGAAAAGCAAGGGACATATCGCCCTGCTGGTCCTGGGGATCATGTCCTCCATGCTCTTCAGGAACAACGGCAAATATGTGATATACCCCATGGTTTTGCTGCTGCTGATAATTTTCTTCCTCCGGCGCAGGAGAGGGGAAAAGAAGAGCCTGATAAAACCGGCGCTCTGCCTGCTGCTGCCGGTGCTGGCCGCAAACCTTATACTGGGCGGGCTGATGAGCTACTATGACATTAAAAAGGGCAGCATCCGGGAGGCCCTGTCCCTGCCCATACAGCAGACCGCCCGCTATGTGCTGGAGCGGGGAGACGAGGTGACGGAGGAGGAGAAGGCCGCCATCAGCGCCGTGCTGGACTACGACAACATGGCGGCGGACTACTACCCCATGGAGTCCGACCCGGTGAAGGATAAGTTCAATCCCGAAGCCACTACGGAGGATGTTCTGAACTATCTGAAGACCTGGCTCAAACAGGGCCTGAAGCACCCCTTCGTGTATATAAAGGCCACGGTGAACCAGAATTATCCCCTGGTGTTCCCCTTTGAGGAGGGGAATCAGCTGGCCGTGGGCACGCTGAACAAATACCATCTCCATGCCGCAGAGACGATCGGCATCACCGATGTGGAGCTGCTGCCCAGAGTGAACAATATCCGCAACGAATTCAACTTCGATCTGATGTACCTGCCCTTCAGCGGACTGGTGTGCAATGTATCGGTGTATGTGCTGGTACTGCTGTTCTTCTGCTGTTACGCCCTGCGGCGCAGGCTCTGGGACTTTTTCATCCCGGCCCTGCCCCTGCTGCTGAGCCTGGCGATAATCGTGGCGGCCCCTGGCATACGGGGCACTCCCCGCTACGCCTACCCCATACTCTATTCCCTGCCGGTGGTGATGAGCTGGTACTGCTTCATAGCAAATAAAAGAAAAAAAGACAGCGAACAGTAAATGTTTTTGCCATAACGAAACCGCAGCGGCCTTCGCCGCTGCGGTTTGACTGTTTATAGCTATTCAATCTTCCTGGCCGGTTGGGACTATAAGCTCATCCAGACTGACCCCAAGAAGCTTTGCGAAAGTATAGGCTTCATAGTCGGTAACGAGGCGCTCACCTGACTCGATCCTGCTTATGATGTCCTGCTCCATAAGCACGCCCTCGGTCTGCATCTTGGCGGCAAGGGCGGCCTGGGACAGCCGGTGCATAAGGCGCAGCTGACGCAGCCTTTCACCGCAGATGTTCTTTTGCCCGTTATATCCGTAGATTTTCAAAGCTCATACAGCCCTTTTCACTTTATACTGAAGAGCAGGTCGCCGTAGCTGGGGTAGGGCCAGTACTGGGAAGAGCAGAGGGTCTCCAGCTCGTCGGCGGTCTGGCGCAGGCGGTTCATATTCTCAAAAACCTCGCTGCGATAGAACTTTGCCCTATCCAGGCTGCAGGGGATGGCCTCGGCCTTGGACACGGAGCTGCCCAGGTCAGAGGTGCGGGAGCTGAGCTCGGCGGTGAGACGGCTTATCTTGGTGGCAAGGCCGGTCTCAAAGCTCACGTCCATGGTATCGCTGAGGCTGCGCTTGGCCAGGGCGGCCTCCGCCAGGCTGCGGGCATAGGCGCTGACGGCGGGGAGTATATCCTTCTGGGCCATATCCAGCATGGTCATGGCCTCGATGTGCAGCACCTTGCAGTAGCTGCTGAGCTTTATCTCGTATCTGGCCCGCAGCTCTATGGGGGTGTAGACCCGGTGGCGGGTGAAGAGCTGGATGTTCTTCTCGTCCAGGTAGCGGGGCACGCAGTCGGGGGTGCTCACCAGGTTTGAAAGGCCCCGGCGCTCCGCCTCCTTCAGCCAGGCCTCGTCATAGCCGTTGCCGTTGAAGATGATGCGCTTGTGGCGGCGGATCACATCCCGGATAAGGTTGTGGAGGGCGGACTCGAAGTCCTCGGCCTGCTCCAGAGCATCGGCGTACTGGCGCAGGGACTCGGCCACGGCGGTGTTCAGAACCACGTTGGGGCCGGAGATGGAGGCGGAGGAGCCCAGCATCCTGAACTCGAACTTGTTGCCGGTGAAGGCAAAGGGGGAGGTGCGGTTGCGGTCGGTGGTGTCCTTGGGGAACTTGGGCAGCACGTGGACGCCCACCTTTATAAGCTCTTTCTCCTTGCCGCCGTAGGGCTCGTCGGTCTCTATGGCCTGGAGTATGCCCTCCAGCTCCTCCCCCAGGAAGATGCTCACCACGGCAGGAGGCGCCTCATGGCCGCCCAGCCGGTGGTCGTTGCCGGCGGAGGCCACGGACAGTCGCAGCATGTCCTGATAATCGTCCACTGCCTGGATGACGGCGCAGAGGAAGAGAAGGAACTGGGCGTTTTCATAGGGGGTCTCGCCGGGCTCCAGAAGATTGACGCCGGTGTTGGTGACCATGGACCAGTTGTTGTGTTTGCCGCTGCCGTTGACCCCGTCAAAGGGCTTCTCATGGAGCAGGCACACCATGTCGAAGCGGCGGGCTATCTTCTGCATCAGCTCCATGGTGAGCTGGTTGTGGTCGGCGGCGATATTGGCGGTGGTGAATACCGGGGCCAGCTCGTGCTGGGAGGGGGCGGCCTCGTTGTGCTCCGTCTTGGCCATGACGCCCAGACGCCACAGCTCCTCGTCCAGGGCTTTCATGAAGGCGGCCACCCGGGGCTTGATGGTGCCGAAATAATGGTCGTCCAGCTCCTGGCCCTTGGGGGGCTTGGCCCCGAAGAGGGTGCGGCCGGTGTACACCAGGTCCCGGCGCTTTTCGTACACGGATTTGTCTATGAGGAAATACTCTTGCTCAGGGCCCACGGTGGTCTTCACGGAGCTGACCTCCGTATTGCCGAAGAGCTTCAGCACCCGGAGACACTGGCGGTTCAGCGCCTCCATGGAGCGCAGCAGGGGGGTCTTCTTGTCCAGAGCCTCGCCGCCGTAGGAGCAGAAGGCAGTGGGTATGCACAGCACGTGCTCCTTTATAAAAGCGTAGGAGGCGGGGTCCCACACGGTGTAGCCCCGGGCTTCAAAGGTGGCTCTCAGGCCGCCGGAGGGGAAGGAACTGGCGTCCGGCTCACCCTGGATCAGCTCCTTGCCGGAAAACTCCATGATGACCCGGCCCCCGTCCACCGGGGAGATGAAGCTGTCGTGCTTCTCGGCGGTGATGCCGGTCATGGGCTGGAACCAGTGAGTGAAATGGGTGGCGCCCTTTTCAATGGCCCAGTCCTTCATGGCGTTGGCCACCACGGTGGCGGCGGCGCTGTCCAGGCGCTTGCCCTCGTTCATGGAACGCTGCACCTGCTTGAACACGTCCTTGGGCAGACGGGAGCGCATGACGGAGTCGTTGAATACGTCGCAGCCGAAAAAATCAGTTACATTCATGTTTTCCATATTGTACCTCATTTGAGAGAAAGTTTATATACGGTCTCATGACAGAGCTTTTCCCCGGCATGGAGAAGGGGGGATGGGAAGCCGTAGTGGTTCATGGCGTCGGGAAAGAGCTGGGTCTCCAGACAGAAGGCCTGACGGGGGCCCATGGTCCTGCCGCCCTTGCCGCTGAATTGCCCCAGGAAGTTGGCGGTGTATAGCTGCATGCCCGGCAGCTGGGTGAAGCACTGGAGGCAGATGCCGCTTGACTCGCTGTAAGCCTGGGCGGCCAGGGGGCCGGAGAGGATGAAGTTGTGGTCGTAACCGCCGCCCAGCCTGAGCTGGACATCTTCGGCCTCTATATCCTGGCCGATGGGCTTCATGGTCCGAAAATCAAAGGGCGTATCCTCCACAGGGAGAGCCCGGCCGGTGGGGATGAGCCCCGGGCCCAGCTCCAGGAAGCTCTGGGCGTTGACCATGAGCTGCTGGTCCAGAACGCTGCCGCCGCCGTTGAGGTTGAAGTAGCTGTGGTTGGTGAGGCTGACTACCGTGTCGGTGTCGCTGAGAGCTTCATAGGCGATGTGCAGCTCGTCGCTGTCGCTGAGAGTGTAGGTGACGGAGACCCGGAGATTTCCGGGATAGCCCTCCTCCCCGTCAGGGGAGAGGCGGGAGAAGCGGACAAAGTCCTCCCCGGTATCGGCCTGCCAAACGTATTTGTCAAAGCCCTTTTTGCCGCCGTGGAGGTGGTTCTCCCCGTCGTTGGAAAAAAGCTTGTATTCCCGGCCGCCCAAGGAAAAGGCGGAGCCGCCGATGCGGTTTGCCATGCGGCCTACCGTGGCGCCTATGTAGGCATCCTGATTTTCGTAGCCCTCCACGCTGTCAAAACCCTGGACCAGGTCTGTGGGCTCTCCCCGGCAGTCCCTGAAGACCAGGGACTGGAGCGCCGCCCCGTAATCTATCATGACCGCCCGGGTGCCCTTCCTGTTTTCCAGACTGAAGGAATGCACCGGCTGGCCCTGGGCCGTCCGGCCGAAGCTGCGAATAAGCGCTGCCATATTAGGCACCTCCCTGCCCTTACAATAAGGGCAAATTTTTTCACTCTGAATTTTATCACATTTTATAGTACAGTCAACAGCTTTAATATTGACAAACCGGGCCGGGGCTAATATCCTTTTATTTACACATATTGACATATACAGAGAGGAGAATAATATGGCTATTGTGGTTATAGGCGCAGTATTCGTGGATGTCAAGGGCTTTCCGGAGGACAACTACATACCCGCCGGGCGCAACGCCGGCCGGGTGGAGATAGTCCAAGGGGGCGTGGGCAGGAACGTGGCGGAGGACATCGCCAACGTGGAACTGCGGCCCCGCTTTGTCAGCTTGGTGGATGACGGCGACCAGGGGGAGGCGGTGCTGAAAAAGCTGAAAAACCACAAGGTGGACACCCGCTTTGTAAAGCAGGTGCCCGACGGCATGGGCATGTGGCTGGCGGTATTCGACAATACCGGGGACCTGGCAGGCTCCATCTCCAAACGCCCGGACCTGAGCTATATGGCCAGGCTGCTGGAGGAGAAGGGGGACGAGATCTTTGCCGACGCCGACAGCATAGTCATAGAGATAGACCTGGACAAGGAGATTATAAAGCAGGTATTCAGGTTCGCAAAGAAATATGACAAGAGGGTCTACGCTGTGGTGGCCAACATGGGCATCGCCTCCCAGCGGCGGGATTTCCTCCAGTCCACCGACTGCTTTGTGTGCAACGTGCTGGAGGCGGGCATCCTCTTTGTCAGCGACTTTTCAAAGCTCAGCCCGGAGGAGCTGTGCCTGGAGCTGAAGGAAAAGGTGAGGCGGGCCAAGATCCCCGCCGTGGTGGTGACCATGGGGGGAAAGGGCTCGGTGTATGCGGACATGCATGGCAACTGCGGTATCTGCCCGGCAAAGCCCGTCCAGGTGAGAGACACCACCGGGGCCGGAGACGCCTACTGCGCCGGAGTGGCTATCGGCCTGACCTACGGCAAGACCATAGAGGAGGCCATGAAAATAGGCACCAAGCTGGCCGCCTCCGTCATCACTCTCTCGGAGAACGTCTGCCCCCGTTTCCTGCCCAGAGAGCTGGGCCTGGATATCGAGGTGGAGGACCTGGACAAATAACAGCGGGAATAAATACGGCGAAATGCTGCAAAGGCAGCCCCAAGACCGGGGGCTGCCTTTTGCATATTGTTAAAATACACTAAAAAGCCTGACACACTTTGGGCAAGCAGCCAAAAATTCCCCGGCGGTGGGAAAGCCCGTTGACAAAGGCAAAAGGCCCTGATATTCTGGAGTCAGAAGAAACTGGAATCGTTACCGGGAGCGATTCCAGACGAATTGCGGAGTATTGCGTCGGCGCCGGGAGAACCGGGGAGAGGGAGAAAATGACGATAAAGGATATAGCCAAAGCCTGCGGCGTCAGCGTAAGCACTGTCTCCCGCGTCCTTAACGACCACCCGGATGTGAGCCAGAGCGTGAGGGAGCGGGTCCGCTCCACTGTGGAGCGCCTGGGATATATACCAAACAACAGCGCAAGGGATCTGGTGCGCTCCCAGTCCGACAACATCGGAGTAGTGGTGAGAGGGCAGGACAACCTCTTTTTTTCCGCCATGGTGAAGACCATATCCCGGGAAATAGAGAGCCGGGGCTACACAATGGTGCTGCACTTTATCGGCTCGGATGACGATGAGGTCATGGCCGGGGCCATACTGGAGCGGGAGAAAAAGCTGAGGGGCCTCATCTTTCTGGGCGGGCGCTTCGATTACAGCGCCGAAACTCTTGCCCCGGTGGGGGTGCCCTTTGTCTGCTGCACCTATACTAACTGCTTCGGCAGCCTGGACGAGAAGGACTATTCCTCCGTGTCCATCGACGACTACATGACCGCCTTTCAGGCGGTGAAGACCCTGATAGACCTGGGGCACCGGCGCATAGCCGTGGTGGCCCCGGCTACAAATGACCGCTCCATCAGCGAACTGCGCTACAAGGGCTATAGGGCGGCCCTGGAGCAGAGCGGGCTGGAATTTGACCCCTGTCTCCTGGCGGAGACGGAAGGCTGCTTTGAAATGCCCCAGGCTTACAGGGGGACCGAAAAGCTTATAGACGGCGGCGGGGATTTCACCGCCCTTTTCGCCTTGTCAGACACCACTGCCCTGGCTGCCATGAAGGCCCTGGAGGACCACGGCCGAAAGGTGCCGGAGGACTGCTCGGTGATAGGCATTGACGGGCTCAGCGTCTCGGAATACTCCAACCCCACTCTCACCACCATGGTCCAGCCGGTGGAGGAGATGGCCAGGCACAGCGCAGCCATCCTTGCCGATATGATAGAACACCGGCGGAAGAGCTGCCATCTGCGCCTGGAGGCAGAGCTCCGGCCCGGCGGCTCGGTGAAGAAACTTTGATTTTCCGGCGTGAAATACGCCTGAAGATACCACCTCGAAGGAGGAATAATTTAATTTAAAAGGAGAAAACGCAAAATGAAGAAGACTTTAGCACTGCTTCTGGCTCTGGTCATGGTGCTCAGCCTGTGCGCCTGCGGCAGCTCCAACGAGGCCGCCGAAGCCCCCGCCGAGGAAGCCCCTGCCGAGGATTCCGCCGCAGAAGAGGCTCCCGCCGAAGAGGCCCCCGCCGCCGAGGGCTCCGTCTATTACCTGAACTTCAAGCCCGAGCAGGATGAGCAGTGGCAGGCCCTGGCCGCCACCTACACCGAGCAGACCGGCGTGCCCGTGACCGTGGTCACCGCTGCCTCCGGCACCTATGAGGAGACCCTCATGGCCGAGATGGGCAAGACCGAGATGCCCACGCTCTTCCAGGTCAACGGCCCCGTGGGTCTGGCCAACTGGAAGGACTACTGCTATGACCTGAGCGGCTCCGATATCTATGGTGAGCTCACCAACGACAGCTTCGCCCTCATCGAGGACGGCGTGGTCTACGGCATCGCCTACGTTATCGAGACCTACGGCATCATCTGCAACACCGCCCTGCTGGCCGAGGCCGGCTACACCGTGGACGACATCAACTCCTTCGACAGCCTGAAGGCCGTGGCTGAGGACATCACCGCCCGCAGCGGCGAGCTGGGCTTCGCCGCCTTCACCTCCGCCGGTATGGACTCCTCCTCCGACTGGCGCTTCAAGACCCACCTGGCCAATATGCCCATCTACGGTGAGTACCAGGCCGACGGCATCACTTCCACCGCCGCCATCAAGGGCACTTACCTGGATAACTACAAGGCCATTTGGGACCTGTACATCAACAACGCCACCTGCGATCCCACCGAGCTGGCCGGTAAGACCGGCGACGACGCCGTGGCCGAATTCGTCAACGGCGAGGCTGTCTTCTACCAGAACGGCACCTGGGCCTACAACGATGTGAAGAGCCTGGGCGACGAGAACCTGGCCATGATACCCATTTACATCGGCCTTGAGGGCGAGGAGAACCAGGGCCTGTGCACCGGCTCCGAGAACTACTGGTGCGTCAATGCCGAGGCCGACGAGGCCGACATCCAGGCCACCCTGGACTTCATCTACTGGTGTGTCACCTCCGAGGAAGGCACCTCCTGCCTGGCCAATGACATGGGCTTTGTCTGCCCCTTCAAGTCTGCCAAGGCCGCTGCCAACCCCTTCGTGCAGCAGGATGCCGATATGACCGCCGCCGGCAAGGTGCCCGTGTCCTGGAACTTCACCACCATGCCCTCTGAAGAGTGGAAGAACGGCGTGGGCTCCGCCCTCACCGCTTATGCCGCCGGCACCGGCGACTGGGACGGCGTTGTCACCGCCTTCGTGGACGGCTGGGCCACCGAGTATGAGCTGGCCAACGGCTGAGAAATCCCCGGGGCAAAAACCTGCTCAGAGCAATAAACTTTAATGTACAGGGGTGGGCGGATTCCCGCCCACCCCCGTGATTTAAAGAAAGGCCAAAATACCGGCCAGCATCCCTGGCCTGAGCCGTGGCTCCGGAGATTTACGGAGGCAGGGCTCAGTCTTGGGAAAATAAAGACGAAAGGGAGGAAGACAATATATGGAAAAAGCCATAAAAAAATATTGGCCGATTTTCCTGCTGCCCACAGTGTGCGCCTTTATCATCGGTTTTGTGATACCCTTCTGCCAGGGGCTGTATCTGTCCCTGTGCAAGTTCCAGACCGTGAACAAGACCACTTTCGTGGGCCTGTCAAACTACGGCAAGGCCATTGCCGATACCCTGTTCCAGGAGTCCTTCTGGCTCACTGTGCGCTTCACGCTTATCTCCACACTGCTTATAAACGTGTTTGCCCTCACCGTGGCCCTGCTGCTCACCAGAAAGCTGAAGGGAACCAACCTGTTTCGCACAGTGTTCTTCATGCCCAACCTGATAGGCGGCATAGTTCTGGGCTATATCTGGCAGATACTTTTCAACTGTGTGCTGAGTCTGCTGGGCAAGCCCCTGCTGACTCTGGACGCCACCTACGGCTTCTGGGGACTCATCATACTCATGTGCTGGCAGCAGATAGGCTACATGATGATAATCTACATTGCAGGCCTGCAGGCCATACCCAACGACTACATAGAGGCCGCCACCATCGACGGGGCCAGCCCCTGGCAGACTTTATGGAAGGTGAAGCTGCCAAATCTTATGCCCTCCATAACCATCTGCCTGTTTTTGTCCCTCACCAACGGCTTCAAGCTCTTCGACCAGAACCTGGCCCTCACCGGCGGCGAACCCGCCCACGCCTCCGAGCTCATTGCCCTGAACATCTACCAGACCTTCTACTTCCGCTCCGGCCCCCAGTGGAAAGGCATAGGTCAGGCCAAGGCCGTGCTCTTCTGCATAATAGTTGTGGCCATCTCTCTCATCCAGCTTAAGGCCACCCGCTCCAAGGAGGTGCAGCAGTAATGAAAAAGAGGAATAAAGTGGTGAGCGGTATTCTCACCGCCGTCTTTACAGTGCTGAGTCTGGCCTGGGTCTACCCTGTGTTCATGGTGCTGATGAACTCTCTGAAGCAGGAACGTTCCATCACCACCGACTCTGCCTTCCAGCTGCCCAGCTCCGAGACCTTTGCAGGGCTGGAAAACTTCAAAAGCGCCATAGACACTCAGGGCTTCCTCTCCGCCTTCTGGTACAGCCTGGTGATAACCGTCACTTCCGTGGCCCTTATCCTGGTGTTCTGCTCCATGTGCGCCTGGTTTATCACCAGAGTGAACAGCTGGGTCTCAAAGGCCTGCTACTATCTGTTCGTGTTCTCCATGGTGGTACCCTTCCAGATGCTCATGTTCACTCTCTCTTCCCTGGCAGACCGCCTGGGATTCACCAGCCCTTACAATATCTGCATAATCTATCTGGGATTTGGCGCAGGCCTTGCGGTGTTCATGTTCGCAGGCTTCATGAAGTCCATACCTATTGAAATAGAGGAGGCGGCCATGATAGACGGCTGCGGTCCAATACGCACCTTCTTCTCCGTAGTCTTCCCCATTCTCAAGCCCACCATGGTGTCCGTGGGCATACTGGAGACCATGTGGGTCTGGAACGACTACCTGCTGCCCTACCTGGTGTTGGACAGGAAAAAGTACACCACCATCCCCATACTTGTCCAGTATTTCCGGGGCAGCTACGGCAGAGTCGAGATGGGCCCGATGATGGCCAGTATAGTGCTCACCATCCTGCCCATAATCATCGTATATATCCTGGGCCAGAAGCATATCATCAAGGGCGTGGCCGCAGGCGCCGTCAAAGGCTGAGAATTTATTTGAAAGAGAAAAGGGATTATGAAAGAACTGAAACGCAGCAGCGGAATACTCATGCACATGAGCTCCCTGCCCTCCAACTACGGCATCGGCAGCATGGGAAAATGCGCCTATGACTTTATAGATTTCCTTAAATCTGCCGGTCAGAAATACTGGCAGCTCCTGCCCCTGGGCCCCACCAGCTACGGCGACAGCCCCTATTCCTCCTTTTCCAGCTTTGCGGGCAACCCCTATTTCATAGACCTGGATATACTCATTGAGGACGGACTGCTGAAAAAAGAGGAGCTGCAGGGCCTGGACTGGGGTTCCGACCCCGCCAGAGTGGATTTCGGCTGTATATTCCAGAACCGCTTCAAAGTCCTGCGCCTGGCCTTCCAAAGGGGGCGGGAGCCCCTGAGAACTCAGGTGGAGGCCTTCCGCCGGGAGAACGCTTCCTGGCTGGAGAACTACGCCCTGTTCATGGCGGTGAAAGCCCACTTCAACATGGTCAGCTGGACGGAGTGGAAGGACGAGGGGATAAGGCTGCACCGCCGGGATGCGGTGGAGAGATATTCCAGGGAGCTGAAAGAGGAGATAGATTTCTATGTCTTCATGCAGTATCTGTTTTTCAGGCAGTGGGAAAAGCTCCGGGCCTATGCCAAGAAGCAGGGAATACAGTTCATAGGTGATATCCCCATATACGTGGCCATGGACTCTGCCGACGTGTGGAGCGACCCACAGTATTTCATGCTGGACAGGGACAATGTGCCCACGGAGGTGGCGGGAGTGCCCCC
>CALWVZ010000011.1 GCA_944385125.1 uncultured Oscillospiraceae bacterium
GAGGAAATCTGCAAGATTCTGGATACCTATATTCCCAGCGTGGAGAAGATGGACACACTGCTGCGGAAATATGGCGTAGCCTTCACGAAAACAGCATCCGAAAACAAAAGGTTGAAAACGAAAAATGCCGAACTGGAAGAATCTCTTGCATCGGCGCAGAAGGTCAGCACCCTAAAGCAGATCGAAGACCTCAAGCTGCGGCGCGACTATGACAGTGCCGTGGCGATTTTGGAACAGATACCGGCAGAAGTTTTGAACATCTATGCGCAGAGCAGCCATAGAGGAAAGGAGCGGCCTATTGAGCAAAGTTTATGATGATCCGAAATATAATGCGGCGTTTGACCGCTGTGTTGATGTGATGGCGCGGCTGTTGCAGAAGTATGGTCCGCAGCTATTGGGGCAGATGCAGGAGACTGCGAATGCTGGTTGCACACGTTCTGTGGTATCGGGAAAGCAACCCGTTTCGGTGTATCAGGAATTTGACAAAGCCGCTTGATATAAATTTGATTTACACGTTGCGTATTTGTTTGGCGTATGCTATAATAAATACGCAACGTGTATTTTTGCTTTATGGAGTAAAAGAAATGGACTGCAAAACCAAAATAAAAGAGTTGCGGGAAAGTACAGGCATGAACCGCAAGGAATTTTGTAAATATTTTCAGATTCCCTATCGGACTGTGACAGAGTGGGAACTGGATAACCGCCATGCACCGGAATATGTGCTCCGTTTGTTGGAGTACTACATTCAGAATGAAGGTCTGGCGAAGAAGAAAGTAACGGATGAATGTTCAGAGATGGAAGAAAGGGGCGACCCGTATGAAGAAAACTAAAACAAAATGCTATCTTTATACACGGGTATCTACTTCCATGCAGGTGGACGGATACAGTCTGGATGCTCAGCGTGATAAGCTGCGAAAATACGCTGAATACGAAGATATGGTAGTGGCTGGCGAATATTCTGACGAAGGCTTTTCCGGCAAGAATATTCAGGGCAGACACGAATTTCAGCGGATGCTGCAAGACATTCAGGACTGCAAAGATGGCGTGGAATATGTGCTGGTGTTCAAACTGTCTCGATTCGGAAGAAATGCTGCCGATGTACTGAATTCTTTGCAGCTGATGCAGGATTTCGGTGTCAATTTGATTTGTGTGGAAGATGGCATTGACAGTTCCAAGGATTCCGGCAAGCTGATGATTTCTGTCCTTTCTGCGGTGGCAGAGATAGAGCGTGAGAATATTCGGACACAGACGATGGCTGGACGGGAGCAGAAAGCCCGTGAAGGAAAATGGAACGGCGGCTTTGCCCCTTATGGATACCGTCTTGAAAAGGGCGAACTGTTGATTGCTGAGGATGAAGTGGACGTGATCCGCACCATCTTTGACCGCTATATTCACACCAACGATGGTGTCAGCGGTGTGGCGAAATATCTGAACCGGCAGGGCTTTGTGAAGAAGCTGCGGCAGAACGGCACCATTCCCGGTTTTTCCGCCAGCTTTGTGAAAAGTATCATTGACAATCCGGTATATATGGGGAAAATTGCCTATGGCAGACGCCGGACAGAGAAGAAGATTGGTACCCGGAATGAGATGCACGTGGTTGAACAGTCGGAGTTTCCCGTGTACGAGGGAAAGCATGAGGCTATCATTTCTGAAGAAGATTGGAATCTCGCGCAGGAGAAACGGAAAGTCAATGCTTATCGGCGCGAGAAGGTCAACGATCCTACCCATGCGCATATTCTGTCCGGCATTCTGAAATGCCCCTGCTGTGGTAAAAGCCTATATGGGAATATTGCAAAAGCCCACAGCAAGGACAAAAAGACCCGCTATTACTATTACTGCAAGAATACGGTAACGCCAACAGGCCACGAGTGCACTTTCCGGCTGAACATTGAACAGACAGAGATGAACCGCATGGTAGCGTCAATTATCTCCGCTATGGTCAGCGACCCACGGTTTGCGGATGCAATCAAGGCGAAAATTGGCTCCGCTGTCGATACGAACGACTTAGAGAAACAGCTGGAAGCGTTGCAAGCGCAGCTTCGGCAGACGTTAGGCACAAAGACCCGACTGGAACGGCAGATGGACGGTTTGGATGTGAATGACCCGTATTATGACCGGAAAATTTCTGATTTGCAGCGCCGCTATGACGAGCAATATGGTAGAATAGATGAGATCGAAGTCCAGATTGACGATGTGCAAAGCCAGATACGGAGTATCCGACAGGAGAAAATTTCCGGTGATAATATCTACCGCCTGTTGCTGGCATTCGATCAGGTCTATGAAGCAGCCTCCGAAGTGGAGCGGAAGGAGTTCATGCGGGCGTTTATTGAGCGGATAGAGTTATTCCCAGAAAAGCAGCCGGATGGCAACTGGATCAGGAAGATTATCTTCAACTTCCCTGTTCCTGTCAACGGGGCAGAAGTGAAAGAATTGCCCTTGGAAAATGAAACAATGGTCGAGACGGTATGTCTTCTGTCCAAACGCTGAGACTCAGGGCGGGGATATTGCCAGGGGCGGGCACAGGCGGACAGCCTTTCCTGACGGGATCTTATAGTATTGACAGTTAATTAAAGGAGGTCGAAAGCATGGCAGACAGTACATATGACCTGAGGCGTTTCATCTCCGCCCAGAAGCAGGATTATCTCACCGCCCTGGAGGAGATACGCCGGGGCAGGAAACGCAGCCACTGGATGTGGTATATCTTCCCCCAGCTCAGGGGTCTGGGCATGAGCTCCACATCCTATTTCTACGGCATTGAAAGCCTGGAGGAGGCCAGGGCTTTCCTGGACGACCCTTATCTGGGCGGGAATCTGAGAGAGATTTCCCAGGCCCTCCTCAGTCTGGACACCGGCGACGCCCGCTCCGTCATGGGCAGTCCCGACGATTTGAAGCTCAGGTCCTCCATGACCCTTTTCTCCCTGGCTGCGCCGGAGGAGCCGGTCTTTAAAAAAGTCCTGGAAAAATTTTACCGGGGTGTTCAGGACCCGGCGACCCTGAGGATACTGGGGCTATAAGCCCTGCCGCAATGGTAAACGCTCGTTCCCTCTCTTCTGTTCCATTTGCCCTTGCCGCCGGCACATGCCTTCCGCTTGCCGGCAGCAGGGGCTTCTTACTCCCGCCGAGGCTAAAGCCATCGTCCGCTGGTTTCGGTCGCCTTCTTGCCGCTCCGACAAAGAGCTCCTTGACAAAAAGCAAAACAAGGGTACAATAAACCGGCAAAGCATTTTAAGCACACCGACTTAAGGAGAACTTGCCCAGTGAACAACAAGGAACTCAGAGAGATACGCCGCCGCATCCAGCCCGGCAAAAACAATATAAGTCACCTGTATGGTTGTTATGTAAACAGCGCCACCCGGGAGGTGATATCCAGCTTTGACGAGCCGGTTAACCTTCTGTCGGAGCAGGAACAGCTGGAATATTTTAAGCTCCTCAGCAAGGCCCTTTCCGGCGGCATGGGGAAGTCTCTCAGCGATGTGAGCTTCAGCACAGCCCAGGTCCAGGGCAGCCCGGAGCACCAGCTGCTGACCCAGCTCAGGCAGAGCAAGCTGGAGGATGAGAGCCTCCGGGAGAAGCTTTGTACGCTGCTCACCGAAAATCTCAGCTTTGAGGAAAAGAACTACCTCATCCTCATGGCCTATGACGTCTACGATGTGAAGGCCGGCAAGGAGGACGAGGACAGCACCGACGTGTTCCGCTACATACTTTGCTGCGTGTGCCCGGTGGCCACCGGCAAAGCGGAGCTGGGTTACGACCATGTGGACAAGCGCTTCCACAACGCCGTCATCAGCCAGATGGTCACCGCCCCTATACTGGGCTTCATGTACCCCGCTTTTGACGGCCGCTGCACCAATATCTATGGAGCCCTGCTCTACAGCCGCAACGCCAAGGAGAACCATGCGGCCTTTGTCAGCTCCGTGTTCAATCTCCCCGCCCCCCTCACGGCGGCGGAGCAGAAGGACTGCTTTGACCAGCTGCTGGCCGAATCTGGGGATTCCGGGTGCAGCTTTGAGCTGATGCAGAACCTGAACCAGCAGCTCTGCGACAGGATAGCCGCCCACAGGGAGAGCCGTTCCCCTGAGGTGCTCAGCTTTACAGCCCACGAGATGGCGGAGATGCTGGAGGATAGCGGCAGCGGCCCGGAGCAGGCCGAGGCTTTTGCGCAGCGCTTTGAGGAACGCCTGGGCAAGGACGCCCAGATAGTCTCCACCAGCATATGCAACAGCAAAAAGATGACTGTGGAGACGGAGCAAATAAAGATAAGCCTGGACCCTCAGTTCAGCTATCTCATAAAGACCAAAAACGAAAACGGCAGGAAATACATCCTCATCCCCGCCGACTCCGGCGTGGAGATCAACGGCGTGCCTGTGGAAATAGAATGAGTTTCGGATATAGGCAAACCGGGCCCCCGGATGTGCTATGCACATCCGGGGGCCCGGCATTTTGCGGGCATCTTATTCCCAGGTCTTCCAGACCTCAGGGCAGTAGCCCACGGTAGCCTGTTTGCCGTTGCGGACTATAGGTGTCCTTATAAGGTAAGGCACCTCATAGAGCTTATCCAGCCTGGCCTGGTCGGAAGCCAGGTATTTATAGATGGGATAGTCCTCGTCCTCAGTGTTCACCATAGCCTCCAGGCCCACGGCATTTTTCACGGAGCTGAGTTCTCCCCTGCTCATGCCGAATTTTATTACGTCCACGAACTGGTACTTTATCCGCCGCTCCTTGAAATAGCGCTCCGCTTTCTTGGTGTCAAAGCACTTGGCCTTGCCGAATATCTGGATGTTCACGGCCTCACACCTCGGTTATCACCGGCAGGATCATGGGGCTGCGGCGGGTGGTCTTGTACAGATAGCCGGAGATATTGTTTTTCACCCGGCTCTTTATTGCGGACCAGTCGCTTATCTTGTGCTCCTCGCAGGCCATCACCGATTCGATGGCCACCCGCTTCAGCTCCTCCATAAGGCCCTCGGCCTCTTTCACGTATATGAAGCCCCGGGTAACTATCTCCGGCTCGGAGATGAGGGCATGGGCGTCGCTGGAATAGGGCAATATGACCACCACCATGCCGTCTTCCGCCAGCTTGTGCCGGTCTCTCAGCACCACGCTGCCCACCTCGCCGATACCGCTGCCGTCCACCATGACGGCCCCGGATTGGACGGAGTCCTCGCACTTGATGCTCTTTTTGGTAAGCTCTATGACCTTACCGTTCTCGGCGATAACAATGTTCCTGGGCAGCACACCCATAAGTTTGCCCAGCTCCGCATGCTTGACCAGCATGCGGTACTCTCCGTGGACAGGGATAAAGAACTTGGGTTTTACCAGACCCAGCATCATCTTCTGCTCTTCCTGGCAGGCGTGGCCGGAGACATGCAGGTCGGTGTGCCGGTCATAGATGACCTCGGCGCCCTTGTGGAACAGCTCGTCGATGACCCGGCTTATGGTGTTCTCATTGCCGGGTATGGCGGAGGCGGAGATGATGACCCGGTCCCCGGCGTCCACGTTCACCTGCTTGTGCTCGGAGAAGGCCATGCGGTACAGGGCGGACATGGTCTCCCCCTGGCTGCCGGTGGAAATAATGACTACCTGGCTCTTGGGCAGCTTGTTAAGCTGCTCGATGTCCATGAGAACATTGTCGGGTATCTTCATATACTCCAGCACCGTGGCCACCCGCAGCACGTTTTCCATGCTGCGCCCGGTGATACCCACTTTACGGCCATACTTGGCCGCCACGTTTATCACTGTTTGGAGACGGTGGACATTGGAAGCAAAGGTGGTTATTATAATGCGCTTGTCGCAGCCGTTGAAGAGCTTGTCAAAGCTCTCTCCCACCTTTCTCTCCGAGTCGGAGTGTCCGGGCTTCTCCACGTTGGTGGAGTCGCTGAGCAGGGCCAGGACGCCCTCATTGCCCAGCTGGCCCAGGCGGGGAATGTCTATTATGCCGCCGGCGATGGGGGTCAGGTCTATCTTGAAGTCGCCAGTGTGGATAACGGTGCCTATGGGAGTCTTGATGGCCAGGGCCACCGCATCAGGTATACTGTGGTTCACATGGATAAACTCCACAGTGAAGCAGCCCAGGCGGAAACTGGAGCCCGCCTTCTTGGTAAATATCTGGGTATTGTACAAAAGCTCGTGCTCTTCCAGCTTCAGCTCCACCAGAGCCGCCGTAAGAGGGGTGGTGTAGATAGGCATATCCAGCTCCTTGAGCACGTAAGGCACGGCGCCGATATGGTCCTCATGGCCGTGGGTCAGGATCATGCCCCGGATCTTCTCCGAATTGGCCTTGAGATAGCTGATGTCCGGCAGGACGATGTCCACGCCGTACATATCCTCATCGGGGAAGCCCATGCCGCAGTCCACCACGATGATGTCTCCGCCGAACTCGTAGGCAGTCATGTTCTTGCCGATCTCGCCCAGACCGCCGAGGGGAATAATTTTCAGTTTAGATACCATAATCTCTCCATTCTTTTTTATCACATCATTTCGTTTTTTTAGATTTCCGTTATGTACCACCCTTGAAGTATAGCCGCATTCCAAGGGTAATTATACTCACAGTTCAGATAGGAAGGGCAGACTACATTTCCGTGCGCCCTTCCAGGGCACGGTTCAATGTGGCGTCGTCGGCAAACTCCAGGTTGGAGCCCACCGGGATACCGTAGGCCAGACGGGTGACCTTCACGTTGAAGGGCTTGAGCAGGCGGGAGATATACATGGCCGTGGCCTCGCCCTCGGTGTCGGGGTTTGTGGCCATGATGACCTCATCCACATTGCTCTCGGCAATACGCACCAGCAGTTCTTTTATCTTTATATCGTCCGGGCCCACATGGCTCATGGGGGACAGCGCCCCGTGGAGCACATGGTAGGTACCGTTATACTCATGGCCCCGCTCTATGCTCAGCACGTCCCTGGGCTCGGAGACCACGCAGATGGTGCCCTTGTCCCGGCGGTCGCTGGCACAGATGGAGCAAAGCTCCCCCTCTGTCAGGTTCTGGCATACAGAGCAGCAGTGGACGCTGGCCTTGGCGTCAAGGATGGCATTGGCAAAATCCTTTGCCTCTCCCTCGGAAAGCCCCAGCACATGAAAGGCCAGCCGCTGGGCACTTTTGCGCCCAATGCCCGGCAGGGAGGCAAACTTGTCTATAAGGTTTTCAAGAGATGCTGGAAAAAAGGACATATTTTCTCTCCCGACCCAAAGGGTCCAGATAAATCATTTTGTTTTCAGAGCGGCTATGGCTGCGGCCCTGTCCGCCATGCCGAAGACGGCGCTGCCCGCCACCAGGACATTGGCCCCGGCCTCCAGAGCCAGAGGAGCAGTGTTCCGGTCAATTCCGCCGTCCACCTCGATATAGCAGTTGAGGCTACCGGCGTCAATATATTCTCTGAGCCTGCGCACCTTGTCCAGCTGGTCCTCCATGAACTTCTGACCGCCGAAGCCGGGCTCAACGGTCATCACCAGCGCCAGGTCCACATCCTTTACGAAGGGCAGCAGCTCTTCCAGAGGAGTGCCCGGCTTGAGGGTAACGCCGGTCTTCTTCCCCAGCTCCTTGGCCTGGGCTATTGCAGCGGCTATGTTTTCCTTTGTGTCCGACTCCACATGGAAACATACCAGGTCAGCCCCAGCCTGGCAGAACTGCCTGGTGTACCTGAGAGGCTTTTCTATCATCAGGTGTACATCCAAAAACATATCCGTGGCTTTCCTCAGGCTCTTCAGCACCGGGATACCCATAGAGATGTTGGGGACGAACATGCCGTCCATCACGTCATAGTGCAGCCATTGGGCGCCGGCCGATTTGACCTCTTCCACCTCAAGAGCCAGTTTTGCAAAGTCGGCAGACAGCACCGACGGAGCGATGACGGTCATACGTTTTTCCTCCCCTGTATGGTTCCTGCCGCCGAAAGGGCGGCCTGGGAATATTACATTATCTGGATATTCGGTTTATTATACTACGCTGAAAACATATTGGCAAGTCCCAGTTTTATACAGCTTATTTCCCTGTCTCAGACATGGACCGTCTCCGAGTTCTTTATAGGGCAAAAAAATTATTCCCTTGACGCAGAGATGGAATGGATATAAAATGTTGTGATAAGAAACGATATATTATGTCTGTTCAGTTCACCGCTTGGGGGTATCGCCTTGTCAAGACGCAATTGGAAAAAGAAAAAAGATGTGCTTCCCTATTACAGTTTCGCAGGAGTATGGCTGCTCTGCGCCTGTCTGCTGCCTTTGTATAGGGTCTGGGCCATGCTGGTGACTATCGCCCTGGCCGGCGCCTCCGCCTACTTTGTCAGCCGTCGGGCTGAAAAGGACTCCAAGGCGGAGCCCGTCCAAAAGAAGAAAACCGATGCTAAAAATGCTCCCGAAAAGAAGAGCTACGGCCCGGAGGTAGACCCCATCCTGGAGGAAGGGGCTAAGGCCCTGGGCGAGATGGCCCGTATCTATTCCTCCGTCCAGGACCGGGAGGTACGGCAGAAGATAAACGAGCTCATGCGTATCACCGACAAGATCGCCCAGGATGCCATTGCCGACCCGGCGGACATCCCCCAGATAAAGAAATTCATGAATTATTACCTGCCTACCACCATCAAGCTCCTCAACGCCTATGACCGTATGAGCGCTCAGGGTATAGAGGGCGAGAACCTGGACAGGAGCATGAACAATATAAACGAGATGCTGGACCAGGCCATCGTGGCCTACAAGAAGCGGCTGGACTCCCTGTTTGAGAACCAGGCCCTGGACATTGAGACGGATATCGAGGTCATGAACCGCATGCTGGCCCGGGAGGGCCTCGCCGGCGAGAAAGATTTTGACCTGTGACCAACAAGCCAGAAAGGACGATATAAATGAACGAAGAGAAAAGCTACATTCCTTCCCTCACCCTGGACCCCCAGGCCGCCGCAGCCGCGCAGCAGGCCCCGGAACCGGAGGAGAAAAAAGCCGATATCACCCCTGAGAAGCCGGAGCTGAGCAAGCTCAGCGAGGCCGAGCAGAACGCCGTGCGCAGCTTTTCCCAGCAGATAGACGTCTCCAACGCCGAGCAGATAATGAATTACGGCAGCGCAGCCCAGAAGAATATTTCCGAGTTCTCCGACGCCGCCCTGAGCAGTGTCAAGACCAAGGACCTGGGCCAGGTGGGCGACATGCTGGGCAGCCTGGTGGTGGAGCTCCAAGGCCTTAACTTTGACCCTGAGGAGAAGAAGGGCTTTCTTGGCCTGTTCAAAAAGGCGGGCCAGTCCATTGCGGAGATGAAGGCCCAGTTTGCAAAGGCTGAGACCAATGTGGATAAAATAGTAGAGTCCCTGGAAAAGCATGAACTGGTGCTGATGAAGGATATCAGCATGATGGACAGGATGTACCAGCGCAACCAGGAGTACATGAAGGAGCTGACCATGTATATCCTGGCGGGCAAACTGAAGATAGAGCAGCTGCGCAGCGTGGAGCTGCCGGCCATGCTGGAAAAGGCCAGGGAGACGGGGCTGCCGGAGGATGCCCAGGCGGCCAACGACTTTGCCAATCTCATCGGCCGCTTTGAGAAAAAGATACACGATCTGGAGCTGACCCGCACCATCTCCGTGCAGATGGCCCCCCAGATACGCATGGTCCAGAATAACGACAGCCTCATGGCCGAAAAGATACGTTCCTCCATAGTCAACACCATCCCCCTGTGGAAAAACCAAATGGTCATGGCCATGAGCCTGTACCACTCGGAGCAGGCAATGAAAGCCCAGCGCAAGGTCACCGATACCACCAATCAGCTGCTGATGAAGAATGCCGAGATCCTGCGCCAGGGCAGCGTGGGCGTAGCCCAGGAGTCGGAGCGGGGCATCGTGGATATGGAGACCCTGAAAAAGACCAACATGGAGCTGATAGCCACTCTGGACGAGGTGCGCCGCATCCAGGACGACGGCCGTGCCCGCCGGGCCCAGGCCGAGGAGGAGCTGGGCCGCATCGAGGGCGAGCTGAAACAGAAGCTGCTGGAAATGAAGGGCTGAGAGGCCTGTAAGGAGTCGCTATGAAATTTTTCAAAAAGCCTTCAGTGGCAGTTTTCCTGAGCATCCTGCTGGTCTATATCTCCACAATGACCTCCATCAGTGTGAAGCTCACCGACAAATGCATAGATGTCACCGACGGATTTTATGACGGCGTACGTGTGGAGGGCGTGGATTATCCCGCCACTTATGACTCCGTCAAGGAGCTGTGCTCTATTTCCGACGAGATCATCCTCATTGCAAAAAATTACGGTATCGACACCGAGGAGTTGAGCTACGCTCTGGACGGCCTGGAGTCCGCCATGATATATTCCAGCGAAGATATATCTTATATAGGCTGGTGCTACGACGACTTTATCCAGCAGCTGAAGCTGGTGGATGGCCAGCTGGGCAATACCGGATTGAGCCAGCGGCATACCGCCGCCATGGAGGAGTATTCCGCCCAGATGAGCTCCGCCCTTGAGGCCACGGAGAAGAACAGCGCCGCCTATAATGAGACGGTTCGGGCCTTCATCCGGGAGTATGACCGCTTTCCCATCTCCACCTGGGCCAATCTCACCGATACATATTTCCCCGGATATTTCGGCAATATGTAAAAAATTATAAATAATACAAGAGGTAAGAAGATGTCCATTGAAAAAGGCCGCGCCTATTTCCGGGCGCTGGGTATCGAAGACAGAGTGCAGGAATTTACCGTCTCCTCCGCAACGGTGGAGCTGGCCGCCCAGGCCCTGGGCGTGGAGGGAGCCAGGATAGCCAAGACCCTCTCCTTCAAGACCGATGAGGGCTGCATGCTCATTCTTGCTGCCGGCGATGCCCGTATCGACAACCACAAGTTCAAAGGCAAGTTCCACATGAAGGCCAAAATGCTCTCCGCCGACGAGGTACTGGAGCTGGTGGGCCACCCAGTGGGCGGCGTTTGTCCCTTTGGCTGCAACGAGGGTATCCCCGTATATCTGGACGAAAGCCTTAAACGCTTTACAACGGTGTTTCCCGCAGTGGGCAGCGCCAGCAGCGCCATTGAGCTTAATCTGGATGAGCTGTTCAAATACTCCAAGGCTCTGGAATGGATAGACGTCTGTAAACTGCCTGAGCAATAAAAGCACGGCCAGCTTATAAATCTCACCCAATAATAAAGGGTCCCGGCGGGAAACCGCCGGGACCCTCTTTTGCTTTTCATATCGGGGCCTGTGGGCCAGACCCCTCTATGTAACTATGGCTTCATGCCAGTTTGGTTTTATACCAGTTTCTTGAACTCGTCTGCCACAAACTGCACCTTAGGTCCGATGATTATCTGCACGGCAGTCTTGCCCGGGCGGATGACGCCGGCGACGCCGGTGGCCTTGATGGCCTTCTCATCTACCAGCAGGCGGTCCTTGACCTCCAGACGCAGACGGGTGATGCAGTTGTCCACGCTCTTGATGTTGCCCGCTCCGCCTACGGCAGCCAGCAGGGCCTTGGCCAGCTCGGCATAGTTGCTGTTGGAGAGCTCTATCTTAAGCTCGGCGGAGTTGTCGTCATCCTCACGGCCCACAGTCTTCAGATCCATCTTGACAATGATGATGCGGAAGATAAGGAAGTAGACCACGAAGAAGGCCAGGCCGATGGGTATCAGCAGCAGGGGATTCATGGCAAAGGGGGCCTTGAAGGACAGGAACCAGTCAACAAAGCCTGCGCTGAACTGGAAGCCCGCACGTATGGGCAGTGCCGCCACGATAGCCACGGAAATGCCGGTGAGAACGGCGTGGGTGAAGTAGAGGACAGGAGCAAGGAACATGAAGGAGAACTCCAGGGGCTCGGTAACGCCGGTGAAGAAGGAACAGAGAGCGGCGGAGAGGAGTATGCCTCCGGCTACCTTCTTCTTGGTGGTCTTGGCAGTGGTGTACATTGCCAGAGCGGCGGCGGGGAGGCCGAACATCATCACGGGGAAGAAGCCCGCCTGGTACATACCGGTCTGACCCAGGACGCCGCCTTCAACAGTGCCCCAGAACTTGCCGATATCGCTGATGTTGGCCACGTCAAACCAGAACACGCTGTTGAGGGCGTGGTGCAGTCCAACGGGGATGAGCAGACGGTTCAGGAAACCATAGATGCCTGCGCCGATGGCGCCCAGGCCGATGATGCTCTCGCCCAGCCACACCAAGGCATTGTAGACAACAGGCCATACGAAGTAGAGGGGGATACAGGCTATCAGAGTGAAGACCACCGTCATAATCGGGACGAAACGGCGGCCGCCGAAGAAGCCCAGGAAGTCCGGCATCTTGGTCTGATAGAACTTGTTGTAGCACCCGGCGGAGATAAGGCCGCAGGTGATGCCTATGAACTGGTTGTTGATTTTACCGAAGGCAGCGGGGACTTCCTCGGTGGGAACACCCATGACCACGGACAGCACGCCAGCGCTGAGCATGGTCTGGATGGTGAGCCAGGAGATAATGGCCGCCAGAGCGGAGGTGCCCTCCTGGTCCTTGGACATGCCTACGGCAACGCCCAGGGCAAACAGGATGGCCATGTTGTCGATCAAAATGCCGCCGGCTTTGATAAGCAGCATTGCCAGAACGCTGTTGGCGCCCCAGCCTGCGGGGTCTATCCAGTAACCTATACCCATAAGTATGCCGCCTATGGGCAGGCAAGCCACGGGAAGCATCAGGGACTTTCCAAGTCTCTGCAGGAATCTCATCATTTGATTGTTCCTCTCTTTCCTAAATAATTATAATTTATTGTCTCTCAGGTCTCTCTATTCAGCAGGGGCAGGCCGGCCCACAACCTGTCCCGTTTGCTACGAAGAAAATTACAGATTTGCCTTCAAAAAGGCCTCCAGAGCGGCGGAGGCAGCCTCCTCGTCGGAGCCGTCAAAAGTCATGGTGATCTCCATGCCCTGCTTTACCGCCAGTCTCATAACTCCCATTATCCGCTTGGCGTCCACGGCTGCGCCGCCGCCAACGGAAATGTTCACTTTGCTAGCGTATTTGGCAGCCTCTTTCACCAGCAGCCCGGCGGGGCGTGCGTGAATGCCCAGAGGGTCGGTAACGGTGTATTTGATTTCCTTCATCTTTTATGCCTCGCTTTCGCAAACTTTTTTTCTTAGCGCCAGGATCTTACCTGGGGACACAGACAACTCGTCATAGCCCATCTCCAGGAAAGCATCCGTCAGACTCAGGTCTGCCCCCAATTCTCCGCAAATGCCGGCCCAGATTCCCTCGGCGTGGGCGTTTTCCGCTATGGTGCGCAGCAGGGACAGTATGGCCGGGTGGTGAGCGTCGTGGAAGGCTTCCAGCCTGGCGTTCTGGCGGTCTATAGCCAGGGTGTACTGGGTGAGGTCGTTGGTGCCCACGCTGAAGAAGGACACCTCTTTTGCCAGGTCCCGGCTGATAATGGCGGCGGCTGGGGTCTCTATCATGATGCCCAGCTCCACCTCGCCGAAGGGGATGTTCTCCGCATACAGCTCGCTCTGTATCTTCCGGCAGAATTCCTTTATCTGCCGCACCTCGTCCACAGAGATTATCATGGGGAACATAGCGCTCACCGGCCCATGGACGGCGGCACGGTATATGGCCCGCATCTGCGGTCTGAATATATCCTCCCTGGTCAGGCAGATACGTATGCCTCTGTAACCCAGGGCGGGGTTCTCCTCATGCTCCAGGCCGAAATAATCGGCCTGCTTATCGGCGCCGATATCCAGGGTTCGGATGACCAGGGGGCGTCCGGCGAGCTGTTCCACCACGCTTTTATAGGCCTGGTAAAGCTCCTCCTCGGTGGGGAAACTGTCTCTGCCCAGGTAGAGGAATTCGCTGCGCATAAGGCCCACGCCCTCGGCATCTCCCTCCAGGGCATAGCGCACATCCTGGGCAGAACCGATATTTGCACACAGCAGCACCTTTTTCCCGCTCTTGCTCACGCTGGGCTTTCCCCGGTACTTATCCAGTTCCGCCTTATAGGCCATGGCCTTGCGGAGCTTTTCCACCATGGCGCTGACCACGGCCGGGTCCGGGTCTATATAGTAACGGCCGTCATAGCCGTCCACTATCATAAGCTTTCCGTTTATATCCGGGGAAATACTGATATCCGTCTGGACCAGGGTGGGGATGTTCATTATTCTGGCCAGGATGGCGGTGTGGCTGTTTGCCGAGCCCTGGCGGGTGACGAAGGCCAGTATCTTGTCCTTTGGCAGCTGCACGGTTTCGCTGGGAGTCAGGTCCTCAGCCACGAGGATGCCCGGCTCGTCCATATGGAAGCCCCCGTGTCCGCCGCAAAGTATGTCCACAAGCCGGCGGGACATGTCCTTCACATCCACGGCCCGGGCTTTCATGTACTCATCGTCCATGGCGGCAAAGGCTGCGCTGAAAGCGTCGCCCGCATCGTGGGCGGCCTGGGCTGCGCTTGCCCCGCCGGCTATCATGTCCTGAGCGCTCTCTATAAAATCCAGGTCGTCCAGCATCATTATCTGCACATCCAGGATCATAGCCTGCTCCTCGCCTATCTCGCTGCTGGTCTTGTCAAACAGAGCGCCCAGCTGTTCTCTGGCAGTCTCCCTGGCGGCGTTGAACTTCTCCAGTTCAAGTTCGCTGTCTCCGCAGGAGGCGGGCAGTTCGTTCTGCCTGGGGTCGTATACGTAGGCCTTGCCGATAGCGACGCCGGAGAATACCGGCTTGCCGGTCCCTTCCTGCATATTCACGGCCCTCCCCTTACTTTACCAGGCCCAGCACGGTATCGCCGGGAGATACGGTCTTTCCTGTGTAGGCATTGACAGACTGATAATCCGCCGTGTTGCAAATGACCATAGGCGTAATGGTATCATAGCCCTCGGCGGCTATAGCCTCCCGGTCAAACTCTATAAGCAGCTGTCCCTTGGACACGTGCTCGTCGGTCTTGGCAAAGACCTTGAAATGCTTGCCTTTCAGCGCCACGGTCTCCAGTCCCACATGGATGAGGATCTCTGCGCCCTCGTCTCCTTTCAGGCTGACGGCATGGCCCGTGTCGAACATCAGGTCCACGGTGGCGTCGCAGGGTGAGAATATCTGATTGCCTGAGGGCCGGATGGCCACGCCCTTGCCCAGTATCTCCTCACCGAAGGTGGGGTCGCTCACTTCTCCGATAGGCACTGCCTCGCCGGCTGCCGGAGCCCCCAACTCAGTTTCCTTGGATTTTCCGGAAAAAAGCTTGTCAAAAAAACCCATAATGCTGCGTCCTTTCTTTTAATTTGGATTCACCTATATCTTAAATTTTCTTATTCCCGTCAATTGTCCCGGCACGTGCGACGGATGCTGGCGGCAAGGTAAGCCAGTTCCTCCTTGGGGAGCCGTGTGCCGCAGCGTTCATAGATCAGCTGGGATATTCTTTCGGCACAGGCGAACTCCTTGGGGAAGCAGCGGCGCACGGCCTCCACTATGATCGGGTCTTCCCTGCTGTAAATGGCTTTGTCAAAGGCCCGGAAGACCAGAAATTTGAGCTGCACGGTAAACTCATTGTAAAAAATGCTGCCCGTGTCAAATTTAATTTCCTTGCAGGAGCTCAGCATTGTAAGGATATCGTGGAGACTTGCGGTAATACGTATTGTGTCGCTGATGGTGTTTTCATACTCGGCATTTACCAGATGCAGCGCAATATTTGCCGCTTCATCATCCCCGAACTGGATTTCCAGCTCGTCAGCTATAAGTTCCAGAGCATATTTACCCATGGCATATTCCCTGGGATAGAAGAACTTTACCTCAGCAAGGAGGCTGTTTTGAAATACTATTCCCTGGCGTCTGCGCTCTATGGCAAAACACACATGGTCGGTAAGGGTCAAATAGACGCTGGGGCTGAGCTTGCCCAGGTTCTCCATAGCCCTGTCCACGATACGGCTGCACAGCTCCACCTCTCTGGAGGGAAGGCTTGCAAACAGGTCCGTGAGTTTTTGGGTCTGCTCGGTACTCTCCATACGGAAAAGTTTCTCCACCCGGCTGTCGTCTATCTCATCTCCCGGGCGCACGGAGAAACCCAGACCCCGGCCCATGGCCACCATCTCTCGTCCGTCTTCACCGCAGCAGCTGATCACATTGTTGTTGATGCATTTGATTACCTTCACTGTTTTGCCCCCTTGGCATATAAAACTTTTAGTGAAAATAAAAAGACCATACTCAAGGCGCCTATAAAAAATGGCCTTAAATATGGTCTTGCCTGCCGCACAGTAACAACCCAAATTTTTCTCTCGTTGCTGTTAGTGTATCAACAAATTAACAAGCTGTCAATATTTTTTCAGCAAACTGCGCAAACTTCGTGCCTTTATCCAAATTACATTGTGCAGATTTATGCAGTTTTACAGGGCAATACTGTTCAGCAGCGTCTTGGCCTCCGCCACGATCTCCCTGTCGGCATAGCTGCGGGTATATTCGTCGGCCAGGGGCAGGCCCATGGGCACGCCCGGACGTCTGAAAATCATAGGGCAGGATTTATCTTGCTTTGCGGAAAAATGGAAATTCCTTATCCCCGCCCGGGCCAGCTCTTCCATATTTTTTGCCGAGACTCCGCTGCCTGCCATGACGGCCATTCTGTTGCCCACATACTTCACCATTGCTCTCAGCAGCTCTATCCCCTCCGTGGCCTTTGCCTTCTGGCCGGAGCTGAGCAGAGTATCAAAGCCCAGTTCCAGGGCCGTGTCCAGGGCCTCAAAGGGCTCCCTGCACAGGTCGAAAGCCCGGTGCAAAGTGTATTTCAGCCCGACCCCGCCCCGCTCCATACAGGCAGCCAGGTGCTCCCTGTCCAGCCTTCCGTCAGGCAGCAGAGCTCCCAGCACCAGGCCGCTTGCTCCCATGTCTTTAAACAGTTCCACCTCTCTCAGCAGCAATCTCTTCTCCGCCGGGGTGAAGCAGAAGTCTCCGAAACGGGGGCGTATCATTATATTCACAGGTATCCGAACTGCGGACAGCACTTCTTCAGCCAGGGCGACGGAGGGGGTGGTGCCTCCTATAAGCAGATGTCCGCATAGCTCCAGCCTGTCCGCCCCGCCTTCCTGGGCCGCAAGGGCGGACTCCACCGAGTCCACGCATACTTCCAGCAAATGTTCCATTAAAAGCTCCTTCTTTCAAAATCAAATGTCTCCGATAGAGGACATGCGCAGCCCGAGGTCCTCCCTGATAGCCGAATCTTAACACATACCCGGGAGTCTGGCAACAGTCAAAGCATCGGCAGCAGGGCTGCCGGCTGTTTACTTTTTCTGCCTGAGCGTGTATAATCAGCCCATAAATCAAATCAGGTGATGCTATGAAAAAAAAGCTCTTTCTCACCGGGCCCTCCGGTGCGGGCAAAAGTACCATAATACGGCAGGCTCTGGGCTCCTCCCTGGCTTACGCCGGGGGCTTTTTGACGGAGCGGATATTCGATGGAGAGGGTAGGCTACTGGGTTTCGACCTGCTGCCCGCAGCAGCTGCCCTGTCCGATGCCGGATACCAGCGCTGGCGCTTTCTGGATTACAGCGGCAAAAGTCCTTCAAAAGACAACGAAGTGTTTCGTATCCATGGGGTGCGGCTATTACAGGAAGCGGAGTACTATCCCTTTGTCCTGCTGGACGAGATAGGCGGTTTTGAAATGCTCATCCCTCAGTTCAGAAATGCCCTAGCAGAGCTTCTCAACAGCGACCTGCCTATCATAGGCGTAGTCAAGGGGGCAGAGAACGCCGCATCCATAAAGAGCCGCTTTGGCCTTGGGGACAGGTTCACCCTGCTCACAGATAATCTCCGCAGCGTCCTGGACCGGGACGTGGATACAGTGCTGCTCCAGGTGAAGGGTCCAGGCGACCCCGTCGCCTCCAGGATAGCCAAAGCCTGGGCAGAGGAGTACGCTCCCGGATGAACTACGAGAACATAGTGGAGGCACGGTTCATAGACCGTCCCAACCGCTTCATCGCCCATGTGGAGCTGGAGGGTGAGCCGGTGGTCTGCCATGTGAAAAATACCGGCCGCTGCCGGGAGCTGCTAGTTCCCGGTGCAAAGGTGCTATTGCAGGGCTCGGTCAATCCTAAGCGCAAAACCGCCTATGACCTGGTGGCGGTGTGGAAGGGAGAACGGCTCATCAACATGGACGCCGCAGCCCCCAACGCCGTCTTCGGCCAATGGCTGAGAGAGGGAGGTCTGGGCTTTGTGCCGGAGCTCATAAAGCCGGAATACACCCATGGGGATTCCCGCTTCGACTTTTACTTTGAGACTCAGGGCAGGCCCTGCCTGGCGGAGGTAAAAGGCGTGACCCTGGAGGAGGACGGCGTGGTCCGCTTCCCCGACGCCCCCACCCTGAGAGGAGTAAAGCACCTTTTCGGCCTCCAGGCGGCCCTGGCGGAGGGCTTTTGCTGCTACGCCGTGTTCATTATCCAGATGCGCCATGTGGAGCGATTTGAACCCGCCTGGGATAAGCACCGGGATTTCGGCCTGGCCTTGGCTGAGGCCTCCGGGGCCGGGGTGGAGGTCCTGGCCCTGGACTGTGATGTAAGCCCCCAGACTCTATCCATAGCCGGCAGGGTGCCGGCTGTATTGACCGTGCCTGAATAAGGGAGGATAAAATGGACGAGAAGATAAAAAATACATATCTGCGCGACCATGGAGACGGCCACGTCCACAGCCACGATACGGCAGAACACAGCTGCGGCACAGCAGAGCACAGCCATTCCCACACCCAGACCAAGGCTGTGATCAACCGCCTGTCCCGGGCCATAGGCCACCTGGAATCGGTAAAACGCATGGTAGAGAGCGGTCGGGACTGTACCGAAGTGCTGGTGCAGCTGGCGGCGGTGCGCTCTGCCCTCAACAGTACCGCCAAGGTCATTTTGAAGGACCATCTGGAACACTGCGTCCAAAGCGCTGGCTCCGACTCTGAGCAGCTGGCGGCTCTCAACGAGGCCATTGACAAGTTCATGAGCTGAAAAAGCTGCGTCCTGCACAACCTGCAGGACGCAGCTTTTTGTCTATCATTTCACTGTATGGCCTTGTAGTTGTTCCGGGCCCTCAGGTCCCTTATCACGATGTTGACTGCAGCGCCGCAAAATATCACCATACAGCAGAAATACAGCCACAGCATCAGCAGTATCACCGAGGCCAAAGAGCCGTAGACCAGGGGGTATTTGGTAGAGGCGTCGATAAACACGGAAAAGGCTATGCTGACGCCCACCAGGGCTATGGTGGCAAGCACTGCTCCCGGCCAGGTGCTGTAGCTGTCCCAGCTGCGCTTGCTAACCTCATAGACTCCCAGACATATCAGGTATTCTATGCCCGCCAGCACCAGAAAGCGCACGTATCTCCAGGACTGGCTAATGTCTATAAAGGGCAGCATCTGGTTCAGGCGCTCTATAACGCTTCTGCCGGTGAGCATCACCAGTATTGCAAAGTACAGCGCCGCAAGAAACAGCAGGGAGAACACCACGCTGAAGAGATATCCCAGGGCGCCCTGAAAGCGCTGGCCCCCCTGCATCTCCCCTATCGTCCCCTGAAGAGAACGCACCGCCGCCGAGGCGGAGGTGAGCAGCACCACTATCCCTGCCATCATCATGGCTATACTGTTGTTTTCTGCCACATAATAGAGAAAGTCCTCCAAAAAATCCACGGTCTCCGACGCCATCAGGTGCTCGGTGAAGCTGAGCACGCTCATGGCCTTGTCGTAGCTATTGCCCAGCAGGGTATAGAGGCAGATTATCAGAGGGAAAAATGTCATGGTCAGATAATAGGACAGGGCGGCGGAAGCTCTGGGCAAACGCTTTACAGCGTACATTCTGGAAAAACAGCGGAGAAAACGCATGAATTTTATATGCATGAACTTCCCTCAATTCAAACAGCCCGCCTGGTATCTGAGGCGGGCTGTTTATTCAGTGATAGTATATGCTCACTTTGTGTTGAATATTTTGAAAATGCTGTCGAAGGGGTCCTCCTCCGCTGCGGCGGGCTGTGGACTGGGCTGCGCTGCCGGCTGGGCTGCGCTCTGGGCGGCAGCAGCCTTCTCGGCGGCGCCGGTAAACAGTCCCTGGGAACGCTGAGGAGCTACAGGCTGCTGTGCGGCGGCAGTACTCTGGGCAGCGGCAGCAGTGACGGAACCGTCTTCAAAGCCGGTGGCAATGACGGTGACCCGGATCTCATCCTCCAGGCTGTCGTCGAAGCTGGCGCCGAAGATAATGTTTGCGTCGGGGTGGGCGGCCTCCTGCACCAGACTGGCGGCGGTCTCCACATCCTCCAGGTCCATGTCCTCGGAGCCGGTGATATTTATCAGCACGCCGTGGGCGCCGTTGATGGAGGTCTCCATCAGGGGGCTGGCAACTGCCATACGGGCAGCTTCCTCCGCCTTGCCCTTGCCGGCGGCATGTCCCACGCCCATGTGGGCGAAGCCTGCGCTGCGCATGATGCAGTTGACGTCGGCAAAGTCCAGATTTATAAAGCCGGTGTTCTTTATCAGGTTGGAGATGCTGGTGACTGCCTGGAGCAGCACGTCGTCGGCTATCTCAAAGGCATTGGCCAGAGTGACTTTCTGGTCGGTGGCGAATTTCAGGCGGTCGTTGGGGATAATGAGCAGGGAGTCGACCCGGCCAAGCAGTTCCTTGATGCCGGCGTTGGCCTGGTCCATGCGGCGCTTGCCCTCAAACTTGAAGGGCTTGGTCACCACGCCTACGGTGAGCAGGCCTGCGTCCTTAGCTATCTCCGCCACTACGGGAGCCGCCCCCGTGCCGGTGCCGCCGCCCATACCGGCGGTGATGAACACCATGTCCGCATCTTCCACAGCCTTGGCTATGTTGTTGCGGCTCTCCTCTGCGGAGCGCTTGCCTATCTCCGGGTCGGAGCCTGCGCCCTGACCGCGGGTCATTTTCTCACCTATCTGAAGCTTCTGGTCGGCGTTGGACACCGCCAGAGCCTGTCTGTCTGTATTGATGGCTACGAACTCAACGCCTTGGGTCCCGGCCTTGACCATCCTGTTTACAACATTGTTGCCGGCTCCGCCGACACCAACTACCTTTATAGTAACAACATTCTCAGGACCCGCTTCAGCTTTGAAATCCATACTTCTGCCTCCCTCTCTATTCTAAGGTCACATAAAATGCGAAAATACATCTGTGAATCATGGCAGTATTTTATTACATTTTTCTGCAACAGTCAATAGCTTTTTTCATTTTTCAGAAAACTTTTGTAAATAAATTGTAATCTATGTCTCACATAGGCCGAAAATGGGCGGTGGCCCCGTCGGAAAGGTCGATAATGCCTATGTCGCCCTCCAGCAGCTGGGACATGACCGACACCAGCATGCCGAACTTGTACTCGGTATCCCCCGGTCCGCCCAGCTTCACGGTGTATTTATCTCCCAGGTCGAAGACCACATTGTACTTGTCGGAGAAGTCGATGCTCTCCACCTGCTGATACAAGTCCCTGGCCTCCAGCTGGTAGAGGACCTGGGCCAGATATTCCACCAGCTCCGTGTCATTGTCCTCGGTGAGCATGGTCTCTCCGATGAAGAGGGTGCCGGGAGATATGCCCTCAATGGCTATCATGTCCGCCATTTCCTCCTCTGTGGCCTTGCCCAGCACCTTGCAGCTGTGGTCTATGCTCCACATCTCGTCGCCCAGGGCGATATAAGCCAGGGCCTGACTTTCCGTCACGGTTATTATTACCTTATTTGGCAGACTTCTTTCAACGGCAACCTCTTCCACGTAGGGCAGTTTTGCAAATACCCGGCTCAAGGCGGAAAAGCGGTCAAAGAAGAAGAGGTTGTCCCCCTCTTCGATATCTATGGCCTGTATTATCTCCTCATCGGTATAGTGGGTGTTCCCCTCCACCTGGATGTTTGTTATCCTGAAGAAGATACTCATTACGAAGATCGTGGTGACTATCACCAGAAAGAACACTATAGGACCGCTGAAGCTGCTGAGATATTGGGACAGGCTGATTCGCTCCGGGCTGTCAGCGGCCTTTCTCTTATGGATTTTTCTTGCCATCGGCATATCCTTTCAGCATTCCAAATAAATATCTGCCCCAAGGGAGCGCAGACGCATATCAAAGCGCTCATATCCCCGGGTGACGTGTCCGTCGTCAAATATGGTGGATTCCCCTCTGGCGGCCAGTGCGGCCACTATCATGGCTGCACCTCCCCGCAGGTCGGTAGCGGTGAGGGCGGCGCCGTGGAGGCAATCCACTCCCCAGATCTCCGCCTGGCGGCCGGACACGGCTATATCCGCACCCAGACGCTGGAGCTCCGGCACCTGGCGGTATCTGTTTTCAAAGATGTTCTCCGTTATCACGGTCCGGCCCTCAGCCTTTAGAAGAGCTGCCATCAGCACCGGCTGGGCGTCGGTGGGGAAACCCGGATAGGGCTCAGTGGAAACTTCGCCCACAGCCTTCAGTCTGGCCGGAGCTTTTACCCGGACACTGCGATTAGAGTTTATTATATCACAGCCGGCACATTTTAGGAAGTGGAGAACTGTTGAAAAATGCGCCGGGTCCACCCCCCGCATTTCAACATTTCCGCCAGTAGCCGCCGCAGCGCAGGCTATGGTGGAGGCCACTATCCTGTCCGGGATTATCCTGTGGCTCACCGCTTTTACGGGTCTGAAGCCCCCGATGTACACTTTTTCCGTGCCCGCTCCTGCCACCTCCAGGCCCATGGCCCTCAGGTACTCCTGTAGGGCCACTATCTCCGGCTCCCTGGCGGCGCCCTGTATCACGGTCTCGCCCTCCGCCCTGGCCGCCGCCAGCATGATGTTCTCCGTGGCCCCCACGCTGGGGAAGGGCAGCGCTATCCTCTCGCCGCGGAGCTTTTCCGCCCGGCAGTTTATCTCTCCCCCTGCCTCCTCTATCTCCGCCCCCATCTGCCTCAGAGCGGCCAGGTGCAGGTCGATGGGCCGCTTGCCCAGCTGGCAGCCTCCGGGCAAGCTGAGTTTGGCTCCCCCGCAGCGGGCTATCAGCGCTCCCATGAATATCACAGAGGAACGCATCTCCACCATGAGGGAGTGGGGGATCTCGCTGCGGCACAGGGCCTGGGAATCTATGTATACCTCTCCTCCCCACTGTTCGGCGGTGCAGCCCAGGTGCCTGAGTATCCTCAGGGCCGCATCCACGTCCCTCAATTGGGGCACGTTCAGCAGCTCCGTTGCCGCCGGACTGATTATCGAGGCGGCTATGATGGGCAGAGACGCATTTTTTGAGCCCTGCACAAAGCAGGAGCCTTCCAGCCTGTTTCCGCCTCCAAGGTGCCATATATCCATGAAAAACCCCCCGTGCATTCAAATCAAGCTATCCTATGCACAGGGGGGCGGAAATGTTCTGCTTTTAATACAGGCTTACTTTACCATGTCCAGGATTATCCGGCATATCCTGTCCGTTGCGTCGGGCAGAGCCAAAGACTTCATCGCATCGGACATGGACTCCAGCTGTCCCTCATCTGACAGCAGGCCCTCCGCCAGCTCCAGCAGAGAGGCGGCGTCGAACTCCCCTTCCAGCAGCACCTTGGCCCCGCCGGCCTTTTCCAGGACCCGGGCGTTGCGCTCCTGATGGTGGTTGGTCACATTGGGAGAGGGCACCATTATCACCGGCTTTGCCATGTAGCTGAGCTCGGATATGGTGGAAGCCCCGGCCCGGCACATCACCAGATCTGCCGCCGCCATGACTCTGGGCATGTCGAAGATATACTCCCTCACCTCAGCTTTCCTCTGAGCCATGTCAGGAGCCGTCTCTTTGAGTTTTTCCGTCACCCCTGCGTAGTACATCTTCCCGGCGGCATGGAGCAGCCTGAAGCTCTGAGAGCCGTCCAGCATAGGTATCAGCTCCGTCATGATTCCGTTCATATGTCCGGCCCCCAGGGAGCCCCACACGCTCAGCAGCAACTTTTCGTTTTCAGGTATACCCAGCTCCGCCTTGGCCTGGGCCTTGGTGTATGCGGCGAACTCCCCCCTTACCGGCGTGCCGGTGACGGAGACCTTCTCCGGTCTGGGATAGTACTGGCGGCTCTCCTCAAAGCCAACCATTATCCTGTCCACTTCCCTGGCCAGGAGCTTGGTGGTAAGTCCGGGGACGGCATTGCTCTCGTGGACGGCGGTGGGTATGTGCAGCTCGGAGGCCGCCTTGAGCACTGGGAAGCACACATATCCCCCCGTGCCGATAACAGCGTCCGGGGCGAAATCCCGGATTATACGCTTCGCCTCGTGGTGGGAGGCTGCCACGTTCTTTACCGTGGCGATATTGTGGAGCACCGCCTCCATGTTCTTGCCCCGGCTGAGATTGGTTATTTTCAAAGGTTTTATCTCATAGCCCTCTCTGGGCACCAGGTCCATCTCCATCTTGCCCTCGGCCCCCAAAAACAGGAACCGGCTGTCGGGCATGAGCTCTTTCAGCCGCCCTGCCACCGCCAGGGCGGGGTTGATGTGTCCGGCGGTACCGCCGCAGGTGAGGATGAATTTCATTGTTCCGTCTTCCTTTCTCTATTTCAATGAGACGTCTCTGGAGGCGCTGAGGATGATGCCCATCTCAAAGAGCTGGATGAGCAGCGCAGTGCCTCCGTAGCTGAACAGCGGCAGGGATATGCCGGTGCAGGGCACCAGATTGGTCACCACCGCCACGTTGAGAAAAACCTGTATGGCCAGCAGAGTGCTTATGCCGGCACAGACAAGAAAGTCATATCTGTCCCTCTGGTGGAGGGCTATCCAGTAGCCTCTGAGTATAAGCAGGGCAAAGAGACAAAGTATCAGAGCGGCCCCAATAAAGCCCAGCTCCTCGCAGACCACGGAGAAGATAAAGTCGTTATGTTCCTCCGGCAAGTATAAGAATTTTTGCCGGCTGCCCCCCAGGCCCAGGCCGCTGAGTCCCCCGGAGCCTATGGAGTAGAGGGACTGGACAATCTGGTATCCCTCGTCGGAGGGGCTGGAAAAGGGATCCAGCCAGGTGCTGATGCGGCTGGAGGCATAGGGGAAAAAAGTCAGCAGCACCGCAAGGCCTCCCAGGGCCGAGCCTATGGCGGCAATGAACCAGCCCAGGCCCACGCCGCCCAGGAACATCATCACACCGCCGATAGCTATGATTATTATGGAGGCGGAGAAATGGGGCTCCAGAATCAGCAGGCCCACTATGCCCCCCAGGACGCCCAAGAAGGGCAATATGCCGAATTTAAAACTCTTCATCCTGCCCTGGAAACGGCATATCATAGAGGAAAAAGTCAGTATGACCGCCAGCTTTGCCAGCTCCGAAGGCTGAAGAGTCAGTCCCCCCAGGCCCAGCCAGCGGCGGGAGCCGTTGGCCTTCACGCCGATTATGGGCACCAGCATCAGCAGCACTATGGTCAGGACCATGAAATGCAGGGAATATTTCCTGTACAGCTCCATCGGTATCCGGGAGGCCAGCAGCATGGCCCCCAGGCCCAGCAGAGCAAAGATCAGCTGCCGTACAAAGTAATAGGCTCCGTTGCCGCCGGTGATTTCTCCGGGGTCGTAATAGGCTCTGGCATAGCTGGAGGAGAGGACCATCACCACTCCTGCCGTTAGAAGGATAAGCGCCGTGGTAAAAAAGCCGGCGTCAAGGCTGGCTCTGCGCCTCTTGATCGGGGCAGAAAAATCGGAGAGGCGGGCGCTGTCGTAACGCATGTTCCCACCTCCCCGAACACAAGTATCTTATAGACCCATAAAATGTCTGCACACCACAATAAATGATATGACGGACATAAGGAGAGATATTCCTGTAAACAGGGTAAAAATTTCTTTTTCCTTCCACTTGTGGCCGGTCCAGCCGCCCATCTCCAGATGGTGGTGGAAAGGGGCCATTTTGAACACCCGCTTTCCGTGGCTGAGCTTGAAGTAACCCACCTGGATTATGTCGGAAAGCGTCTCCATAAGGAAAACAAAGCCCAGGGATATGAGCATAAAGGGCATATTGTAGGCATAGGCCAGAGCGGCTATCATTCCCCCCAAAAACAGGGAGCCGGTGTCTCCCATGAAGCATTTGGCCGGGTTGAAGTTATAAATAAGAAAGCCCAGGAGCCCGCCTATCATGGCGGAGGCCATGATGCCCATCTGCTCGAACTCGTCTCCAAACACCAGAGTGATGGCCACGAAGAAGAGGAACACTGGGATGGAGGTGCCGGCGGCCAGGCCGTCGATACCGTCGGTGATGTTCACGGCGTTCACGGTACCTACGATTATAAAGGAGGAGAGCAGAAAATACAGCCACTCCGGCATGTATATGGTCTTATCCACAAAGAAGAGGTAGAAGTTGGGACGCACATAGCCTATCTGCCTCATCAGCAGCACGAAGACCAGGGAGGCCACCAGCTGCAGCAGGAACTTGGCCTTGGCGGTCAGGCCCAGGTTCTGCTTCTTGGCCAGCTTCTCCCAGTCGTCCAGGAAGCCTATCGCCCCGAATACGCAGGCAAAAAGCATGATGAAAATATTTACGAACTCGCCTCTGAGCATGCCATCAAAACCTACGGTGAGGCAGACCAGCGCCGCGGCCAGGATGAACATCACACCGCCCATAGTGGGGGTGCCGGTCTTGCCCATATGCCAGGTGGGGCCGTTTTCCTTTATCTCCTGGCCGGCCTTTATCCTGCGCAGCCAGGCCACATAGAACTTTCCGAAAGCGCTGGCAAACAGAAAAGCCAGAACAAATGCAGTTATAAGCTTTATCGTCATCGCATACTCCAAAACTCAGGGCCCTGTCAGCCCACAGTACTTCTCTTTTTCAGGTACTCCGCCACTATTTCCCGCTCATCCATATGGACCCGTTCATGTCCCACGACCTGATAGTCCTCGTGGCCTTTCCCGGCAAGCAATATTACATCACCGGGGCCCGCCTTGTCAATAGCCCAGGCAATGGCCTGGGGCCTGTCGCAGATAACTTTGTAGGGAGTGTGCCGGTTTTTGAGGCCCGGAACTATCTCATTGATGATGTCCATGGGCTCCTCGGTGCGTGGATTGTCGCTGGTGACCACCACCAGATCCGCATTGTCTGCGGCAATGGCTCCCATGATGGGCCGCTTCAGTCTGTCCCTGTCCCCTCCGCAGCCGAAGACGACTATCAGCTTGCCCCTGGTCACCGGGCGCAGGGTCTTCAGCACATTCTCCAGGGCGTCGGGCTTGTGGGAGTAGTCGATTATTATGGAGTAGTCACCGTCGGTGGGCACCGGCTCCATGCGGCCCTTCACTCCCTTGGCCGTAGCCAGGGCGGCGGCGCATTTGTCCAGACCTATGCCAAGACAGCCGGCAGCGGCTATGACCCCCAGTGCGTTATGCACCGAGAACATTCCCGGGATATTCAGCCTCACCAAAGCTATATCCCCGCCGTGGACTGCGGCAAAGCGGACGCCGGTGGCGGAGAGGCGTATGTCCTTTGCGATTATGTCCGCCTCGTTCACCTCCGCCGAATAAGTGGTCACCGGGCACTTCAGGTCCCGGGCCATGAACTGCGCCCACTTGTCGTCCAGGTTGATGCAGGCGGCGGCGCACTGGGAGAAGAGCTTCTTCTTTGCTGCGGCATATTCCTCCATGGTCCCATGGAGGTCCAGGTGGTCCTGGCTCAGGTTGGTGAACACCGCCACGTCGAATCTCAGTCCCGCCACCCGCTCCAGGGCCAGGGAATGGGAGGATACCTCCATCACCACATGGGTACAGCCCGCCTCCTTCATGGCGCAAAAGAGCTTTTGCAGCTCGTAGCTCTCCGGGGTGGTGTACTCGGTGTGGATGAGCTTATCTCCAATCATATTGCCGTTGGTGCCGATAAGGCCCACCTTGGCCCCCAGCTCATCCTCCAGCAGATGCTTGAGGAGTATGGTGGAGCTGGTTTTCCCGCTGGTGCCGGTAAAGCCTATCAGCTTCATGGAAGCGGCAGGGTCGCCGAAAAAGTTCCGGCTGCATATGGCAAGGCCGTAGCGGCAGTCCGGAGTCTGTACCCAGGGTATACCCTCCTCCGGCGCATCCTGGCAGAGTATGGCGGCGGCCCCCTTTTCCAGGGCTGCTGGGATGAACCTGTGTCCGTCCACCGTCAATCCCTTCACCGCCACGAACAGGTCCCCGGGCCGGGTATGCCGGGAGTCGTAGCTTATGCCGCTTATCTCCATATCCATATCGGCAGTACAGGCGCTTATATCTATATCTTTCAGTATTTCTCTGAGTTTCATGTTATTCTCCGTTTTCCTCCGAAGGCTTTGGCCTCCGGGCCGTGCCATGACATTTTATACCAGAAGTCCCTTTCGGTCAATACTTGCCCAGCAGAGACTCGTTCTCGTCGATGAGGGTCACCTCTACCACGCAGCCGTGGTCCGCCTTGGTCCCGGCTGCAAGACTCTGGCTGCCCACCACCTGCTGGGCAAGGCCGCTCACCTGGCTGCGGGTGCTGATAAACAGCCCCAGGCCCGAGAGCAGGTCCCTGGCGCTCTCATAGCTCAGGCCCGCCAGGTCCGGCACCGTCTCCATATTGGGAGAGACCTGGGCTCCCCCCAGATAGAGGATCACCCGGCTGCCCTGGGCTATGCTCTCCCCGGACAGGGGCAGTTGGCCGGTAACTTTGTCCCCCTGACCTATGGTCCTGTAGTCCAGGCCCATATTGACCAGGATATCTGCCGCCTCATCCAGCTCCAGATCCAGCAGCATCGGGGCCGATACGTCGCCATTTTCATCCTCCGCCTTCTCCGGCTCTATGCCCATATAGGGCAGAATATCGGCAAACATGTTTCCCACCACCGGGGCGGCCATCTGTCCGCCGCTGACGTAGATGCCGGATTTGTTGGAGGGTGTGTCCAGAAACACCAGCAGGGCGATCTGCGGGTCGTCTGCCGGGGCGAAGCCTATGAAGGAGACTATGTATTCCTTCTGGCCGGTCTGGGCCTCCAGGCTCACCTTTTCGCTGGTGCCGGTCTTGCCCCCTATGCGGTAGCCCGCCACGGCGGCGTTGCGGCCGGTGCCCTCATTGGGGTCGCCCACCACCTGCTCCAGTATCTGCCTTACCTGAGCGCTGGTCTCTTCGCTTATCACCTGGCGCACCGCCTTGGGGCTGCGCTCATAGGCCACGCTGCCGTCGGGGTTGAGCATCTGGCGCACCACATAGGGCTGCATCAGGTCCCCCCCGTTGACGCAGGCGCTGACGGCAGTTATCAGCTGCAAAGGCGTTATGGTAAAGGTCTGGCCGAAGGAGGCCGCCGCCAGCTGGGAGAGGTTTTTCTCCGAGCAGAAGGTGTTTTTGCTCCACCATATGCTGCCGCTCTCCCCTGCCAGGTCAATGCCGGTTTTGGCGGTGAGGTTCTCGTCGTCGTTGCCCGTCATATTCAGGAAGCCGAAGGCCTCGCAGTAGTCGTAAAAGCGTTCCGCCCCCACCCTCTGGCCGATGTTCACAAAGGCCACGTTGCAGGAGTGCTGGGCCGCCTGGGTGAGAGTCTGGCTGCCGTGGCCCTGGGTCTTCCAGCAGCGTATGGGACTTGTGCGGCCTATTACATTTACGCTGCCGGGGCAGTAGAAGCTGTCCTCCAGACTCACGGCCCCCTCTTCCAGGGCCATGGACAGGGTGATTATCTTAAAGGTGGAGCCGGGCTCATAGGTGTCGGACAGGGCCTTGTTCCGCCACTGCCGGGTCTGGGCCTCGCTTAAGAGCCGGGCCTTCTCCTCCTGGTCGGAGGCGGAGTTTATCAGCTCCATATCCTCGTCGCTGACAGCCAGGAAGTCGTTCAGATCGTAGTTTCCCAGAGAGGCCATGGCCAGTATCTCCCCGGTGTTCACATCCATGGCTATGGCTCCGGCGCCGTTTTGGATATCGTAGTCCTCCACCGCCTGCTTCAGGTGCTTTTCCACATAGTACTGGATGCTGGCGTCTATGGTGGTCACCAGGTCGTAGCCGTCCTCCCCGGGGTAATATTCCTCGAACTGGGAGAAAAGCAGCTCCGTGCCAAGAGCGTTGGTGGCCCTCACGGTCCTGCCCGGGCTGCCGGAGAGGGCCTCGTTATATTGGGCCTCTATCCCCTCCAGGCCGTAGTTGTCCGTACCCACGAAGCCTATCAGGTGACAGGCCAGAGAGGAGTTGGGGTAATATCTCTTGGTGTCCGTCTCCAGGCGCACGCCGCAAAGACCGTTCTCCGTCTTGAAGGCCCGCACCTCGTCCGCCTTGTCCTGCTCCAGCTTCCGGGCGACAGTGACGTACCAGCTGCCCTTCTGCCTCGTCTTTTCGTATATCTCGTCGTAGCTTATATCCAGTATCTCCGACAGGCCCCGGGCAATGAGCTCCCGGTCTTCCCCATACATCTCTATTTCCGCAGGGCTCAAGTACACGTTGTCCACCGAGGCGCTCACCGCCAGGGTATTCATGTTGGTGTCGTATATCACCCCGCGCATAGCGGAGCTGGGCACAGAGCGCAGCTGCTGCTCTATGGCCATGCTCTCGTACTTTTCATGGTCTACTATCTGGAGCTGATACAAACGTCCCAGTAAAATGATAAATGCCCCTATACCGCAAACTGCCATTAAAAACAGGCTGCGGCGGAGCATCTGTCTGCTGGGACCGGGTCTTAGTCTCCCAGGTCTGGTATCCGCTGACATGGCATCGCCCCCTTGACGGAATATATTTCAAATATATTCAGCCTCCGGCAGCTCATGCATATTATCCCAAATCAATATAGAATATCTGGCTGGGCTTCAGCGTCTGCATGCCCAGTTCCTCTTTGGCATAGCGCTCCAGCTCCTCCAGGCTCATGCTTGATTCATATTTTGCCTGAAGGATGCGCTGCTCGTCTTTGAGTTCTTCAAGCTCCTGTTCCAGAGCCGTCAGCTCTTCGTTGAGCCTGGCCAATTCAATGGAGCCCATCAGAGCTCCCACCAAAAGGCACAGAGAAAAGCCGATACATATGAATCTGAAAAGGAGCCCGCTGAGTCCTGTTTTCATGCTACACCCTTTCCGCCACTCTGAGCTTAGCGCTGCGGGAGCGGGGATTGATCTCCAGCTCCTCCGGGCCGGGCAGAATAGGCTTTCTGGATATGCTCTTCAGGGTCTGTACAAAGCCGCAGGTGCATATTGGGGCTTCCCTGGGACAGGTGCAGCCGTTTTCTCTGGCGGCTATCCCCGCCTTTACTATCCTGTCCTCCAGGGAGTGGAAGCTTATGATGCAGAGCCTCCCGCCCTTATTGAGCTTGTCCGGGGCAGTCTCCATCATAGCGGATATAGCCCCCAGCTCGTCGTTTACCGCTATGCGTATGGCCTGAAAACTGCGCTTTGCCGGGTGCTGCTTTTCCCTGAGAGCGGCGGCTGGCATGGCGCCCTTTATGATCTCCACCAGTTCCAAAGTGCTCTCTATGGGCTTTCTCTCCCGTCTCTCCACTATGGCCCGGCTGATGCGTCGGGCATAACGCTCCTCGCCGTAGTCCCAGAGGATGCGGTTGAGACGGTTCTCCTCCCAGAGGTTCACCACCTCATAGGCGCTGAGGCTGTCGCTCCCGTCCATGCGCATGTCCAGAGCTGCGTCCGCCATATAAGAAAAGCCCCGCTGCGCTTCGTCCAGCTGGGGCGAGGACACGCCCAGGTCAAAGAGCATGCCGTCCACGCCCTCTATGCCCAGGCCGTCCAATATGGCTGCGGCGTCGGAGAAGTTACCATGGACCAGGCTCACTTTGTCTCCAAAAGGAGCGAGACGCTTTCCCGCCCTTTCAATGGCGGTCTCGTCCCTGTCTATGCCCACAAGGCGGCCCGTAGTGAGCCGGGAGGCTATCTCATAAGAATGTCCCCCCAGGCCCAAGGTGCCGTCCAGGTATGTACCTTCCGGCTTGATATTCAGATTCTCTATGCACTCTTTCAGCAGCACGGAGAAATGTTTGGCTTCATAGCTCAAAATTCCAGTTCCTCCATAACGGCGGCAATATTCTCCGGCGTGGTCTCCAGCCGGAATATCTCGCTCCAGCTGTCGCTGTCCCAAAGCTCCGCATGGTTGTTGCAGCCCACCACAGTCACCGCTTTTGTCAGTCCTGCATAGTCCCGCAGGTTCTGGGGGATCAGAGCCCGGCCCTGGCTGTCCAGCTCGCAGCGGGCGGCATGGGCAAAGAGGGGCCGCATCTTTCTCTGCTTCACATAGGGCATGGAGTTTACCTTATCGGAAAAGGCCTGCCAGTTCTCGCCGCTATAGGCGCAGAGGCAGCGGTCCATGGACAAGGTGATATAAAAAACTTCCCCCAGTTCGTCCCTGAGTTTTGCAGGGATGAACAGGCGTCCCTTGCTGTCAAGGGAATGCTGGTATTCACCTGTCATGCACTTTGCCTCCTCTCAGTGGGAAACAGCGCCATTTCTCCCCACTTTTAACCACTTCGCATTTACATTATAGGGGGCGCAAAAGGAAAAATCAAGTGAAACTTTTTGTTAAATTTTGACTTTTTCTTGCGTCATTTCTTCTAAAATGTGCAAAAAAACGCCGGACACAATATAGTGTCCGGCGCCGGAACTTTCTATCCAATATGTAGTTTACGAGCCCTCACTCGTCGCTTCTGCGCTGCTCGATAATGATTTTGCCTCCGGCAGTTCTGGGCTGCTCCTGGCTCTGGATCTGGGGCTGCTCCTGCTGCTGAGGCTGGGGGGCGGCGGTTTTTTCCTTCACTCCCCCAAGGCTCCTGAAGGAGGACTGGGCCATCTGCACGGTGCTGAGGGCGCTGTTAAGATTTTCCACCGTCTGGCGGATTATATCGTCCACATACTGGCTGGCCACACGGCGCAGCTCTTTGCTCTTGGCCTCCGCAGAAGAGAGCATCTCGCTGCTCTTGGCCTTGGCCACGCGGACGATCTCCTGTTCCTCCACCATCATGCGGGCCTGTTCCTCTGCGTTTTTCCGCAGGGCCTCTGCCTCCCGCTTGGCATTACCTATAAATTCGTCTCTGGCGGCAACCAGGCGCTGAGCTTCCGCCACGGAGCTGGGCAGGCTGGCCTTGATGTCGTTTATAAGCCCAACGGCTTTTTCCCGCTCGATTATGCACTTGTCGTTGCCCAGGGGCACGCCCCAGGCGTCGGTCACCATAGCGTACAGCATATCCAGCAGTTCAAGAACATCTCTGTTGCCATCCATTTCAGCGCATCCTCCATTGCTTGGCTTTCTCTCTTATATCATCAATTATCTCGTCAGGCACCAGGCCCTTCAAATCTCCGTCATATCTGGCCATTTCCCGCACCACCGAGGAGCTGAGGAAGGTGTATTTCCCGCTGGAGGTGAGAAACATCGTCTCCATCTCCGGGTTGATCTTCTTATTGATAAGGTTCATCTGGAACTCATATTCAAAGTCCGAGGCGGCCCTCAGTCCCTTCACCACAACGGCCCCGTCGAACTGTCTTGCATATTCTGCAAGGAGGCCTGATGAACTGTCCACCGTCACGTTCGGGTATTTTGCCACTACTCTTCTTACCATATCCAGCCGCTCCTCCACGGTAAACATGGGGGAGGTCTTGCTGGAATTATACATCACACACACCACCACCCGGTCGAATATGCGGCTGGTGCGGCGAATTATATTCAGATGACCGAGAGTTATGGGGTCAAAGCTGCCGGGACAGATAGCGATCGACATCAGTTTGTCTCCTTGATATACAGAGTCAGTTTTACCCGGCCGTAGTTGTATTCCTTTCGCTTCCTGTAGGGAGGACGCATTTCCGGGAGAGTATTTTCTCTGCGTGATTCGCAGACTATTATACCACCATCCGACAATATGTCAACGGAATTGATGGTTTCCAGCACGCTTTGGTAAAGCTGGGAATCATAGGGAGGGTCCACAAAAATCAGGTCGAAGCTGCCGCAGCCACTTAAAAAACTTATGGCGTCCTGCTGCAGCACTGTGGCGGTAAAGCCGCAGTTTTTCAGATTTTCCCGTACTATCTTCACTGCCTCCCGGCTCTCGTCGGTAAACACGGCGCTCTCTGCCCCCCGGCTCAGGCACTCTATACCCAACTGGCCGGTGCCGGCAAAGAGGTCCAGCACCCGGCGTCCCTCTATATCGAACTGGATGATATTGAACAGGGACTCCTTCACATTGTCTGTTGTGGGGCGGATATCGTAATTATCCGGGGTCTTAAGTTTCCTGCCCCGGGCCAGGCCGCTTATCACTCTCATTTGTCTGTCTCCTTCCCGCTGTGGAAGTAGTCGTACACCGCCTGGGCGGTATTCCTGGGCACTACCAGCTTCAGCTGCTCCAGGCTTGCCTCCCTAATGGCCTTCACGGACTTAAAATACTTTATCAGTTCATTTCTCCGCTTGTCTCCCACGCCGGGTATCTTGTCCAAGGTGGAGCCGTAGCTCTCGCTTCTCAGCGAACGCTGGTACTCTATGGCAAAGCGGTGGGTCTCCTCCTGGATGCCGCCTATAAGGGAAAACACCGCCTGGTTCTGGCTGATGCCTATCTCCTGGCCTTCCGGGCTTATGAGGGCCCGGGTGCGGTGCCGGTCATCCTTCACCATGCCGAAGGTGGGCACATAGAGCCCCAGGTCCCGCTGGGCCTGCACAGCCACGGCGGCATGGGTGTCCCCGCCGTCGATGAGCAGCAGCTCCGGCAGAGGGGCAAAGCGCTCGTCCCCCTCCGCATAGTGCTTGAATCTGCGGTACACCGCCTGGTACATGCTGGCATAGTCGTCCTGCATCTCCAGGTCCCGGATACGGAATTTCCTGTAGGCCTTCTTCAAGGGCCTGCCCTCCACATGCACCGTCATGGCCGCCACGATGCCCGTAGAGCCCAGGTTGGAGATGTCGAAGGCCTCTATCCGCTGGGGGAACTCGTCCAGCTCCAGGGTCTTTTGCAGCCACTCCAGAGTCTTGGAGCGGCGCTGGGCGGCGGTAGTGCGCCGCTGTATCTCTTCCCGGGCATTGAGGGCGGCGCTCTCTATAAGGCGCATCCGCTCCCCCCGCTGGGGCGTCTCGATATATATCCTCCGGCCGGAGCACTGGCTCAGCAGCTCCTCCAGGTCCTCCCGGTCCTCTATCTTGCAGGGCAGCAGAATGGACTTGGGCCAGCCTCCCCTGTGGGCGGTATAGTACTGGCGCACCAGGTCGGAGACAGCCTCGCTGTCATCTTCCAGGGGCTCGTCCATCATCTCCGTGTCCTTGCCTACCAAGTCCCCGTTTACAAAGTGCAGCACGGTAAAGCAGCTCTTTGCTCCACGGCAGAAGCCTATGGCGTCGGTATCGGCAAAGGCGGTGGCTATGACCCGCTGGCGGTTGGAGAGGTTCTCCACAGCCCGGAGCCGGTCCCGAAACTCCGCAGCCTTCTCAAAGCGCAGCTCTTCCGCCGCCTGCTCCATCTGAGCTCTCAGCTCCTCCATGAGCTCTTCGCCCTTGCCCTCCAGTATCTGGGCGGCCTGCATGGTCCGGCGGCGGTAGTCCTGGGCGTCGCTGTCCTTCAGGCACCAGCCCAGGCAGCTGCCCATGTGGTAGTTCAGGCAGGGCCTCTCCTTGCCTATGTCCCGGGGGAACTTACGGGAGCAGTCCGGCAGCAGCAGAGCTTTGCTGATGGTGCTTATCACGTTCCGGCTCTGGCTGCGCCCCCCAAAGGGTCCGAAATATTTTGCCCCGTCCTTCAGCGCCTTGTTGGACAGGCTCATGGAGGGGTACTCCTCCCGCAGGTCCATGCGAATGAAGGGGTAGCCCTTGTCGTCCTTCAGCAGGATATTGTAGCGTGGCTTGTGCCGCTTTATCAGGGAGTTTTCCAGCACCAGGGCCTCAAACTCGCTGCCGGCCACAATGACGTTGAAGTCCGCCACCTTGTCTACCATGGCCTGCACCTTGGGCAGGTGCTCCCCGTGGAAATAACTGCTGACCCTGTTTTTCAGTTTTTTGGCCTTGCCCACATATATGACCTGGCTCTTGTCATCCAGCATGATATACACGCCGGGGAGCAGGGGCAGATTATTGGCTTTTTCTCTCAGGGTTTCCAGCATTATGTTAACCTCTTATTGATTATGTAAACCTGGCTCTCCGGCAGGCGCTGCGGTTTCCTCCGCACTTTTCTCCTGGCCGAAGATGCACCAGAGGGTGATGGAGACCACAACGATGACGCCGCCTATAAGGGCGAAGATGCCGGGGCGCTCCCCGTCGAATATAAGCACCCAGACAGGGTTGAGCAGAGGCTCGGCAGCTCCCAGCAGGCAGCAGGCAAGAGGCGGGCAGTACTTGGAGGACTCCACGTACAGCACATAGGAGATGCCCAACTGGAACACGCCAAGGATAAGGATGGACAGAGTGGATACCAGGGTGAACTCCGGCCTTGTGGCTATGACGAAGGGCATGCCCACCAGGAAGGTGAGGCTCTGGCCTATCAGGATGCCGGAAAAACGCTGCTCCCCCTCCAGCTCTCCCACAGCCATGAACATCCCAGCCATGAACATGCCTGCGGCAATGGCCACAAAGTTGCCCAGGATATAGCCGGGCTGAAGCTGGTCGAAGAAGAACAGGGCGATTCCCGCCAGGGTGAAGCACACCACCAGGGCGTCGCTGCGGCGTATACGTTTTTTCAGGATAAGGGCTGAAAAGATGACGATGAACACCGGGGAGGTGAATTGCAGAACGATGGCATTGGCGGCGGTGGTCAGTTTATTTGCCACGGCAAAACAGGTGTACACGCAGGCTGTAAACACGCCGGTTATGACCGTGCGGCGGTTGATGATGATATGCATGCCCTTTATAAGGATGTAGGCGGCAATGGTGAGCCCGGCTATAAGGCTCCTCAGGCCCGCCACGGCAAAACCGTTCCAGGGCAGCAGCTTCATGAATATGCCGGCCATGCTCCACAGGGTGGCGCATATGAGCATCTCTATTATTGCTAAGTTTTCCTTTTTCATTTCCTCATCTCCACAGAGCGGCGGGGCCCTACAAAAACAGGCGCGTGCTTAACACGCGCCTGTTTTTTATCTGTTGGCCAGATCACTCATTGAAATCGGAATCAATGAGCTCGGACAATGTTGCAATGGCCGCATCCTCATCAGCGCCGTCGGCAATGATGTTGATGGTCGTTCCCTTGACGATACCCAGTGAAAGCACGCCCAGGAGGCTCTTTGCATTCACACGTCTCTCTTCCTTCTCCACCCAGATGCTGCTCTTAAACTCGTTGGCTTTCTGAATGAAGAAAGTCGCTGGCCGGGCATGAAGACCTACCTGATTCTTGATGACTACTTCTTTGGTTATCATACTTGCCACTCCTTATTTCATAACGATATTGCCAGTTTAATTTATCAAATTTTGACCAAATCGTCAACAGCTTTCAGTGCTTTCAGTATTTTCACCATTTATTTTTCACCGCTGCGCCAATTTTTATTTAAGTTCGACAACAGTGACTCCCGCCTCTCCCTCGCCAAATCTTCCCAGGCGGAAGGATTTTACGCTTTTATTTTTCTTCAGCATCTGCTGCACGGCAGCTCTCAATGCCCCCGTTCCCTTGCCGTGGATGATGGTGACGGTTTTCAGCTTACCCATGACGGCGCTGTCGATATACCGCTCCGCCGCCAGTACGCCTTCCAGGCTCTCCATGCCCCGGATATCCAGCTCCGAGGGCACGGCGGCAGTGCGCAGCTGAGCCGGGGCGGCTTTCGGGGCGCTCTTTGCCTTGGCGGCGCTCTGGCCCTCCAGCAGCAGCACCTCGTCCTCCTTGGCGCTTACGTTCATTATACCAGCCCGCAGGCTGAGAACTCTGTCGGAAGAGATGGAGAGCACCTCAGCTTTTATGCCCATGGACTTTATCTGCACCGTATCCCCCACTTTTACCGGTCTGGAGGACTTCTTCTCCGGCAGCTTCTCCACATCGTCCTTTTTCAGGGCCTCTTCCGAGAGGTTCAGCTTCCGGCGCAGCTGGGAGCGGGCCTGGTTTATCTGCTGCACATCCTCCTGCTCGTTGGCCTTTTTCCGCATATCGTCCAGCTCCCGGAACACCTCTTCCGCAGTGTCCCTGGCCTCCTGGATAATGCGCTCCGCCTCCCGGCGGGACTTGATATCCGCCTTGTCCAGGCGCACCTCCAGCTCCGCTTTCAAAAAGGCTGCTTTCTTTGCGCTCTCCTGGGCCTCCCGGAGCTTTGCCGCCGCCTCGTTCCTGTCCTTCTCCAGCAGCAGCCGGGTCTGTTCCAGCTTCTCTATGGTGGCCTCAAAGCTGGCGCTGTCACTGCTCACCCGGTTCCTGGCATCCTCTATTATATCCTCCCCCAGGCCCAGGCGCCGGGAGATGGCAAAGGCGTTGGACTTGCCGGGTATGCCCACCAGCAGGTGGTAAGTGGGCCGGAGAGTCTCCACGTCGAATTCACAGGAGGCGTTCTGTACCCCCGCCTCGTTGGTGGCATAGACCTTCAGCTCCGCATAGTGGGTGGTGGCGGCTATCATCGCCCCTTTCCGGCGGCAATACTCTATTATTGCCACCGCCAGAGCCGCCCCCTCCGTGGGGTCTGTGCCCGCCCCCAGCTCGTCAAAGAGGATGAGGGAGCTGTCGTCACATTCGGATATTATGTTAACTATATTGCTCATATGGGCGGAGAAGGTGGAGAGGTTCTGCTCTATGCTCTGCTCGTCGCCTATATCCGCCAGGATGTGGCTGAACACCGGGAGATTGCTGCCGTCGTCGGCGGGGATATGGAGGCCGCACTGGTTCATGGCGGCCAGCAGGCCTATGGTCTTGATGGACACGGTCTTGCCGCCGGTGTTGGGGCCGGTTATCACCAGGGTATCGAAGCTGTCCCCCAGTTCCAGGCTGATGGGCACCGCCTTGGCCTGGTCCAGCAGGGGGTGCCGGGCCCGGCGCAGGACTATGCCTTTGCCCTCCATAGAAGGGCTCTGGCAGTTGAGCTTATAGGAGAGCTTGGCCTTGGCAAAGATAAGGTCCAGGCGCACCAGTATCTCAAAGTCCGAGGAGATGTCGTCCCGGTGCTCGGCGCAGTCAGCGGAGAGCTCCGCCAGGATGCGCTCTATCTCCAGCTTCTCCTTGGCGGAGAGCTCCCGCAGCTCGTTGTTGGCTTTCACCGCCGCCATGGGCTCGATGAACAAAGTGGCTCCCGAGGCGGAGATATCATGGACCAAACCGGGGACAGCGCCCTTGTGCTCCGCCTTTACCGGCACCACATATCTGTCCTGGCGCATGGTGATTATGGGCTCCTGCAATACCTTGGCATAGCTGGGAGAGGAGATGAGCTTTTGCAGGCTGTCTCTTGCCCGGGCGGCGGCCGCCCGCATCTGGCGGCGGATATTGGCCAGCTCCGGGCTGGCTCCGTCGGCTATCTCGTCCTCGCCGCTGATGGAGGTCGTTATCTTCTCCTCCAAAAACTTATTGGCATGGAGGGCATAGAAGAGGTGGTCGATGGGGGTCTTGCCCACGCTGTCCTCGGCTATATAGCCCCGCACCAGCCGGGCGCACTGGAGCACCCGGGCGATATCCAGCAGCTCCCGGGTATTCAGGGCTCCCCCCAGGTCAGCCCGGGCCAGGGAGGCTCTCACGTCTTTGACCCCGGAAAAGCTGGGGCTGCCCCGAACCACCATCATGGTCTTGGCGGCGCCGGTCTCCTCCTGGCGGCGGCGCACAGTGGCGGCGTCGGTGGAGGGACTCAGCTCCCGGGCCTGTTCCTTGGCAGTGTCCCCCACGGCTTCCGCCGCCAGCATATCCAGCACGGCGGGCAGCTCCAGAGTCACTAGGGATTTTTCAAAAAAACTCATGGCAGTGTACCTTTTATCTTATACGTATATTTTTCCAGTAGTTCAGGGTATGGAACTGGCGCTCCGTCTGAGCCAGCAGGTATCTTTCCGCAGCGGAACTCAGCCGCTCCAGGGCCGTTTCTGAAAGCCGGAAGGAAAATAGCTGTTTTGCCGGGGCGGAGGCGATATAACGCAGGGCTCTCAGGGAGTCCGGGCAGAGCCGGGCGTAGTCCCCCTTCCCGCCGTCACAGCGGCGGCAGCACACGAAGCCCTCATACAGCTTCAACACCGGCTCTTCAGGCTCTTCAGCCCCGCAGACACGGCAGCTTTTCAGCTCCGGCTCGTAGCCCGCAAGACACATCAGCCGCAGTTCAAAGGCGGCTTTTATCTGCTCCGGGCTGTACAACCTGTTGCTGAGGGCGTAGAGAGAGTTCAGGCCCAGCTGCAAAAGAGCCGGGTCCGGCTGGTCCTCCACGCTGAGGGACTCCAGGCATTCGGCAAAATAGCAGCCCAGGGCAAAGTTTTCCATATCTGCCCGCAGCCCGGTGAAGGGCTCCTTTATCACCGCCTCGTTCACTGTCCACTTCCCCCGATTCCCAAAGAGGGTCAGCTCCGAGTAGGTGAGCTGCTGGGTGGCGGCGGCCATGCGGCTGCCCTTCCTGAGGGCTCCCCGGGCCTTCACGCTTATCTTGCCCTCGGTGGAAGTAAGCAGGGTAAGGATGCGGTCGGCCTCCTTATAACGCACTTCCCTCAGCACCAGGGCGTTTGTTGTCGTAAACATCTATGTACCCCTCTCAGCAGCGGGCCTGGGGCTGGTCCTGCCCCGGCCGGTCTATGTTTTGGGCGGCTCTCTTTCTCTCCGCTTTATGGGCGGCCTTATACAGCAGATAATACACCGGGTCCCCGGTTTGGCTGAAAGCCCGCCAGATGGGGTCGTTCTTCATATTACCACCTCTGCCTTTATTATCTGCAAAGTCAGAGGCATTAAAGCTGGGAAAATTTTTATGAATGCTCCGGCTCGTCCCTTATTGCTCGGTGAAGCCGAAGTTTCTCAGCTGGGCCATGGAGTCCCGCCAGTTCTCCTTCACCTTTACCCAGGTCTGAAGATAGACCTTAGCCCCCATAAAGGCCTCTATATCCCCGCGGGAGAGCTCCCCTATCTTTTTCAGCATGGCGCCCTTCTTGCCGATGATGATGCCCTTATGGCTCTCCTTCTCGCAGTAGATGGTGACTTCGATATCTATGATGCCGCTGTCCCGCTCGGAGAATTTGGTGACCTCCACGGCGGTGCCGTGGGGTATTTCCTTATCAAGGCAGCGCAGCAGTTTCTCCCGCACCAGCTCGGCGCAGATCTGCCGCTCCGGCTGGTCGGTTATCATGTCGTCGGGGAAGAAATGGGGCCCCTCCTGGGCATATTTCTCCAGCTCCGCCATAAGCTCCTCCACGCCCTCTCCCGTGCGGGCAGAGATGGGCAGGATGGCGTCGAACTTATAAAGACCGCTGTAGGCTGCCATGACCTCCAAAAGCCTTGCCTTGTCAACAGTGTCTATCTTGTTTATCACCAGCAGAGCGGGGGCTCCCACCTGGCCCAGACGCTCTATCAGCGCCAGCTCCTGGGGCCCGGGGCTGGCCACCGGCTCAATGAGCAGCAGCACGCAGTCCACATCCGCTACGCTCTCTTTCACCAGGTTCACCATGTAGTCCCCCAGGCGGTTCTTGGGCTTGTGGAAGCCCGGAGTGTCCATGAGCACGAACTGGGTATCCCCCCGGTTAACTATGGCGGTTATGCGGTTCCTGGTGGTCTGGGGCTTGTTGGAGACTATGGCTATCTTCTCCCCCACCAGGGAGTTTGTCAGGGTGGACTTGCCCACGTTGGGCCTGCCGCAGATGGTTATCATTGCCGATTTTGTCATATGTTTTTTCTCCTGTCTCAAGTTTCATCGCCCATTATGGCTTTTTCTCTACGGCGCATCTGGGACTTCATCTCGCCCTCGTCCACATGGTCGTAGCCCAGCAGGTGCAGCACAGAGTGGACTGTGAGATACATCAGTTCCCGCTTGAAGCCGTGGCCGTATTCCTCCCCCTGCTTTTCACAGCGGGGCAGGGATATCATCATATCCCCCAGCAGCACCGCCCCGGTGTCCATGTCCCGCTCGCAGGCATCGGCGTCAAAATGCCCCGGCTGAAGCTCGTTCTGGGGAAAGCTCAGCACGTCCGTGGGGGCGTCCACATTGCGGAATTCCCGGTTGACATAATGTATGCCCTCCTCGTCAGTTAACATAACGCTTATGATGCAGGGCCTGTCCACGCCTTCGGCCTCCAGGGCCAGGGCGGCGGCCTTCTTTATAAGGGCGGCGGCCTCCCTGTGGCCCAGGTTCTTCACTTCCCGGCTGACGTATATCTCGTGCTCCATGGTATTATCCCTTTCTGTATCTCTTGGGTGGGGCCTTCTTCACCGGCGTCTGCTGGGGATTTTTCTTGTCATAGACCTCATAGGCCTCGATTATCTTCTGCACCAGGCGGTGGCGCACCACGTCGGAGCCGGTGAGGGTGCAAATGGCGATATCCTCAATGCCCTCCAGCACCTTCATGGCCACTTTAAGTCCGCTGGTCTTGTCCTCGGGCAGGTCTATCTGGGTGATGTCCCCGGTGATGACCACCTTGGAGCCGAAGCCGATACGGGTGAGGAACATCTTCATCTGCTCCCGGGAGGTGTTCTGGGCTTCATCCAAAATTATAAAACTGTCGTCCAAAGTACGGCCCCGCATATAGGCCAGGGGGGCCACCTCGATGTTGCCCCGCTCCAGGTACTTCTGGTAGGTGTCCGCCCCCAGCATGTCGAAGAGGGCGTCGTACAGGGGGCGCAGGTATGGATCCACCTTGCTCTGCAGGTCCCCGGGGAGAAAGCCCAGGCGCTCCCCCGCCTCTACCGCCGGGCGGGTGAGGATGATTCGGTTGACCTCCTCCGCCCTGAAGGCCGCCACGGCGGCAGCCACCGCCAGGTAGGTCTTGCCGGTGCCCGCCGGGCCTATGCCCAGGGTTATGGTGTTGTTTGCAATGGCGTCGCAGTAGTTCTTCTGGCCCAGGGTCTTGGGCTTGATAGGCTTGCCCTTGGCGGTGATGCATATGACGTCCCCGGCCAGCTCGCTTATCTTGGTCTCCTTGCCGTCCTTCACCAGCTTGATGATATAGCGCACGTTCTGGGCGTCTATATTCTCGCCCTTGGCCGCCAGGGTCAGCAGACCGTTGATGGCCTTCTCCGCCAGCATAACATCCTCCGCCTCACCGCAGATGTGAATCATGTCGTCCCTATCCAGCACCTTCACTCCCAGCTCCGTCTCGATGATGCGCAGGTTCTGGTCAAAGGAGCCGAAGACGCTGATGACGTGCTCCATTCTTTCCACTTCGATGGTCTTATCTATCATGTGTATTCCTTTCTCAGCCGGGCATATCCACGGCCAGGGCTATGTCTTCCAGGCAATGGCTGCGGAGAGTCAGCACATAGGTTCCGCCGCTTTCCCCCTGGGAAAAGCTTTGGCTCAGCACTTCCCCCTCCACGTCTTCCAGCAATTCTTTCTCCAGCTGCTGCGCCATGGCCTCCCTGTCATAGGCCTGCTGAAGCTCCGTGTCATAGGGGATGAGCTCCTCCCGCACCAGGGTGACCGGCAGGGCAAAAAGCCCCTCCACGCCCAGTTTATATTCATGAATGATTTTATCACATCCGTCAATAGCTTTTCCACTATCAAAATAAAGATTTATGCGTCTTTTTCCAAATACCAGGGCAAAGCGGCTATGGCTCAAAAGTCCCGGCTCCTTCACTTCCTCCCGGACGGGGCAGACGGCGCTGAGCTCGTGCCAGGTATCCGCCAGGACCTTGGCCTTGGCCCGGACAAATTTACTGCCGTTACTCAGTGAGTCCATCACTCCGCTCACCAGCAGTTCACCTTCCAGCACCGAATCACCCTGCTTTACCACCGGCTTGCCGTTTTCCACGGACATGCGCTTTATTATCCCGCTCTCCGCCGCCACTATATCCGCCGGGTCGCTCTGGGCATATATCTCCGGCTTCTCCTGCCGCTCCACTATCACCGCTACGGCCCGGGAGCCGTTTATATTCACCGTCATCCAGCCCAGCTCCGGCAGCTGCTGCATCATACTGCTGCGTACCAGGTCGGCGGATATGGAATATCTGTAAGCTCCCAGGTCCACCCCGCTGCGGGACAGGGCCCGGAGTATCTGGCCCCGGCTCAGTTTATCGTTGCCCACCACCTCTATCTCCCAGACAAACAGCGAGGAGACAAACAGCAGCAGAGCCCCGGCCAGCAGAAATGCCAGAAGCCCCCAGCGCCGCTTTATAAGCTTTCTGTCCCGGCTGCCGCCCCGGGCGCTGAGGACCTTCAGCTCGCACATGCATTTCTCTCCCAGCGCCTGGAGCCGGGGATAGTCCGGCTCGTATACGTTCAGGCGCAGAGTATAGTCATCTACGCACTCAATGTCCCACAGCTCCACCGCCTCCAGAGCGGCGGCGTTCAAGAGGCCCTCCACATAGGCCCCGCAGGCCTCTATGCGCAGCCTGCCCCTGAGTTTTTCATATATTCTGCCCATATCATTCCCACTCCACAGTCTGTATACGGCCCCTTATCAGCAGCTCCCGGCGGTTCATTGCCTCTATTCCCAGCCCTGAACCGCCTATGCTCAGCTTTCCCCGGCCGGCGGATATCACTATCCGCTCCTCCCCATACTCCAGAACGCCCCTATGGTTTTCCACTACCGCCCGCCGTCCGCCGGTGACCGTGAGTTTTACCGCCCCCAGAAGAGCCTCATCCGGCAGCTCCAGCCGCTCCGTCAGCTCCTGGGGCAGCTCCTTTATGCTTTTCACCGGCAACACCTCGATTCCGTATATATCTATGCCCCGGCTCATAACTTGATACATGGACAAGGAGGTGCCCCTATATGAAAAATCGTCTGTCCCTGCTGATATGCATCTGCGGCTTTGCTGCTCTGGCCCTGGCCTCCGCCCAGGTGATAGAGCGCTGCCGCTATGCCCTGGAGCTTTGCCTGGAGCTGATCCTCCCCTCCCTCTTTCCCTTTTTCGTCCTCTCGGGGCTTCTCAACCGCCTGGGCCTTCCCGGCTTTCTGGGCAGGCTGCTGGCACCGGCGGCCTCCCGTATCTACGGCATCTCCGGGGCCGGGGCCTCCGCCCTCTTTATCGGCCTCACCGGGGGCTACCCCCTTGGGGCCGCCTACATCGCCGACATGGAGCGCAGCGGAGCTGTTACGGCAAAGGAGGGGGAGCGGCTGCTGGCTTTCTGCAACAATTCCGGCCCCGCCTTTATCATAGGCGCCGTGGGCGCCGGGGCCTTTCACAGCAGCGCCGCCGGCTTCTTCCTCTACGGCATCCACATCCTCTCCGCCCTGCTTACCGGGCTCTTCTTCAGGCGGCGAGACTACTGCCGGGAAATCCAGCCGGTGCAGCTGGATTCGGTTTACATAAGTCAAGCGCTGTCGGAGGCGGTGAAGCAGTCGGTAAGCTCGCTGATGAATGTATGCGGCTTTGTGATGTGCTTTACGGTACTGGTGGGGCTGCTGGATGTGGGGGGCTGTGTGTCGTTATTCTGCGGTTGGGCCGGGGAGCATTTCGGTTTGGAGCTGGGCTTCTGTCACGCAGCCTTCACCGGGCTGCTGGAGTTGGGCAGCAGCGTAGGGGCCATGGCGGGACTGAACATCAGCCCTCTGAACCTGGCCCTGGCTGCCGGGGTGCTGGGCTGGGGCGGCGTCTCAGTGCATTTTCAGACCATGTCCGTTCTGGCGGAGAGCAAAATAAAAGGCGCCCTGCATTTTGCAGGGCGCCTGATAAGCGCAGTTATTGCCGCAGTCCTGGCCTATTTGCTCACGCCGCTGCTCTTTTAGAAGGCGAAAACAATGCCCACCACCGCAGAGGCGGCAATGAAGAATATGGGATGCAGGTCCTTCAGCTTTTTCACATAGCGGGTGAGGATGAGCAGCGCCGCCGCCAGGGCAATGGCCTTGAAGTTGAACAGGTCCGTCAAAACTCCGGTGCTCTGGTAGAGCTCGGTATTGAACAGGGCCAGCTTCAGCACAAGAATACCCGCAGCGGCGATTAGGCCCACGGAGCAGGGGCGCAGGCCGTAGAAGCCGGCGTCCACATACTTGTTCTGGCGGAAGGCCTTCAGGGCCTTGGCTATAAGCAGGATGATGATGATGGAGGGCGTCACCAGCCCCAGGGTGGCGATTATCGCTCCCGGTATTCCGGCGGTGGTGAAGCCCACGTAGGTGGCCATGTTCACGCCGATGGGGCCGGGAGTGGACTCGGACACGGCCACCATGTCCGCCAGCTGGCTGTGGGTGAACCAGCCGGTGGAGTCGGAAATGTCATAGAGGAAGGGCAGGGTGGCCATGCCGCCGCCCACTGCAAAGAGTCCTGCTTTAAAGAATTCGTAGAAAAGCCGCAGATATATCATTTCCCTCTCAGCCCCACTTTCGTAAACAGGATGCCCGCAGCGGCGCAGAGGATGACGAAGACTGCCGGGGAAATGTCCAGGAACACCGACAGCACAAAGACCAGCAGGCACAGGGCCAGGGTGGCCTTATCCGTCACGGATTTTTTCCACAGCTTGGTGACGGCATTGAAAATGAGCACGCAGACGCAGACCCGTATCCCCGCAAAGGCCTGCTCCACCTGAGGGATATCAGCAAAGCTGGTGAGTATACCGGCGATAAGGGTGATTATGACCAGAGACGGAAATACTACCCCCAGAGTGGCGATGATTCCCCCTGCCGTTCCCCGGCGCTTCTGGCCGATAAAGGTGGCTGTATTCACGGCAATTACGCCGGGGGTACACTGGCCCACGGCGTAATAGTCCATCATCTCTTCGCTGCTGGCCCAATTGCGTTTGTCCACTATCTCCCGTTCAAGGATGGGTATCATGGCATAGCCGCCGCCAAAGGTCATTACTCCCACCTTGGCAAAGGCTATGAACAAATCTATCAATTCTTTCATTTACCTAAAGTCTCTGCAAATTCATTATATGCGGCCAGCTTCTTTGCGCACTGTTCGGCATTCTCGCCCCGGACCAGCAGGTACACTTTTATCTTGGGCTCAGTGCCGGAGGGACGGACAATAAAGCTGCTGCCGTCAGCCAATTCAAAATACAGCACATTGGAGCCATAGAAAGGCGTCTTGCCTATCTTGCCCAGGCCCAGCACAAATATGCTGCCGTCAGTATAGTCTCTGATACGGATGACCTCCTGGCCGCCGATCTCCGTGGGGGGCTCCTCCCGCAGCTGCTTCATAAGCTGCTGCATCTTTTGCAGGCCGTCCAGGCCGGGCATCACCAGATTGAGGGTCTTTTCCCCAAAGTAGCCGTATTTCTCATACAGGGCGTTGACGGCGTCCATGAGGGTCATGCCCTTCTTGTGATAGGAGGCGGCCATCTCCGCCACCAGCATGGAGGCGGTGACAGCGTCCTTATCCCGCACATAGTCCCCCATCATATAGCCGTAGCTCTCTTCAAAGGCGAATATGTACTTATAGCTCTTGGCAGCTTCCCACTCCGCCACACGCTCGGCCATGAACTTGAAGCCGGTGAAGGTATCCTCAAAGTGGACGCCGTTGGCCTCACAGACGGCTCTGGCCATGCCGGTGGAGACTATGCTGGACAGGGCGCCGGGATTTTCAGGCATGGTGCCGGTGGCCTTCTTTGCCTGGATGATATAGTCCAGCAGCAGCACTCCCATCTGGTTGCCGGTGATGACTTTGTATTCATCCCCAACGCGCACCATGGTGCCTATGCGGTCAGCGTCCGGGTCGGTGCCGATGATAAGGTCACTACCCACCTTCTTGGCCAAATCTACGGCCAGATAGAAGCCCTCGGGATTTTCCGGGTTGGGGCTCACCACCGTGGGGAAGTTCCCGTCGATGACCATCTGCTCGGTCACAGGATAGACATGCTTCAGCCCCAGGCGGGCCAGGGCTTCCGGCACCAGCTTATAGCCGCAGCCGTGGAAGGGGGTATAGACCACTTTGAAGTCGTCGGCAACTTCTTTCACCACTTCCCTGTCTATGGCCTGGGCCATGACCTGCTCCATGAATGCCCGGTCGGTCTCCTCCCCCAGCACCTCGATAAGGCCGGAGTTCACCGCCTCGTCAAAGTCACAGGTCTTGAAGCCGGTAAAAACATCTATGGCCTCCATCTGCTTTGCTATGGCGTCGGCCTTCTGGGGGGGCAGCTGGGCCCCGTCGGACCAATAGACTTTATAGCCGTTATACTCCTTGGGGTTATGGCTGGCCGTGACGTTAAGGCCGGCAGCAGCGCCGTAAAACAAAACGGCAAAGCTCAGCTCCGGGGTTGGGCGCAGAGACTCAAATATCCGCACCCGCACGCCGTTGGCTGCCATGACGCAGGCGGCTTCCCTGGCAAAGGTCTCGCCGTTGAGGCGGCAGTCGTGGGCTATGACTATGCCCCGGCGCTTGGCCTCCTCCCCCTCGGCGCAGATCACGTTTGCAAAGGCCTGGGTAGCATGGCGGATTATATGCACATTCATATGGTGCAGCCCCAGCTTCATGGTGCCTCTCAGACCGGCGGTACCGAACTCCAGAGGTGCAAAAAAGCGGTTCTCTATCTCCTTGTCATCGTCAGAGATGGCGTCCAGCTCCTTCCACTCCTCCTCACTGAGAGCGGGGCTGTCCAGCCAGTGCTGATATTCTTCCCTATAATTTCTTGCCATGGTTTTTTCCTCCCTAATAATTAGTCTGAGACCTCTTCGGCCTGGGCAGAGCTGAGGGTCTGAGCGTCTTCCAAAAGAGAGGCGGGCACATAAATGTCCACTCCCTGGCCGCTCATACCCAGTATCAGCTTTCCAAAGCCGCCGTCTCCCGGATATATTCTCAAGCAGGGTATGCCATATGCTTCCAACATGTTGATTTTAAGCTCGTCAGCAAGGTCCAGACTTTTACAGTTGCACAGCAGGGCCGGAGCCTCCGGCTCGCCGGTTTCCGTTTTGGGCCAGCGCTCGTACAGCTGCGCTTTGGCGCTTTTGCCCCAGTCGGTCGCTTTTTCCATTATCATCCTCCAAAACTCCATAGGGATTTATTATATTATAATACCTACAGCCCTTTAACACAAGTACAATTATATTCTTTGTCCGCCAGCCGCTGTAGGAGTACAATACATATTGGACAGTTGAAAAAAAGGATGAAGGATAAGGCCTTATCGGTTAAAGTTGAGTTG
>CALWVZ010000012.1 GCA_944385125.1 uncultured Oscillospiraceae bacterium
CGCACGTCCAGGTGCTGCTGGTCTATCATTTCTATTGTTTGCAGTATCTCGCTGCTGTTTATAAGATAGCTCATGGTGTACCTCAGATCCTGTGCATTGCCTCGAATATATCCTGACGCTGGACATGGATGTCCAGTCCCCGCTCCATGCCCTTGTCCTTCAGCTGCTGGGAGAGAGTATCAAAGGGCAGCTTGCAGTCCGCCAGGTCCACCAGCATTATCATGGCGAAATATTCCTGCATCAGAGTCTGGCTGATATCCAGTATGTTTATCTCGTTTTCCGCCAGCAGGGTGGTCACATAGGCGGTGATGCCCTTGGAGTCCTTGGCAAAAACGCTGACTATTGCTTTCATTGCTTCACCTCATTGTTTTTTTAACACTGTCATTATACAGATAAATGGGGAAATTTCAATAGCATATAGCAAAAAGAGGGCCCGGCGGGACCCTCTTTTTCCATATTGTACGGCGCTTCCCTATATACTCCGCCACAGCAGGCGGCAGTCGTCAAAGACGGCCTCCATCCTCCCGCTCTCCTTGAGCCAGCTGAGGAAGGAGCGCACGGTGCTGCCCACCAGGGCGTACTGCTCGAAATTCAAGGCCAGCTCATAGGCTTTGAAGAGCTTCTGCAAAAGCTCCTCGAACATCAGGGGCTCCCGGCACATCTCCAGCATGCGCCCGGCTATCTCCTTCACCTTGTCGATATTGTACTGGGCCAGGGGAGCGATATCCTCCGTGGCCTGGGCGTGGGCCGGGACAAAGAGCTTTGCCTCCATTGCCTTCACCTTTTCCAGAGTGTCCAGATAGGCGGCCACGTCATAGATGAAGGCCACCTGATATTTCTCCAGAGTCTCCCGGCTGGACAGGCAGTCGGCCAGGTATACCACATCGTCCGCCGTGCGGTAGCCCACCATGTTGAAAAAGTGGCCGGGCAGCTCTATAAGCTCCATGCCTTCCGGCAGCTTGTCCTTTGTGAGATACTCCGTGTCGCTCTCCTGGGCCAGGAGGAACTTGTGCCTGAGCTCTTTGGGAGGGAAGGCCCCGTAGAGGAAGGCGGGCTCCAGGATGGGGTGGCGGTTCACCACGCAGTCTATCCCCGGGGCGTAGATCTTGCAGCCGGTCTGCTGCTGGAGGTAGCGGTTGCCCCCGTTGTGGTCGGCGTTGGCATGGGTGTTGTATATGGCAGTGAGCTTCCAGCCCTTCTCGTCCAGGAGCTTACGCACCCGGCGGCCGGCGTCCTTGTCGTTGCCGCTGTCTATGAGGCACACCTGCTTCTCGTCCAGGCGCACCAGGCCTATCTTGGCCGGGCTCTGGATATAGTAGCTGTTCCCCAGGGCCTGATAAAGTTCGTACATGTCTGTCCTCCTTTTAAGCCGCCGGAGAGGGCGAGGGGCTGGCCTGGGGGGCGAGCTCCGTCCCTGGCAGCTCCATAGCCAGGTAGTTGTCCACTATCTCCAGCACGGTGTCGTCCTTGAGTATCATGGATATCTCTATACGCCGGTTGGCGGCCTTGCCCTCCTCGGTGTCGTTGGAGGCCACGGGCCTTGTGGCCCCGTAGCCGGCGGCGCAGAAGTACTGGGCGTAACTGTTGAGGATGCCGTTTTTCCCGGCGAGCAGATAACTTATGACGGAGTTTGCCCTGTCGGTGGACAGATCCCGGTTGGTCTGGGCGGTGCCGGTTATGTCCGTGTGGCCGGAGATGACTATGCTGTCCACGTACTTGGCGTTCTCTCCATCGCTGAGGAACTTGTAAAACACATCCACCAGCTCATCCAAGACTCCTACGCTGTCCGGCTTTATATCCGCCGAGCCCAGGTCGAAGAGCACGCTGTCGGAGAGGATGATGTTGCCGTTGTCGCCGATGCTCACCTTGGAAGCGTCCCCCATGACCTCCACGATGCTCTGGCGTATCTGCTCCAGGATGGACAGGCGCAGCACCGCTATGGTCTGCATCTGGTTTCGCATATCGGTGAGCTCCTCGTTTGCCGCCAGGAGATAGGCCTCCTGCCGGCCTATGAGCTCTTGCTGGGCCTCCAGCTTTTCCGTCTGCTGGACTATCTGGAGGGAGTAGTCCTCTATCTGGTCCTGTTTAAGATTCAGTTCGTCGGTGAGGCTCTCCAGCTGTTCCTGAGTCAGCTGCACCTGGAGCCTTGTGTTCTCCAGCACCTCCTGGGTGTTCTGCAGGTCGTTGCCCGTCACCAGATTCTGTATGTAGGACAGAAGCATCAGGAAAAACAGGATCAGGGCAACGGCGCTCATCATATCCGCATAGGAGGGCCAGAAGCCCTGCTCACCGCCGGATTCCGGGTGCCTGTAGCTGCCTGTTCTTCTCATTGCCGGCCGCTCCTTTCAATCCCCCGGGAGGCGGAGCGCAGCACGCCCACCAGATCCCGGATGCATACGTCCAGCCTCTCCACGGTGCCCCGCAGATTGTAGTCGAATTCCGAGAAGTCCCGCACGCCCTCGTTGAAGCCGTCCACGGTGCGGCCAAATTCCGCCAGGGGCTCCTTGGCGGCGGAGAGGGTCAGCTTCATCTCGTCGGTGGACTGCTTTAAAGTCCTGTCCATACTGGCGGCGGCGGAGTCCAGAGCCCGTATCATCTGGTGGACCAGCTGCACGTCGTCCTTGGCCCGCTCCGTAGGCAGGGTGGGGGCCAGTTCGTGGTCCAGCCACAGCTCCACCTGGGTCTCCAGTTTTTCCCTCTGGGCCTGGGGGCTGAACACCGAGCGCAGCAAGGTCAGTATTATGGAGCAGGCCACGCCTGCCAGGGAGGTATAGAAGGCCACGCCCATGCCCGACAGGGCGGACATGAGCCCGGTGCCCACGCTGTCCAGAACGCTGAGCCACTGGTCGGTGTTGCTGTAGCCGATGAGCTCTGTAAGAGAGGATACGGAGAGGCTCAATCCCAGGAAGGTGCCGAAGAGCCCCAGAGTCACGAAGAGGGAGACGGCGTTGTTTATGAATCGCTCGATGAGCAGCAGTCCCGGCAGCTTCACGCTGACGGCGTTGGCCACCAGGGCCGGGGTGTTCACCTCCTGGCCGTACTTCTTGTAGGCCTGGGAGAAATCCTCCTTAACATAGCGGAGGAAGCCCCCGCTCTTGTCCCCGGAGCCGGCCACGGCGGCGCTCAGGAATTTGTAGCGTGCGCTGAGATAGAGCAGCAGGACCACCGCCAAAACGAACAGGGCCACAATGGCCGTTATCACGATGACGCCCACGGGGAGCATTCCCTTTATATCCGGCATATCCTTATCCTCCTGTATTTATCTTTATAATGTCTTTTCCAAGACCTGCCTTTAATTTGACGTTATATCAGTTCTTCCAGTTCCCCTATCAGCTCATTAAAAAGTCTTAAGGCCGCCGCCACGGGCTCTGGGCTGGCCATATCCACCCCGGCGATCTTCAGCAGGCTGATGGGGTCGGAGCTGCCGCCGGAGGAGAGGAACCTCTTGTAGTCCTCCACCGCCGGCGCCCCCTCGGTGAGAATGCGCTGGGCTATGGCCGCAGCGGCGGCGAAGCCGGTGGCGTACTGGAACACATAGTAATTATAGAAGAAGTGGGGTATTCTGGCCCACTCCAGGCCGATGAGCTCGTCGGAGACCATATCCGGCCCGAAGTACAGCTTGTTGAGCTCCAGATACTTTCTGCACAGCTCCTCGGCGGTGAGGCTCTCCCCGGCCCAGGACATGCGGCCCATCTCCAGCTCGAACTCGGCAAACATGGTCTGGCGGTAAATGGTGCCCTTGAACTGGTCCAGGAAATGGTTTATCAGATAGGCCCGGCCCTTGGGCTCGTTAGTCTGCTCCAGGAGCCGGCGCATCAAAAGTATCTCGTTGCAGGTGGAGGCCACCTCCGCCACAAAAATGACGTAATCGCTGGTGCTTACCGGCTGGTTCTTGCAGCTGTAATAGCTGTGGAGGGCGTGGCCCATCTCATGGGCAATGGTGAACATGGACTCCAGATTGTCCTTGTGGTTGAGCAGCACATAGGGGTGGGGGCGGGAGACGCCGGAGGAATAGGCGCCGCTGCGCTTGCCCTGATTTTCATACACGTCTATCCAGCGCCCATCAAAGCCCTTTTTCAGCAGCTCCACATAGTCCTCCCCCAGCACGCTGAGGGCGGAGAGCACCGTCTCCTTGGCCTGTTCGTAGCTTATCTTCTCTGCCGCATCGGAGACGATGGGGGTATACACGTCGTACATGTGCAGCTCCTCCACTCCCAGGGCCCTTTTTCTCAGGCGCACATAGCGGTACATGGCCTCCATATTGTCATGGACGGCGGATATGAGATTCATGTAGACCTCCTCCGGCACCTCGGTGGCGTCCAGGGCGGCGGAGAGTGTGGAGGGATATTTCCTGGCCCGGGCAAAGAAGTTAAGCTGCTTGAACTGGGCGTCCAAAATGGAGGCCACGGTGTTTTTGAACTCCCCGTAGCGCTTGAAGCAATTTTCAAAGGCGCTCTTTCTCAGGGCCCTGTCGCCGCTCTCCATAAGGGGCACCAGGGTGCCGGAGCTGAGGGGGTGCTTCTCGCCCCTGGAGTCCACTGCATCCTCAAAGCGCAGGTCGGCGTTTCTCAAGGCCCCGCCTATGCTGTCCGGGCTGTCGGCCATCTCCCCTGCGGCGGAGAGCAGCTTCTCCTCCGCCGGCGAGAGGATGTGCTCCGCCCGGCGGCGTATCCTGTATAGGCTGCGCCGGTACTCCTCCAGCTCCGGGCAGGCGGCGTAAAAGCCCTTCAGGCGCTCCTCCGGGATGGCCATTATCTCCGGCCTGGCAAAGGCCGTGGCCTCGGAAGCCTCTACGCAGCGGCGCATTGCCTTGCCCCGCATGTCCTGGTAAAAGCCCTTGGCCAGGTCCTGGTCGGCCTTGCAGCTTGCGTATCCTGTGAGCTTTTCCAGCCTTACGGAGAGCTCATCGTCCAGGCGCAGAAAGCTCAGCAGAGTGTCTGCGCTCTCACCCAGCCTTCCCCGAAACTTCTCCAGCTCCGCCGGAGCGGACCCCAGAGCGTCAAATTCCTCCGCCCACTTTTCATCGCTTTCGTATATCTCATTCAGATTCCAGGTGTACTCCTGGGGTATCTCTTCTCTTGCAGGTATTTTTCCCTTTGTCATACTGATCCTCCATAAACATTTACAGGCGGACAAGCGCCCTTTTTTTAGCATTATAACATAAGCCCACACAGGCTGCAAATACCGGGCTTTCCCTGAATATAGATATATAAAACCGTATAAGGAGCAGCCTATGGAAATTTATATCGCCCGACCGGGAGACAATCTCCCCTCCGTGGCCCGCAGTTTCGGCCTGGAGGCGGAAAATATACAGCGTCTCAACCAGCTCTCAGACCCCCGCCGGCTCAGCCCCGGCCTCAGCCTGGTCCTGGACACGGGCCAGACCAAGACCCCCAGGAGCGTGGAGCTCTGCGCCGCTTTGAGTCCCGGTGCGGAGGGCGAGCTGCTGGAAGAACTGCTGCCGGGACTCAGCTGGCTCTGTGTCAGGGGCGGCGCCGTCAGCCCTCAGGCTCAGCTGGGTCTGCCTGAGGCCGGCGAGCTGCTGCGCCTTGCGGCGGAGCACTCCGTGCAGCCTCTCCTCAGCCTCAGCAACCTGGCTCAGGGCGGCTTTTCCTCTCTGCTGGCCCACCGGCTGTTCACTCAGCCCGACTGCGTCCGGGACCTGGCCGCCCGGCTGCCGCAGCTGCTGGATGAGGGCGGCTACCGGGGAGTGGAGCTTAACTTCCAGTACCTCTTTGCCTTTGACCGGGATAACTACAGCCGCTTTGCCCTTATGCTGGCCCGATCTCTCCATGCCTCCGGCCATTATCTCTTTGTATCTCTGGCCCCCAAGACCACAGTCACGGAGGAATCCCCCCTGTGCGCAGGGCAGGATCATCAGGCTCTGGGCCGCTGCGCCGACCGGGTGATACTCCTCTGCCATGACTGGGGCGGTCCTTTTACCGCTCCCCAGGCCATATCCCCGGCGGACAGGGCTGCGGCGGCGATAAGCTATGCCTCCTCGTTGATACCGCCCGGGAAGACCCTGCTGAGCCTGTCCAGCGTCGGCTGCAGCTGGGACCTGCCCTGGCGTCAGGGGGAGGAGGGGCGGCCGCTGCCCTGCCGTCTTGCCGCAGACATGGCCATATCCACGGGGGCGGAGATAAAGTTCGACCGCAGCGCCCAGGCCCCCTTTTTTACCTGCGGCTCCCAGGCTTGCCGGCGGGTGGTCTGGTTTGAAGATGCCCGTTCCTTATCTTCACGCATCTCTCTGGCAGAGGATGCGGCTTTGGCCGGGCTGAGCCTGCGGACGGGAGACAGACTGTACCGCCCGGGGCTCAGTCTGCTGTTCAGCCGCTGCGCCGGAGAAAAATTAATCTGAGGCCCCCGCCAGCTCCAGGCAGCAATCGATCACCGTTTCCAGCTTTTGCAGCTGCTCCGGCCTCAGCCTGGCCAGCTTTGCGGCTATCCTGGCGCACTCCCGCTCCCCGGCGCTGCCGGTGAGTATATAGTCGGCGCTTATATCCAGAGCGGCGCACAGCTTTATAAGATTCTCCGGCCTGATGGCCTTTCTGCCCTGTTCGGCGTAGGATATCATCTGGATGGAAACGTCCATTCTGTCCGCCAGCTCCTCTTGGGTCATCCGCAGCTGCCGCCGCCTGGTCATTATCCTTTCGCCGATCTTCCTCAATATCTCCTCATTCCCCATGGCCTTTTCTCTCCTTTTATTCTTAATCTATGGATTAAATGATAACAACCATGGGCGGGATTTATAATAAACCATGGTTGACTTTATACATCCCATGGTTTATAATCTTAAAAAACCGGGATATGTACCAGGGCATGGAGAGGCGCAAAGGGACAATGAAGAACAGGCGGGAGCTGAGGCTGAAGATTTTTCTCTTTATGCCCAGGCAGAGGTGGCCTTTCAGCTGGGCGGAGATATGCTGCCTCTGGCCCGGCGGCGGGCGCAGGAGGCTCTGGAGCTGATGGCGGGGCTGGAGCATCCAGACCGTGAGGAACAGCGGATGGCAGAGGAGCTCAGGGAACAGATGAAATGATTTTGGGCGGCCGCTTATGCGGCCGCCCTTACTGCTGTGGATGAGGCCGGGAGGAAAGGGTCTTTTTAAAAGCCCTCCCCGGCTGAAGGCCCGGTCCAGCCCTCGGCCTCCTTTCGGCTATGGCGGAGCAGGATCCTCTGGAAGTTTATCATATATGCGCAAAGGCAGAAGGCCACCAGTACCCCGCAGAGCATCACCCCCGCATCCACCCAGTGGACCGGCACCTGAGGCAGGGCCAGGGCGCAAACCATTACCAGATATATGCAGGCCGTACAGAGCTTGCCGTACCATTTTGCCCCGTACACATGGCCGGTGATGCGCAGCACATAGAGGCTCATGGCCCCCAGGCTAAGCTCTCTCAGCAGGTGCAGCCCCAGCAGCAGCCAGACGCTGGGAGTGCGGCTAAGGGCGCAGAGCATCATCGCCGCCTGGATGAGCTTGTCGGCTATGGGATCCAGGGCCCGGCCCAGCTCCGTCTCCATATTGCAGCGGCGGGCTATCGCCCCGTCCAGCACATCGGAGGCTGCCGACAGCAGCAGCGCCCCCATGGCTCCCAGCAGGTTGCCGCAGCTATAAAAATAGATGAACAGCGGCGCCAGGAATATCCGGCTTATGCTGATAATGTTGGGAATGCTCATGTTCCTCTCCTCTCCTCCCGGCCTTGCGGGGCTTGCAGGCAGCTTCAGTTCCCTGCCCGCCTCACACCATTATATGCAGATATTGCCCAGTTTCTTTCCCACTTATGCAGCTTGCTCTTGAATTTAAGGATAAAAATGGTATAATACCTTAGATATGATAAAAACCAAGACGCAGATTTGGAGACGCTTATGGACCTTACCCCCATACTCAGCGGCGGCATTGCTGCGCTGATGCTGCTGGCGGCTATAGCTCTCATGCTCTACCGCAGGCGCAATAAAATCAATCTGTTCTGGGGCCTGCTGGCCATATTCTTCAGCGGCGGCACCATGCTTATGGCCGTGGTGGGCAGCAGCATGGGCACCATCTACGCCAATCCCTCCGGGGACCCCCGCAGCAGCGTCACGGAATTTTTCGACGCTCTGGTCACCGGGGACTACGAAACGGCCTATTCCCTCATGGACGACTATTCCGACCTTGGTCTGGCCGCCCAGCCGGAGAGCGAGGCCGGCAAACTCATCTATGACGCATTGATGCAGAGCTATCACTATGAGTTCATAGGGGATTGCCAGGTAAATATGATCCAGGCCAGCCAGCGGGTCTCCCTGCGCTATCTGGACGTAGCGGCCGTCACCGCCCAGCTCCGCGAGCTCACCGCAAAGGAGCTGAAGCTCCTGGTCCAGACCAGAGACCACGACCAGGTTTACGATGATGAGGAAAACTACCTGCCGGAGATAACCCAGGAGGCTTACATACTGGCTCTTCAGCGGGCCCTGAAGGACGCCCGCAGCTGCTACACCACGGTGGAGTTTGAGGTCTCCCTGAAATATACCGGCGGCAAATGGCTGGTCCTCACCGCCCCTGAACTGCTCACCGCTTTAAGCGGCGGCACAGGAGTCTGAAGGGAGGTGTCCGTAAATGGCAGACGATTATGATCTTGAGGAACTGTTGAAGGAATTCTCCTCCTATTGGGATGAGACCCAGGCCGGGGAAGAGAGCGTCCCGCCGGCGGCGGAAGAGCCGGGGCCCACAGCGCCTTCCGACGATCGGGGGCAGGAGATCTCAGACTATCCCACGCCTGAAAACGAGTACCCTGAATACGAGCAGGACCACGGCTATGAAGAGTACCGGGAGGACTTTTCCCGGGATTATGAAGAGGATGAGGAGCCGGCGGAAGAGCCGGAAAGCCCGCCCAAGGAAAGAAAGAATATTTTATCCGAAATACTGATGGCTCTCGCAGGACTCGTCTTTCTGGCAGTGTCGGCAGCAGCCATTATCTGGGTAGGTCTCAACGTCCACCCTGACGCCGGGATAGCCACTACCGTCTCCGGCAGCGGCAGGCTGAATGTTCTGAGCAATCTGGATGCCTACATGAACAACGCCGCCAGCGACGCTCTGGGCGACCTGACCTATATCCGCAAGATATACACCATCGACGAGAACGCCACCGTGGCTCCTGTACCCAACCCCAACGGCTTCGGCACTACCGACGATCCGGCGGTCATCCAGAAGCTCATAGACGATGCCTGGGAGCTTCTGGCCGGGCAGGAAGTGATCTGGAGCCCCGAGGCAGATTTCGTCCCCGGGGAGCCCATGCGCTACTACTATGACGAGACCATCCTGGTCATCCAGTGGAAGGAATATATAGACGGGCGCTGCTGTACCTGTGCGGAGGTAAAGCTGGCCCACGGCTCCCAGCTGCGCCGCAAGCTCTCCGACGACACCTACGGCTCCTCCATACAGCTCTATGCCTCGGAAATGGCCAAGGCCGCCAACTCCGTCATCGCCATCAACGGCGACTTCTACACCTTCCGGGACCTGGGCATAACCGTATATCAGCGCAAGCTGTACCGCAACAACCCGGCCACGGTGGACACCTGCTATTTCACCTCCGGCGGAGATATGATCTTCAGCAAGGCCGGGGAGCTCATGGGCTCCGGCGAGGCCGAAGAGTTCATCCAGGATAACGACGTGCTCTTCTCCGTGGCCTTCGGGCCGGTGCTGGTGGATAAGGGCGAGCTCATTTACTGCGCCAGCTATCCTATCGGAGAGATAGATACCCAATATTCCCGCTCCTGCATCGCCCAGAAAGGCGAACTGCACTACTTCCTGATGACCATTAACCACACTCCCGACGCCCGCCCCAGGGCCACCATCAATGAGCTGGCCGGTTATATCCACAGCAAAGGCGTGGACAAGGCCTACTGTCTGGACGGCGGCCAGACTTCGGAGATCGTCATGATGGGCGGTCCGGTGAACTATGTGGACTTCGGCAATGAACGCCTGGTCAGCGATATCATCTACTTTGCCACCGCCCTTCCCAGCAGCGGTCAGGAGGTGAGCCAATGACTTCCACCATAGCCATATACAGCGGCCCCATAGTTATCTATTGGAGCTCCCTCATCATAGCTCTGGGCCTGGCGGCGGCTCTGTGCCTGAGCCTGGCCCTGTACCGTGGCAGCGGTGGACGGGCTGCGGCAGTGCTTTTGCTGCTGCCTCTGGCCCTGCTGCTGTCCGTTCCTCTGTGCCGCCTTATCCACTGGTATTGCCATGCCGAGCAGTATACCGGCTTGTTTGACGCCCTCACCGACTATTCCACAGGCAGCTACTGTCTGCCCGGCGCTCTGCTGGGAGTGTGGCTGGCCGCTTTCCTGGTGAGAAAGCTGAAGTTTGCCCCCAGTACCGGCGCACTGCTGGACGCTGCCGCCCCGGGCATGGCCCTGGCCATAGCCTTTATCCGTCTCAGCGCCCTTTTCAACAGCTCCTGCCGCAGCAAGATAACTTTTACTTCTCCCCTGCTCCGGCATCTGCCCCTGGCCTCGGCGGTGACCAATTCCTCCGGGGGCGTGGATTACCGCTTCGCCACCTTCTTCGTCCAGTTCATCATCATGCTGCTGGTGACTCTGGCCCTTATCCGCTTTTACGGCAAGCGGCGCACCGTGCCCATGCGCTCCGGCAGCAGCGACGGCAACGTGGCCAGGATGTTCCTGCTGTGGTACAGCGCCGTGGAGCTGGTGATGGACAGCACCCGCTATGATTCCAGCTTCATGCGTTTCAACAACTTCGTCAGCATCGTGCAGGTCATTGGCGCCCTGTGCATCCTGGGCGTGCTCATATACTACAGCGTCCACGGGGTGCGCACCCGGGGGCGGAAGTTCTTTAACTTTGCCATCTGGTTCGGCTTCCTTCTGGCCGTAGGTGCGGCGGGAATGTCCGAATATCTGGTACAGCGCTACGGCAACTGGTATCTTGCCTGCTACAGCGCAATGAGCCTTTTCGTCTATCTGATGACTCTGCTGGTAAAGCAGATGTATCTGCGCTGCTGCGACAGCAGGGCGGCAGCAACAAAATAAATCAAGGAGAAAATGAATGGATTCCAAGAAAACCAAGATAATCGCCGGCATCGTGCTGGCCCTGCTGGTGATAGCGGCTGTGCTGCTCTATGTGTTTCTGAGCCCCGCCGGTACCGGCGGCGGAAAGGATATTGTCTTCCAGGTCACCCATACTGACGGCAGCGTCAAGGAGTTTGCCATCAGCACAGACTCTGAAAACCTCCGGGGCGCTCTGGAGCAGGAGGGGCTCATCTCCGGCGAGGAGGGGGCCTACGGCCTCTTTGTCACCGTCATTGACGGCGAAGCCGCCGATGACTCTCTGAACCAGTGGTGGTGCTTCACCCAGGACGGGGTCATGCTCAACACCGGCGTGGACGACACTATGATCTCTGACGGGGACCACTATGAGGCGGCCATCGACACCTACTGAGCTGCGCCTTAGAGAGCTGTGCCTGCTGTCCTTGATGGGGGCGCTGATGTTTGCCCTCCAGGTGGCCCTGGCCTCCATCCCCAATGTGCACCTTACCGCCCTGCTTATCATCCTCACGGCCATATTCTTCGGCTGGAAATGTCTCTTTTCCGTTGCCGTGTTCATACTGCTGGAGGCCCTGGTGTGGGGCTTCGGCCTGTGGTGGCTGTGCTACTGGTACTTATGGCCGTTGCTGGCCATCCCGGCGGTGCTGCTGCGCCGCTGCCGCTCCGCCTTTCTCTGGGCGGTGCTGGCCGCCCTCCACGGCCTTTTCTTCGGCGCCCTCTGTTCCCTGCCCTACCTGCTTATAGGCGGCTGGGCAATGGCCCTCAGCTACTGGATAAGCGGCCTGCCCTTCGACCTTGTCCACTGCGCCGGGAACTTTGTCCTCACCCTGCTGCTTTTCAGGCCACTGTACAAGGTGATGGAAAAGCTTACGGTCAAGAGCAATAGTTGAAAAACATAAACTGCCGGCCCTTTGGGACCGGCAGTTTTCATATTACCATTATAGCTTTTTTACTTCTCTTCCCGGCGGCGCAGGAGCTCCATACCCTCCTTGCCGCTCATGTGTTCTATGCTCATCTCCAGCACCCGCACGCTGTCCATGAACTTACCGATCTCCTCCTCCGGGTCGATGCCCGGAGAGTATTTTCCGCACAGGGCCTCCAGGGCCCGTACAAGTTCGGGGCCCTTTTCCAGCAGCCTCAGGCGGCCGAAAGCTATGGCGCTGCTGTAGGCTGTGGTGAAGAGCTCCGGGATCACCTCGTCGGCGTCCACCACGCAGAAGGAGGCCCGGGGCTCCCTGGCTATGGCCTCCAGCTTGTGGCCATGGGCGGCGCAGTGGAAATACAGTTTTCCATTGCTGTAAACATAGCTTATGGGCACAGCGTAGGGCCAGCCCTCATTGCCCAGCAGAGCCAGCACCCCATGGCTGCCCCGGCGGAGTATTTCCTCCGTCTCTTCCCGGGAGAGCCGCTGTTTTTTTCTGCGCATTTCAGGGAACATGGCGGCCACCTCCCGCTCTCAGTCCTGCTCCCAGGTGCGCTGGCTGATAATGTACCTGGGCCGCTGCTTGGTCTCCATATAAATTTTACCGATATACTCCCCTATGATGCCCAGGCAGATGAGCTGCACGCCGCTGACAAAACAGACTATGCAGGTGGTGCTGGCCCAGCCTGCCACAGTCTTGCCCAGCAGGGCGGTGATTATGGCCCAGAGCACGCCGATAAAGCTGACTATGGCCACGAATACGCCGAAGCCGGTGATCAGCCGCAGGGGCTTTACCGACAGGCTGGTTATCCCATCCACCGCCAGGGCGATCATTTTCTTCAGAGGATAGTGGCTCTCCCCTGCCAGACGCTCGGCCCTTGAGTAGCTGACGCTGGTGCTCTTGAATCCCACCAGGGGTATCATACCCCGGAGGAAGAGGTTCACCTCTTTGAAGTTGGCAAACTCCTGGAGCACCCGGGAGCTGATGAGCCGGTAATCGGCATGGTTATATACCACCTCCGCCCCCATCATGGCCAGGAACTTGTAAAAGCCCTGGGCGGTGGCCCGCTTGAAGAAGGTGTCCGTCTCCCGGCTGGAGCGCACCCCGTAGACCACCTGGCAGCCGTCCAGGTAGGCCTCCACCATGGCGTCCATGGCGTTGATATCGTCCTGGCCGTCGCAGTCTATGGAGATGGTGATGTCACACTTGTCCTTGGCCTCCATCAGCCCGGCCAGGACTGCGTTCTGGTGGCCCCGGTTCCGGCTCTGGCTGATGCCGATATAGTGCTCGTCCTGTTTGGCCAGGTCTGAGATTATCTCCCAGGTCTTGTCCTTGCTGCCGTCGTTGACAAAGAGCACCCGGCTGTCTGCGCTTATCTTCCCGTCCCGGGCAAGGCCCTTCAGCTTCTCCAGGAACATGGGGGCGGTTATGGGCAGTACATCCTGCTCGTTGTAGCAGGGTATGATTATAAACAGTCTGGGCGTGGTCATATCGTCTCTCCTTTGTTTTTATTTCCCTCTTTGAAGCAGAGGGCGGCAAATATGATGAACATGGGTATCAAGGAATAGTGGTAGCGGCTGGAGACCTCAATGAGCATGTGGGCCAAGGTTAGGCCCAGGCTATATAGCGGCAGCAGCAGAAAGGCCGAGTCCTTCCAGCTGCGCCAGAGTCTTCCCAGGCCCGCCAGGGCAAGGGCCAGCAGCATATAGTAAAAACAGTTGCATATCACCATGCATATCTTTACAAAGCTCTCGGGACGGGTGAAGCGGTAGGTATAGCCTCCCAGCTCGTCATTTCCCAGGAAGGTAAAGAGCTTGGCGGAGAAGAGCTTCCCCAAATCCAACTCCTCGGACCTGAGCCTCTCCAGCACATGGGGCAGCATGCTCTTCTGGGCTTCGGGGGCGCTGCCCCCCTCCTGGCGGCGGTACTCAAAGAGCAGGTCCATATCCTCCCCGCTCCACTGGCCCAGGGTGTCCATGTTGAAGCCCACATAGAGATTATATATGGGCAGGCCCGCCGGTTCCTCCCCCAGTATATCCTCCAACCTGCCGTTCCAAAGCCTTCCAGACAGCTGGAAGCCCAGCAGCAGCGCCGCCGTGAACAGCAGCCAGAAACGCCAGAGGCCGCCCTCCTTCATCTCTCTGCCCCTGAGCAGAAGCAGCCAGAGCAGCAGAGCAATTACCAGGATGGCCCCTATGGGCCGCACTGCGTTTATCCCCTCCAGCAGCAGCCCCAGACCCAGGCCCCACAGCAGAGGGGGCAGGATGCGCCCTTTGATTTTATCCTGCCTTTTGTGCAGCCTCAGCAGCAGAAATATAAACAGCAGCAGCAGGCAGGTGTACAGAGGTTCGGAGAAGATAAGGGAGCCCAGCATTATCCGTCCCGGGTACAGGGCCCAGAGCCCGGAGGCCAGCACGGCGGCGGGCAGGCCCGCAGCCTCCCTGGCGATGTAGAAAATGAGCAGGCCGGACAGGCAGCTGAGTATAAGGCCCAGCAGCGCCCCCACCAGCACATGCTCCCCGAATATTTTTATGAACAGAGCCAGGAAACTGGCATAGCCCAGGATATGGGGGTACATGGCCACATATTCGGTGCTGTATATCTCCTGTCCCTTGGCTATGCTCAGGGCACAGTCCCAATAGGTCTTGTAGTCGCTGAAGGGCTCGATTGGCACCAGGACTATCCAGACAAGGCCCATGACCAGGCACAGCAGGGTGATTATCACGGCGCAGCGGGCCGCTCCCAGACGGCCGCACAGGCGGCTGAAGCTGCCGAAGGGCCCTTTCCTTTTCCCCAGCCACAGCAGCAGCCCGGCGGCTACGGCCCCGGCGGCCAGAGCCGCCAGGTAGGACGGGCTTTCCAAACCCTCAGCGAGAGCCAGCAGCAGGGCCAGGGCGCATATAAATATAAGTATGGACAGCATTATCCGTCCCAAACAAGCGGAAACTCTCTCCATCTTTTCAAAAATTCCCCTCGGTGATTTTTCTCTCCCCATTATATTCTCTCCCTGTCCCCCAGTCAAGGAAATAAAACTGTGGCATATTCCCGGGAGATTTGCTATAATGTACGATACCGTATAAAAATCTGGGAATCGAGGCAGATATCTTGATAAAATATGAGGCCGGAAAATGTGATATTGCGGTAATAGGAGCGGGACACGCAGGGATAGAGGCGGCCCTGGCCGGCGCCCGGCTGGGGCTGGATACCCTGTGCTTCACCGTGAACCTGGACAGCGTGGGCAACATGCCCTGCAACCCGGCCATAGGCGGCACCGGCAAGGGCCATCTGGTTCGGGAGCTGGACGCCCTGGGGGGCGAGATGGCCAGGGCTGCGGACAAGGCCTGTATCCAATACAGGATGCTGAACCTTGGCAAAGGTCCCGCCGTCCACTCCCTGCGGGCCCAGGCGGACCGCCGCCGCTACCAGGAGGTGATGAAGCACGCTCTGGAGCTTCAGGAAAATCTCCGCATCAAGCAGGCGGAGGTAGTGGAGATCGGTGTCGAGGACGGCGCCGTCCGCTCCGTCACTACCCACACCGGGGCAGTATATTCCTGCAAGGCGGTGGTTATAGCCTCCGGCACCTATCTGGACGGCAGCGTTATCGTAGGGGAAATGCAGCGCTCCTCCGGGCCCGACGGGCTTGCCGCCGCAGTCCCCCTTGCAGAGCAGCTGCGCTCTCTGGGCCTTAACATGCGCCGCTTCAAGACCGGCACCCCGCCCCGGGTGAACCGGCGCAGTGTGGACTTCTCCAAAATGGAGATACAGGAGGGGGACAAAGAGCCGGAGTGCTTCTCCTTTTCCAATCTCTACATCCCGGAAAACCGGGCCGTGTGCTGCCTCACCTACACCAATGAGCGCACCCACGAGATAATCCGCTCACACCTGGACCGCAGCCCCATATATTCCGGTGTCATCCAGGGGGTGGGGCCCCGCTACTGCCCCAGCATAGAGACAAAGGTCATGACCTTTCCCGACAAGCTGCGCCACCAGCTCTTTGTGGAGCCCATGGGTCTGAACACCGAGGAACTGTATATCCAGGGCTTTTCCTCCTCCATGCCGGAGGAGATACAGCTGCAAATGCTCCACACCATCCCCGGCCTGGAGCAGGCGGAGATGACCCGCTGCGCTTACGCCATTGAGTATGACTGCATAGACCCCACGGAGCTCTACGCCACGCTGGAGAGCAAGAAAATATCCGGCCTCTACGGAGCCGGACAGTTCAACGGCTCCTCCGGCTATGAGGAGGCGGCGGTGCAGGGCTTTGTGGCGGGGGTGAACGCCGCCTTGAAGATACAGGGCAGAGCCCCCTTCATCCTCCGCCGCAGCGAAGGCTATATCGGCACCCTTATAGACGACCTGGTGACCAAGGGCACCAACGAACCCTACCGCATGATGACCTCCCGCAGCGAGTACCGGCTGCTCCACCGCCAGGACAACGCAGACATACGCCTCAGCGCCCGGGGCTTGGAGCTGGGCCTTATAAGCCCGGAGCGGCACCGGCAGGTACTGGAGAAATATGCCGCCGTGGACAGAGAGCTGAAGCGTCTGGCCTCGGTGAGCCTGTCCCCCACGCCGGAGCTGAACCGGCTGCTGGAGGAAAAGGGCACCGCTCCCGTGAGCACCGGCGTGAGCCTAGCCGAGCTCATTCGCCGTCCCCAGCTCAGCTACTCCCAACTGAAGCCCTTTGACCCCGACCGCCCGGAGCTGGACAGATTCATTGCCGCCCAGGTGGAGATATCCCTGAAGTACGAGGGCTATATCAAACGCCAGCTCAAGCAGGTGGAGGAATTCACCCGCATGGAGGAGCGCCCCCTGCCCCCGGACCTGGATTACAGCGAGATAAAGGGGCTGCGCCTGGAGGCCAGGGAAAAGCTCGGCCGCATCCGCCCCTCCAACTTCGGCCAGGCCAGCCGGATATCCGGGGTATCCCCGGCGGATATCTCCGTGCTGATGATATATATGGAGACTAAAAAATGACTAAAGTAGTTCTGGGCTTCTCCGGCGGGGTGGACTCTGCCGTGTCGGCGGAGCTTTTAAAAAAGCAGGGCTTCCATGTCCTGGGTCTGTACCTGGACAATGCAGGCCAGGCGGAGCGTCAGGCAGCTGTGGAGGCTGCCCGGCAGCGGGGCATAGAACTGGAGGTGCTGGATGTGCACGCCCTGTTGGAGGAGCAGGTCTGCCGCCCTTTCAGGGAGAGCTATCTCCGGGGCGAGACCCCCAATCCCTGTATAATCTGCAACCCCAGTGTGAAGTTCAAATGTCTGCTGGACTATGCCCGCAGGGCCGGAGCCGAGTTTATCGCCACCGGCCACTACGCCCGCAGTAAGGACGGCAGGATATACAAGGGCCATCCTTCCAACGACCAGAGCTATATGCTCTGTCGCCTCACCGGGGAGCAGGCAGAGCGTCTTCTCCTGCCCCTGGGAGCTTATGAAAAGTCCCAGGTACGGGCCATGGCGGAGGAACTGGAGCTGCCCTCCGCTCACAAGCCGGACAGCATGGAGATCTGCTTCATTCCTGATAAGGACTATATCTCCTGGCTGGAGAGCCGGGGCCCCGTGCCTTCTCAGGGAGATTTCATCTTCCACGGCGAGCCGGTGGGCCGCCATGAGGGCATCTACCGCTATACCGTGGGCCAGAGACGTCCCGGCCTGATCGAGGGCCGCAAGGTCTATATCTCCCGTATCGACCCCCTTGCCAACAGCATTGAGCTGGCGCTGTGGGAAGAGCTGTTCAGGACTGAGGTGATTGCCCGGGACTTCAGCTGGCTCACGGAGCCGCCCACCTCCCCCATAAGGGCCAGCGTCCGGGTGAGGCACACCAAGTGGGAGAATCCCCCCTGCACCGCATACCCCCAGGGGGACCGGGTGCGCATAGTCTGCGACGAGCCGGTGCGCTCCCCGGCGGCGGGCCAGTCCGCCGTACTTTACGACGGGGACCGGCTGCTGGGCGGCGGTTTCATCTGCGCCGGCTGAGGCCCGGCGGCTTCCGGCCGGAGCCCGCACTTCTCTGATTTTATGGAGACTGATATGGAACAATACACGCTGAGACAATACATGGAAAAAAATCCCGACGCAAAGCTGAGGGATATAGTGGCCGACATGCTCTATGACGAGATAGTCAGCCTGCGCATCGCTCCCGGCACCAAGCTGAACGTGAACCAACTGGCCACTTCTCTGGGCATATCCCGTACCCCGGTGGCCGAAGCCATAGCACGGCTGACGGAGATTGGGTTTATTGTCAGCCATCCCGGGCAGAGCGGCAGCTTTGTTCTGGATCTCAACCTGCTGGATATGATAAACCTCTATCAGGTCCGTTCCAGCATAGAGGGGCAGGCGGCGGCCCTCTGCGCCCATTCCGCCGACGAGGCCACGGTGAGGCAGCTGACCATGCTGGCCGACGCCTTTAAGGAGAGCGTCATCAGCAGGGATATACGGGGCATGAAGGACACGGATATGCCCTTCCACCAGTTGATAGTCCGCTCCTGCGGCAACCCCTACATCGTCCAGACTTATGAGCTCATCCTGCCCAAGCTCACCATGTACCAGTCCTCCATGCTGGAGTTTATCAGTCACGAGGGCAGCGGTGAAAACCCCTGGATGCCCAGCGTCACCTTCAACCATATCTCCGTGGTCTCCGCCATAAGGATGCGTATGCCGGAGCTGGCCCGCCAGTCTATGGAGGACCATGTCACCACCAGCCTGAACTTCACCACCATGGCCGGGCGTATGGGCGACCCGTTTATACGCTTAAGGGAAAAGTAAGCGGAAGCCGCAGTATGTGAAATACGGAAAACAGCAGATACCGGCAGGGGTATGTCCCCTGCCGGTATCTGCCCAGCCTGTCAAAGAACCCCGGTTTTCAGGAATAGAAAACCGGGGATTTGGCATATATGGGGTTAAAAATCGTGAGAATATAGCGGAAAAAGGAGTTGTTCCAACTCCATATTGCCATCTTTTTCAGATTCATGGCAGCATATTTGAGCCTGACCCATCGTGTGACTGCGGCCAAGCCTCTGTGGTGCGTATATCGCATGGCATGCTTCTCTTTCGCATCTGCAAAGACCCGTTCTATGGTCTCCTTCCGCATTGCGTAGATCTCCTTGCCTCGCTCTGTTTTCCTCAGCGCCTCCACCAAATCCAGGTATTCCTGCCAGATATGTGTGGTCAGCAGCTTCTGCCCTTTCTCGTTCGCCCCGCATTTCCCTTTGCAGGGACAGTTTCTGCACCGTCCCGGTGTGCTGCGGTAGCTCCGCTTCCCGCTGCGGTCCGTTGTCGTATGCCGCAGTCGTTCTCCCCGGGGGCATATGTACTCGTCCTTTACCGGGTCATATGTATACTCCCAGGGCTTGTAACGGTCTCTCTTTCCGGTGTATCTCGTATATGGCAAAATGGGTATCTTTCCGTCTTCCAGAGTCTTCTTTGCTATCCATGGGGTCTTGTACCCCGCATCCATCGCTACAAACTCTACTGCAAACCGCCTGCTTATCTTGTCTTATATTCCGTCCCATGCCACGCTGTCATGTACATTCCCTGCCGTTACCTCCACTCCCAGCACATACCCTCGCTTGTCGCAGGCTGTGTGCGCTTCATAGGCAAACTGCCGTTCATGCTCTCCCTTGACGAACATCCCGCTGTCCGGGTCTGTGGTAGATACCGCCTGCTCCTTAGTCCCGCCGCCTTTTGTGCCCTCCTCATCATCCTCGTCCTCTATGGGGCCCTTTCCCAGTTTCTCTCGCTCTGCGTTTACCTCCTGCCGCAGTTGCTCCGAGTATATCTTCGCTGCCTGCGCCACTCTCTCTTTCTGAAACTTCTTCTTGTTGGCGCTGGCCTTGATGTGGGTGCCGTCAATAAAGATGATACTGGGGTCTACCATGCGGTTATTCAAAGCTTTGTTGAGTATATGTTCAAATATCTCGCTGCTCAGTTCCTCCGGGAACCGTTTGCAGAAAGCATAGCTCACCGTTGCAAAATGGGGTATCTCATCCAGCAGTCCATAGCCCAGAAACCAGCGGTAGGACAAGGTGTCCTGTATCCTCTGGTAGGTCTGCCGCAGGGAGGGGATGCCGTACAGGTGCTGGATAAGGACCATCTTGATGAGCACCACCGGGTCTGTCCCCGGCCTGCCGTTGTCATGGCAATAGTACGGCTCCAGCCGCTCATACAGCCAGTCGTAATCCATGACCTTCTCTATCTTCCGCAGCAGATGATCCTTGGGTACCAAGGCATCCAGGTCCGTTATGACCGGCTCCCTACGTGAATCTTTTCTCCACTTTTCCATCTCTTCACCCCGGCCTCTATTATACCGGATTCAGAGGCTATTGGAAAGTTTTTTGACAAGCTGAGCAGATACCGGCAGGGGTATGTCCCCTGCCGGTATCTGCCGTCCTTAATTAATTATTTAAGCTTCCTATGCTCAGTCCACTCTCTCGCTGCCCCAGAAGAAAAGGGCCACAGTGCCAGGGCCGGTGTGGGCGCCGATGGTGGTGCCGATGTTGTTGATGAGCACCTTGCCGTTGAGCTTGGGGAATCGCTGCTCCACCAGGTCCGCCACCTCTCTTGCGTCCTCATAACAGGCGGACATGGAAATATAGCATTTTCCGTCGTAATCCAGACCGTCTCTGGCGCACTTCTCCATCATGTTGACTATTTCCTTTATGACCCGCTTTTTGGTACGTATCTTATAGCGGGGGATAAGGCGGCCCAGATTGTCCATGTTCATCAGAGGGCATATCTCCAGCAGCCCGCCGAAGACCCCGGCAGTCTTGGATATCCGCCCGCCCCGGACAAAGGATGTCAGGTCGGTGGAGAAGAACCAGTGGTGCATTTTCAGCTTGTTTTCCTCCAGCCAGTCCGCCAGCTCCTTGGCGACGAGGCCCTCATCCCGCTTATCTGCCGCAGAGTCCATAAGCAGGCCGTAGCCGGAGGAGGCAGCCAGAGAGTCCACGATGTAAATGTTTATATTCGGGTAACGCTCCTTGACGATAAGGGCTGCGTTGCGGGCGGAGTTGATGGTGCCGGAAATGCCGGAGGAGAGGCAGACATGGACTATGTCCAGGCCCTGCTGGGCAAAGGAACCGAAGTAGTCTACATATTCGGAGATGTTCACCTGGGAGGTGCGGGTGTCGGCGCCCTTGCTCATGCGGTCATAGAAGATGTGGAAGGGCATGCTCTCCCCCAGGTCGTCGGCATATTCCTCATCATCTATAAAGTAGTGAAAGCAGATATATTTGATATCCCTCTGCTGAAAATGCTCCTTTGACAAGTCGGCGGTGGAGCAGCAACTCAGAACATAATCACTCATAGCAGGTCTCCTTTCTATTGCCGCCCGTTTCCTGAATCCGGCGGCTGCTTTCAGTTTAGCCCAGCCGGGCCGCTTATTCAAGGTTTTATCCCCCTCTTCCCTGTCTACGATATAAAGAAGAGCCGGTAGAGAGAATATACCTCTCTCTACCGGCGGATATAAAGACTCTACCAATTGTGGAATACTTTCATTGGGTTTTGGCTTTTTGATTTTTTCTGGGCCTCTGGCGGATATTGCAGCTTAAAAATACCAGCACGATAGACGGCACCGCAACGAGGAAGAGCTGCCAGGGCTTTTGCAGCGGCAGCACAAAATACAGCAGCACAAAGATAGACAGCACAAAGGCTGCTATCACATATTGCAGGTACTTGCGCCTGTTGAACACGCAGATGAGCACCATATAGGTGAGTATGGACACAGGCAAAGCCACGATGAAGCTCTGCCACACTATAAAGCCCAGCAGCCACAGCAGCACGAACACACTAAGAGCCATGGTCCATACTCCCAGCACCGCAATGGCGATTATCATATTCACGGAATAGCCGGATATCCCCTGCTCTTGCTCCTCCTTGGCATTGGGATTTTCCCAGGCGTCATGGGTGGACAGCAGATAGTCCACAGTCACTCCGAATATCTCCGCCATCTGGGTGAGCACATAGGCGTCGGGAATGGCTTCGCCCCGCTCCCATTTGGATATGGTCTTGTCTGAATAGTTGAGTTTTTCACCCAGCTCGGCCTGGGTAAATCCGGCCTGGGTACGCAGCCTGATAATATTGCTGGCGGATATAAGCTTCAATTCAGATAAAAGCAAAGCCATTCTCCTTTAGTTCTATTGATTTGCAGCGGCAATGATGCGCTCTATCACTGCGGTACAGCGCTGCGGGGTGTAGACCACCGGCACAGGATAGGTGGGGTTGGCCTCCTTCAGGGCCCACTGCACCATCTGGGGTATGTCTTCCCTGCGTATGTTGTCCAAGCCCCTGGGTATGCCCATGCGCTTGTTCATGGCGTATACCTCGGCAATAAAGGCCTTTGCCTTTTCCTCGTCGCTGCCCCGGGTCATAAGCCCGGTGAGCTCTGCGAGCCTTGCCAGTCTATTATACACCTTCTCTCCGTAATCTTCCAGTACAATCGGAAGAATTACTGCATTTGCCAGACCGTGGGGAGTGCCGTACAATCCGCCCAGGGTGTGGGCTATGGCATGCACATTGCCTACGCCGGCCCGGGTGAAGGCATAGCCCGCCTTGTAGGCGGCAAGGAGCATCTCCCCCCGGGCCTCCATGTCGCTTCCGTCCCTGTAAGCCCGCTCCAGGAATTTGAAGATGGCCACGGTGGCCTCCTCTGCCAGACGGTCGCTCTCCTTTGTGCGGTTGGTCCAGCATATGTAGGCCTCCACCGCATGGGTGAGAGCGTCCATGCCGGTGGTAGCGGTGGTGGAGGGGGGCAGGTTCCTGGTCATCTCCGGGTCCAGGACCGCATAGCGGGGCACCAACACTATATCCATTATGGCATATTTGTGGTGGGTCTCCGCCTCGGTTATCACGGCGGCGATGGTGGTCTCCGAGCCGGTGCCTGCGGTGGTGGGTACGGCGATAAAGGGGGGCAGAGAGCGCAGCACCTTGAAGAGCCCGCCCATTTTGGTAATTGGCTTGTTTGGCCTGACTATCAGCGCCGCAGCGGCCTTGGCCGCGTCCATGGGCGAGCCGCCGCCTATGGCCAGAAAGCCGTTGCAGCCCTCCTCCTTATACATGTCCCTTATCTTGAACACTGTGGTGGTGGATGGGTTGGACTCCACCTGGGAGAAGTGGACGCAGTCTATCCCCGCTTCCCGGATATGGGCGATTATACCCGGAGCCAGCTCCCTGCCCACATGGCGGCCGGTGACCACCATGACCTTGCTAACGCCGTTTTCCCTCAGTATCCCGGGTATCTTTGCGGTGCTGCCCTCCCCGGCGACGGGTATGGGCTTGCGCCAGTGGAGAAATCTGCCGCCCACATTCACGCCTAATTGGAAAGTTCTGTACCAGGCTTTTTGTAAAGCTTCCATGTTCATACCTCGATTCTCACGAAATTTTGTGCTTTTTTACTATTTTATACAGTGTACAAAATAATGTCAAGGTATGAGACTTGACAGAAAAAAAGACAAACAATGTGCCGCAGACCACTTGGCTGCGGCACACCGTATGAGCTGTTTACTTGTTCTTTTTCCTGCCGAAGATGCTCTTTCCCGCATCTCCGTCCAGGTCGCCCATGGAGGCGGCGAACTGGCGCAGCAGTTCCTTCTGGTGGGAGCTCAGGTCCTTGGGCACCTTCAGCTGCACGGAGACGAACTGGTCGCCCCGGCCGCTGCCTCTCAGGTAGGGTATGCCCTTGCCCCGCATGCGGAAGACGGAGCCGGGCTGGGTCCCCTCGGGTATGGTGAGCTTAACCTTGCCGTCCAGAGTAGGGACCTCTATCTCCGCCCCCAGCACGGCCTGGGCATAGCTTATCTCCTGCTCCAGCAGCACGGAGGTGCCTTCCCTTTCAAAGCGGGCGTGGGGCCGGACAATGATATTCACCAGCAGGTCTCCCGCAGGGCCGCCGTTGCTGCCTGCATTGCCGTAGCCGGGCCTGGATATGGTCTGTCCGTCGTCTATGCCGGCGGGGACGTTCACCTCCACCTTGTGCTGGCGGCGTATCTTCCCCATGCCCTTACAGGTCTTGCAGGGCTGGTGGATGATCTTGCCGGTGCCCCGGCACTTGGAGCAGGGGGAAGAGGTCTGCATCACGCCCAGGGGCGTACGCTGGTTGACCTTGATACTGCCCGTACCCTTACAGTCGGGACATATCTCCGGGGTAGTGCCGGGGGCGCAGCCGGTGCCCTTGCAGTCCGGGCACTGTTCCACCCTGGCCACAGTCACATCCTTCTTGCAGCCGAAAGCCGCCTCTTCAAAGCTTATGTTCAAGGTGGCTCTCAGGTTCTCGCCCTTTCTGGGGGCGTTGGGGTTGCGGGAGGCTCCCCCTCCGAAGCCGCCGAAAATGTCGCTGAATATGTCTCCGAAACCGCCAAAGCCGCCGAAATCTCCAAAGCCGCCAAAGCCGCCACCGCCGCCAAAGCCTGCATTGGGGTCAAAGGCCGCATGGCCGAACTGGTCGTACTTCTTCCGCTTCTCCTCATCGGAGAGCACCTCGTAGGCCTCGTTGGCCTCTTTGAAACGCTCCTCGCAGGCTTTGTCCCCGGGGTGCAGGTCCGGGTGGTTCTCCTTGGTTATTTTCCTGTATGCCTTTTTTATTTCATCCGCTGTGGCGTCCTTCTTGACGCCCAGCACCTCATAGTAATCTCTCTTATCAGCCATATACTTCTCCTGAAAACCGTTACGGATTTACCTTCCCTGTAAATACACCATTAAGGCGGGGCATAAGCTCCGCCTTTTTGGTATTTATTACAGCGATATCAATTACTTATTGTTATCGTCGTCCACAACGGTGTAGTCGGCATCGTAGTAGTCCTGACCGCCCTGGCTGCTCTGGCCGCCCTGAGCGCCGCCGGTGTAGCCGCCGGCCTGGCTGGGGTCGAAGCCTGCGCCCTGGGCGCCGCCGGCCTGCTGGTAGAGCTTCTCGGAGATCTTGTAGAAGGCCTGGGTCAGAGCCTCGGTGGCGGACTTGATGGCTGCGGTGTCGGTGCCGGTGAGAGCGGTCTTCAAAGCGCCAAGCTTGGACTCCACTTCGCTCTTGTCGGAGGGGTCGAGCTTATCGCCGGACTCGCTGAGGGTCTTCTCGGTCTGGTAGACCATCTGGTCGCCCTGGTTGCGCACGTCCACTTCTTCCTTCCGCTTTGCATCCTCGGCGGCGTACATCTCGGCCTCCTTGACGGCCTTGTCGATATCCTCCTTGGACATGTTGGAGGAGGCGGTGATGGTGATGTGCTGCTCCTTGCCGGTGCCCAGGTCCTTGGCGGAGACATTGACTATGCCGTTGGCGTCGATGTCGAAGGTGACCTCTATCTGAGGCACGCCCCGGCGGGCCGGAGCTATGCCGTCCAGGTGGAAGCGGCCCAGGCTCTTGTTGTAGGCTGCCATCTCACGCTCGCCCTGGAGGACATTGACTTCAACGGAGGTCTGGTTGTCGGCGGCAGTGGAGAACACCTGGCTCTTGCGGGTGGGGATGGAGGTATTGCGCTCGATGAGCTTGGTGCACACGCCGCCCAGGGTCTCGATGCCCAGGGACAGAGGAGTCACGTCCACCAGGACTATGCCCTCAACGTCGCCGGAGAGAACGCCGCCCTGAATGGCAGCGCCCAGAGCCACGCACTCGTCGGGGTTGATGCCCTTGAAGCCTTCCTTGCCAATAAGGGTCTTGACCATCTCCTGCACTGCGGGGATACGGCTGGAGCCGCCCACCAGCAGCACCTTGGTGATGTCGCTGGGCTGGAGGCCGGAGTCGGACAGAGCCTGCTTCACGGGGCCCATGGTCTTCTCCACCAGGTGGTGGGTCAGCTCGTTGAACTTGGCCCTGGTAAGGGTGATGTCCAGATGCTTGGGGCCGGTGGCGTCGGCGGTGATATAGGGGAGGTTGATGTTGGAGGTGGTGACGCCGGACAGCTCCACCTTGGCCTTTTCGGCGGCCTCCCGGAGACGCTGCATTGCCACCTTGTCGCTGCTCAGGTCTATGCCCTCGGTCTTCTTGAACTCCTGCACCAGATAGTCGGTGATGCACTTGTCAAAGTCGTCGCCGCCCAGGCGGTTGTTGCCGGCGGTGGCCAGAACGTCGATGACGCCGTCGCCTATCTCCAGGATGGACACGTCGAAGGTGCCGCCGCCCAGGTCGTAGACCATGATCTTCTGGTCATTCTCCTTGTCCAGGCCGTAGGCCAGAGCTGCGGCGGTGGGCTCGTTGATGATACGCTTCACGTCCAGACCGGCAATGCGGCCGGCGTCCTTGGTGGCCTGACGCTGGGCGTCGGTGAAGTAGGCGGGGACGGTGATGACGGCCTCGGTGACGGCGCCGCCCAGATAGGCCTCGGCGTCAGCCTTCAGCTTCTGAAGGATCATGGCGGATATCTCCTGGGGAGTGTAGGCCTTGTTGTCTATATTGACCTTGTAGTTGGAGCCCATCTCGCGCTTGATGGAGGAGATGGTGCGGTCGGGGTTGGTGATGGCCTGGCGCTTTGCCACCTGGCCCACCATGCGCTCGCCGCTCTTGGCAAAAGCCACTACGGAGGGAGTGGTGCGGGCGCCTTCGGCGTTGGCAATGACGACGGCTTCGCCGCCCTCCATAACTGCCACGCAGCTGTTAGTAGTACCAAGATCTATACCTATAATCTTACTCATTGTGATTTCCTCCTGTATATGTGATTTATTTTTTTACAAACTTATATAACAAAGAGCCTTCGCTCTCAGTTAGCAACTTTTACCATGGCGAAGCGGATGACCTTGTCGCCCATTTTGAAGCCTTTCTGGAAGACCTCCACTATCTCGTTTTCGCCTTTTTCTTCGTCGTCCACATGCATCACCGCATTGTGGAGGCTTGGGTCGAATTTCTTGCCCAGGCTCTCTATCTCGCTGACGCCCAGCTTTTCCATGGTGGAGTTGAACTGGCTCATTATCATCTCCACGCCCCGGCGATAGGCCTCGTCGGCGGTGGGCTGCTCCAGGGCCCGCACCAGATTGTCGTACACCGGCAGGAACTTTTTCAGTGTGTCCGCCTTGATGTCGGCATAGAGGGAGTCCCTCTCCCGCTGGCTGCGCTTGCGGAAGTTGTCATACTCGGCGCAGAGGCGGAGATACTTGTCGTTGAGGGCGGCCATTTCTTCGGCGGGGGAAGGCTTTTCGGCCTCTTTTGCCTGCTTGGGCTCCTCCGTCTCCTTCTCCGGCTGCTTCTCAGACTTCAGGTCCTGGCTGTTTATCTCTTCGCTGTTTATTTCTTTTTCACTCTCCTGAGGGGCAGCTTCTTTCTTTTTTTCCTCATGCTGCTCAGGGGCGGTGGGCTGTTTATCTTTGCTCATTGGATATGTCTCCCTTGATTATCAGTTTATTGTGTATTCCCTCCGGGGGACCTTCCCCGCCGCCCAGGCGCTGGGACAGGCCCGCCGCGAGCAGGCTCAGCTTTTCCGCCACGGCGGAATAGTCCATCCTTGTGGGCCCCACCACGCCGATGATGCCCCGGGTATTGTCCCCGGCGTCGTAGCTGGCGATTATCACGCTGGAGTCCTTCAGCTCCTCGGCCACATTCTCAGGGCCTATGAGCACCTTCACCTCGTTGGGTCCGCTCATGCTCACTCCGGGGGGCAGGATATATCCGCCGCCGGAGAGATAGCCCATCAGCTTATGGGCCTTGTCCGGGTCCCTGAACTCCGGCTGGCTCAGCAGCCGGTTCTCCCCGCTTATGAAGGAAGCGGGCACTTTGGACTCGCTGAGCACCGAGATGGCAAAGGCGGCTATCACCGAGGTGAGGCCCATGGTGTCGTCGGCCGCCCGCTCGGTGGAGTTTATCAGCAGCGGCGTTATCTGGTCCTCTGTAATGCCGGTGAAGCCGGAATTGAAGAGGGAGGACAGACGCTGCATCATGGGCTGGTCCACGGACACCGGCAGATGCACCAGCTTGTTTTTCACAGAGTTGTTGCTGAGCATCACCACGATAATGAAAGTGTTGGCGTCCACATATATTATGTCGAAGCGCTTGATGGTCACCGCAGCCTGGGTAGTGAGGGCCAGGGCCGGGTAATTGGTCAGCTGGGAGGCCAGGCGGCTCACGTCGCTTATGGTGTCGTCCAGCTCCTGGAGCCTTCGGTTCAGGCGGCGGTTTATCTCCTCCGTCTCCTCCAGGCTCAGCTTCTGCTTCTCCATGAGCTCGTTGACGTACATGCGGTAGCCCATGGGGGTGGGCACCCGCCCGGCGGAGGTATGGGGCTGCTCCAGGTAGCCCATGTTCACCAGCTCCGCCAGTTCGTTGCGGATGGTGGCGGAAGAACAGCCCAGGCCCGCCTTGGCGGCTATGGCCTTGCTGCCCACCGGCTCCGCCGTCTGGATATACTCGTCTACCACCGCAGCTAATATTTTCTTTTTCCTCTCGCTGATAGACACCTTAGCACTCTCCGCTTTAGACTGTTGGCACTCTTGCCTTTCGAGTGCTAATATAGCATTCACCAGGGTCTTTGTCAATAGTTTCGCTCCCCCCGGCTTTCAAAATTCACAGTTTTGTCAAGAACCAACGAGTTTACAAATCTTTCCTGATGCGTTAGAATAAACGGGTAAGAATTTCTCCCGGAGGAAAAATAAAAATGGTGGATAAAAGCTTTGTGGAAATATACGACAAGTTTAAACTGAGGTTTTACCGCAGCGTTTTTGAGCTGGTGAGGGAACGGGAAGGCTCGCTTTCCGCTATGGAGGCTTTTTCCCTGGAGGTCATCAATATGCTCTCCGAGCCCACGGTGGGCCAGTTTGCGGATTTCCTGAACATTTCCCAGTCCAACGCCACCTACAAGGTGAACAGCCTTATAAAGAAGGGCTATCTGGAGCGGCAGAACTCCCAGACCGACCGGCGGGAATATCATCTGGTCCTCTCGGAGAAATACTATAATTATGCAAGCCTCATGAGCAGCTACGAGATGCAGGTGATAGAGCGGATAAAGCAGCGCTTTAACGAGGAGGACCTGGAGAATCTGGACAGGATGCTGAAGATAATCTCCTCCGAGCTCATGCCCGAGTGCGAGTGAGGCGGCAGCTATATAAGGGCAGCCCCGGGATAAATCCCTAGGCTGCCCTTTATCCATACATTTTTCTATCAGCTACGCAAGTGCGTATACTCAATTGCGTGTATCCGCATACACTCTCTTTGAGGTGATTTGATGTCCGTCAAAGATGTTGTTGCGGAGCGTATACGCCAGCTTTGTGCACAGCGGGGCATTAAAGCAAACGAACTGGCAAACATTTCCGGGGTAACTCCATCCACTGTGTACAGCCTTTTGGACCGGCGCAGGCGGGATGTATCAATAATTACCATTAAAAAATTGTGCGACGGTCTTGATATCACTCTTGGCCAGTTCTTTTCCACTCCGGAATTTGACCGGCTGGAGCAGGAGCTGAAATAAGAAATAAGCTGCAAAAGCCGCAGGGTCGCCCCTGCGGCTTTTGCTGTACATTAACAAATTTCTCGTTTACAAGTCTCAGTCGTCCATATCCTCGAAGGCCTCCAGCCCCCGCTTGGCCTGGACCTTCACGTCTCCGTGGCGGACGAAGACCATGGTCACAAAGCTCATGGCCACGAAGAAGGCGGCGTAGGGGAAGAGCACCCGGTAGTCGATATGGCGCATCAGGGTGCCCGCCAGCATGGGAGTGACTATCTGGGCAGACATGGAGGCGGTGTAGTAGTAGCCGGTGAACTTGCCTATATCCGAGCCCTTGCACATCTCCACCACCATGGGCAGGGAGTTGACGTTGATGGCGGCCCAGGCCAGGCCCACCAGGGCAAAGACTACGAACATCACTGCGTTTATGCTGCTGTACACCGTGGTGAGCACATAACCCAGGGCAAAGCAGGCTGCCAGCAGGATGATGCCTCCCATTATGGTCTTCCTGCGGCCTATTTTGGAAGCCAGAGCCCCTATGGGTATGTAGGAGACTATGGCGCCGCCGGTGGCTATCAGCAGGCAGGTGGAGGCCCCGCCCAGGCCCTGGCCCATGACCACGCTCACATAGGTGGTGAACCAGGTAGTGACGCCGTTATAACCTATGAACCACAGGGCGATGGAAGCCAGCAGGAAGCCCAGAGAGCGCTTCACCGGGGCGGGCAGCACCTCGTGGCCGCTGCCGTCGTCCTGAGCCAGGTCCCACTCCGGGTGCTGCTTTTCCAGAGCCTGGTTCTCGGCGCTGAGCTTAGGCTCCTTGATGGTTAGAAACAGCACGGCAATGGATACGAACATAATGGCGGAGACCACCATGAACAGGGGCTGGTAGTTCACATGCTCCAGGCCCTGGACCTTGGAGTTGGGGTACATCACCGCAGCCACTCCCAGATAGATTATGCCGCCCACAGCGCCCATTAGGTTTATAATGGCGTTGCCTTTGGAGCGCAGGGGCTTGGGGGTCACGTCTGGCATCAGGGCCACGGCGGGAGAACGGTAGGTGCCCATGGCAATGAGCAGCAGGCCAAGGACAATGACGAAGGACACCATTTCAAAGCCTGAAGCGGAAACTGCATAGCCGTTATCCAGCAGGGGCAGGATATTCATGAGCACAATGGCACAGCCGGTACCGAAGAGGATGAAGGGCATACGCTTGCCTATCCTGGTATTCGTCCTGTCAGATATGCCTCCGAAAACAGGCAGCAGAAACAGGGCCAGCACATTGTCCGCCGCCATGATGGCCCCGGACAGAGTCTCGTTGAGATGGAAGGTTTTGGTGAGGATAAGAGGGACTATGCTGTCGTACATCTGCCAGAAAGCACAGATGGACAAGAAGGCCAGTCCCACCAGGACAGTGCGTTTGTTGTTCAGCTTCATTTGTGAAACCTCCGCATTTTTATGCTTTTTATTTTATAATAGCAGTGTAAATTTTACAATAAGAAAATTGACTGGGGCAAGCCGGAAGTGGTAAAATACATGTAAAAGAAAATTTCAACTATCGGAAGAGGTGCTCCCTTTGACTAAGAAAAACAAGCTGATATGGGCGGCGGCCGCAGCGGCGGCGGCTCCCGTTTTTCTTCTGGCCCCGGGCCACGCCGGCAGGCGGCAGAAGGCCCCCTTCATGGGGATGAATTTTGCCCACCGGGGCCTCCATTCCCGGGATAAGAGCGTGCCGGAGAACTCCCTTGCCGCCTTCCGCCTTGCCGCCCGGGCCGGCTACGGGGTGGAGCTGGACGTCCATCTCAGCCGTGACGGTCAGGTGGTGGTCTTCCATGACGACGACCTGAAACGCATCTGCGGCGTGGAAGGCTGCATCGAGGACTACAGCTATGAGCAGCTCCTGCAGTTCTCCCTCTGCGGCACGGAGGAGCGCATACCTCTGCTCAGCCAGGTTCTGGAAGTCATCCGGGGCCGTGGGCCTATCATCCTGGAGATAAAGACCGGGCGCAAAAACCGGGAGCTCTGCCGCAAGACCCTGGAACTTCTCAACAGCTATCGGGGCAGCGTGTGTGTGGAAAGCTTCAATCCCTTCGTGGTGGCCTGGTTTCGCTTCCACGCCCGGGATATGCTGAGAGGCCAGCTGTCCATGCCCGCCAAGTACTACGATATGAAAAAGCCCTGGGCCTTCATCTTCTCCCATTGTCTCATGAACTTTATAGCCCGTCCCCAGTTCATAGCCTACCGCATAGGGCCCAGGCCCCTGGCTGTGCGCTTCTCTGAACTGCTGGGCGCCATGAAGGTGGGCTGGACCTCCCACGAGCCCAGGAACGAAAAGGGCCGGGACGCAGTCATCTTCGAGTTTTACAAACCCTGCATAAGCTTCAAATGAACGGTCTGTACATAAGAGCCCGGCGGCAAGTTAAATGCCGCCGGGCCCCGTATATATTTTTTATATTTATCAGCTTTCTCCAGCTTCCCCGTCTCTCAGGTCCTCCGGCAGCACCGCCATCAGCTCTTCCCGGCCCGGATCCTCCATGGCCGCCACCCGGTTGGACTGGCGCACCACCATGTCCTCAAAGCAGTTGCGCACATCCCGGCCGTTGCCGAAGTTCTCGTCCCGGTTTTCATAGAGGGCGTCGAACAGCTCCCCGGCGGCCTGCTCCGCCTGGGCGGTGAGAGCATAGCCGTTCTTCTCACACTGGCCCTTGAATATGGCCAGCAGCTCCTCCCCCTTGTAGTCGGGGAAGTGGAAGTATTTGTTGAAGCGGGACTCCAAGCCCGGGTTGGAGCTGAGAAACTTCTCCATGGGCTTGTCGTAGCCGGCCACGATGACGATGAGATCGTCCCGGTGGTCCTCCATGGCCTTCAAAATGGTTTCTATAGCCTCCCGGCCAAAGTCGTTCTCCCCGCCGGAGGAGAGGGAGTAGGCCTCGTCTATGAACAGCACGCCTCCCAAGGCGGACTTGATGGCCTCCTGGGTTTTCAGCGCCGTCTGGCCCACATATCCCGCCACAAGGCCCGAGCGGTCCACCTCCACCAGCTGGCCCTTGCTCAGCACGCCTATGGCGGCGTAGAGCCCTGCCATCAGCCGGGCCACAGTGGTCTTGCCGGTGCCCGGGTTTCCCATAAACACCATGTGCAGACTCATGGGGGGCACAGGCAGGCCGTTTTCCTGGCGGAGCTTTCGCACTTTCATCAGGTTCACCAGGTCCTTTACGTCCTTCTTCACGCTCTCCAGCCCCACCAGCTCCTCAAGCCGGGCCATGAGCTCGTCGAAGTCCGGCCTCTCCTGGGGCTGCTCCGCCGCACTCCCCTTCTCCCCGGGCTCGCCGCCGGACTTGGCAGTCTGCCTGAAAGCCTTGTCCATGAAGCTGGGCTCGTTGGAGCTCACGTAGTCCATAGGGTCCAGGCTCCGGCTGCCCTTTTCCACGCCGCTGGCGTCGCAGACGGCCCCCAGCTTGTCGGCGCACTGGGTGATGAACTCCGCCTCGGCATAGCTCACATCGTCGTCCACCGCCGCCAGGTACAGCAGTATGTTGGTGAGCATGCGTATAAAGGTGCGAGAGGCCTGGCTGCCCCGGCGGGCGTCCTGCTCCGCCAGGTCCCAGTAAAAGGACGGAGGCAGGAATACATCCTCCTCACACACCGAGCCGGTGAGGGACCACAGCAGCCACTTGGGCTGTTCCCTGCCCTTGGAGTATATCTGGTTTGCCATGTCCACATGGCGCTGGCTTATGCTCCCCGCCCGGCTCCACAGTTTCAAAGCGCAGCCGGTGACGAACTCGTCCAGCTCCTTTGCCAGGCTCTTGCTGCCCACCCGATAGAAGGCCTCGGTGTTGGCCAGATAGATCTTGTGAAATTCTTCCGGGGAACGGTTCCAGGTGCTGGGCATGGCGTCAGTCTCCTTTTTCACTTTCATTTAATGCTCTCATTATATTACAAATCCCGGATTCTTCAAGACGAAAAAACGGCGGCCGCAGTCTGCGGCCGCCACATCATAGGACTTTCTATTTCAGCTTTGCCAGGGTCTTTTCCATAAACCGCCCGTTGAACACCAGGCAGCGCTGATGGCTGCCTCGGCCGATGAGTTCCTCCCCGGCCCAGGCCTTGACCTCAAAGCTGAGCATCCTGCCTTCCGCTCCGACGAGACTGCTCTCCGCCCGGACGCTCATGCCCAGGGGCGTGGCGGCCAGGTGTTCCACGTCTATCTTCACTCCCACGCTGCCCTGGCCTTCCTCCAGGCAGGGGGCTATGGCGTTCATGGAGGCGTTCTCCATCAGAGCTATCATATGGGGTGTGGAGAATACGGGCAGGGCGCCGCTGCCTATGGCGGCGGCGGTGTTGCTTTCGGTGACGGTGGTCTCCGCCCGGCCCACAAGGCCGGTCTTCAGTTCTGTCATTTCAGCGCCGCCTTAATCACCTCAGCCAGTCTCTTCACGCCCTCCACTATCCTCTCGTCAGGCATGCAGGAGTAATTGAGACGCATGCAGCAGTTATTGCCGCCGTTGGGATAGAAGCCGGAGCCGGGCACGAAAGCCACGCCCATATCCAGAGCCTTGGCCGCCAGGTCGCGGGTATTCACATAGTCCGGCAGCTCCACCCAGGTGAACAGGCCGCCGTCCGGGTCGGTGAACTTGGCCTCCGGCGGGAAGGTCTCCTTCATGGTGTTTATCATCAGCTGGCAGCGGTGCTTGTAGGTCTCCCGGATCTTGTCCACGTGGGCGTCCAGGTCGAACATATCCATATACTTGGAAATTATCATGGGGGCTATGGTAGAGGTCTGGAGGGCTGCGGCCTGGGCTATCAGGTTCAGCTTCTCGATTATCTCATCGTTGGCGCAGGTCCAGCCGATGCGGTAGCCGGGGGCCATTATCTTGGAGAAGGTGCCCATGTAAATGACCAGGCCCTGGGTATCCATGCTCTTGAGGGCAGGCTGGTACTCGCCCTTGAAGCGCAGCTCACCATAGGGATTGTCCTCGATGGCGGGCACACCGTACTTGTTGATTATCTCCAGGAATTTCTTTCTCCGCTCCAGGGGCCAGGTGCGTCCGCTGGGGTTCTGGAAATCGGGGATGACATAGATGAGCTTCACGTTCTCGGTGGTGGCCAGGACCTTGTCCAGTTCTTCCATGATCATGCCCTCGTCGTCGGTGGGCACTTCCACAAAATTGGGCTCATAGGCCTGGAAGGCGTTGATGGCGCCCAGATAGGAGGGGCTCTCCATCACCACCACGTCGCCGGGGTTCAAAAACAGCTTGCCGCAATAGTCCAGGCCCTGCTGGCTGCCGGCGGTGAGGATGATATTGTCAGGCGTGGTATGTATGGCATTCTTTGCGGCCATGCGCTCAACTATTTTCTGGCGCAGGGGCAGGTAACCTTCGGTCTGGCCGTACTGCAGGGCAGCCCGGCCCTGTTCATCCATGACCGCATCCGTTGCGGCCTTGATATCCTCTACAGGAAAAAGCTCCGGGGCGGGCAAGCCTCCGGCAAAGGAGATTATTTCCGGTCTGGTGGTGAGTTTCAAAAGCTCTCTGATATCTGAGGCTTTCATGCCGTCCATTCTTTTAGCAAAGTTTACCATAGTATACCTCCTCAAATTTCTTATTTTCCAAGTTCTGTCTCTCAGCTATTGTAATTTTAGCACAAATTATCATCTTCGTAAAGGACTAAACTTGTTAATAATTAGTCAGTCCGCAAATTTTTTTACGGACTGACAGAAGTTTTTTACATATGGCTTCATTTTCCCAGGAATTTCAGTATAGCCACCTGAGGCTCCATATCCGCCGTGATGCTGATGGTGTCAGTGTCATAGCGGTGTATCATCTCCGGGGCCTCGAAATAGTCTGCCAGGGCCTGGACATGCTCCAGCCGCCGTGGCCCCCGGTTCCCGTCCCGGTAGTGCATGGGGATTATCACCTTGGGGAAGAGCTCCTCGCTCATGCGCCACACCTCCTGGGAGGGCAGGCCTGTGCAGGAGCCGGCGGTGACCATAAGGGCGTCGGCCCCGAAAAGGCGGCTTATCTCCCCGCCGGTTAGCCCCGTTCCGATATCCCCCATGTGGGCCAGCTTCAGCCCGTCGGCCTCCAGGATATGTATGAGGGTAGTGCCCCGCATTATGCCCCCCACGCTGTCGTGCCAGGTCTCCATAGCGCTTATCTTAAAAGGGCAGTCCCTGTCCGGCCTGCCTGAGAGCTCCACGCCCCGGCGGTAGTTGTGGCCGTAGTGCTCATGGCTTATCAGCAGCTTGTCCGCCTTTACCCTGAGCCTTGGATAGCCTGTAGTATAATCGCTGTCGTAGGGGTCTATCACCAGGCTGTAGCCCTTGTGGGTGATTTTAAAACAGGCGTGGCCCAGCCATTGTATCTCCATCTCTATTCCTCCATCACATGGAGAGCCCGTATCTGCGGGTTCTCTATATGCTCCATCAGGTCCAGGGCGTGGGGCTCCAGATAGTCCCAGCTGCCGCAGCTGAGCCCCTGGGCCCTCAGCTCCTTCACCACCTGGGCGCAGATATCCTCCACCAGCTCGCCCTTGAGCTTTTGCCCGGCGGAGTCGTTCCCCCCTGTTAGGAGAAATTCCAGGGGCTCTCTCAATTCTCCCAGCTTCTCCAGCTCGGCCATGGCCCGAAACTGCCACTTGTAATAGGGCATGTGCCGCCGGTTGAGAAGAAAGGCCGCAGCGCATGCGGCGTTGACGAACTCCGCCATAGCCAGCATGGCGCCGCCCTGCTCCCCGTGGCTTATACAGCGGGAGTAGTTGTACTGTCCCGCCTGGGCCATAGTGATGAGCTTTGCCGCCAGGCGCTTTTTCCGCACGTCCTCCGGCATGCCGCTGAGTATCTCCCTGCGTATGGAGCTGAACAGGCCCTGCCCGTCCCTCCAGACCTGGCCGTTGCTGGCCTCCGCCAGAGCGTGGCTGGGGAGATACAGCCAGGCCTGCCAGCTGTCCGGGGCCCCGGCGCAGCCGGTATAGCGGCGGTAGAAATCCCCGATGCGCCGCACTCCCCGGCTCTGTTCCCCCAGGGCGCTGGAGGCGGAGCCGCCGCCTTTCAGCTGCCGGTAGGCCCGGCTCAGCTCCAGGCCCATCTCCCGGTCGGTATCCTCGTCTATCCAGAGACAAAAGCCCTCTTCAAAGTCGTGGTCCTCCGAAAGCTCGTCGTCATAGCCGAAGCATTCGGAGCCGTGGCCCGCCAGGCCCACGGCTATCCTGTCCTCGTATTCCGGGAACAGTCTGTGGATAAGCTGCCGCCCCCGGCTCTCATAGAGCTCCCGGGCTCTTTCAAGTCCCCGCATATATCTTCTCCGCCCTCTCTCTCAGTTCCTTTGCATAGAGGAAGTATCCGAAGTAGTCAAAGGTGGGCGCGCACTTGGATATGGTGAAGGCGTGGTAGCCGTCCCGGGGCAGCCTTTCATCGTTCAATAGCTCCCAGGCCCGCTCCATGCACTGTTCTATCCGCTCGTCCTCCATGTCCCTTTTGGCGTACATCTCCGCCATGTTGCAGCAGCTGACCGCCATGTCGTTGCCTGGGGCCTCGCAGCCCTCCATGATCTTCAGGGCCAGGGTAAAATATCTCTCCGCCCCTTCGTAGTCCTCTACATCGGCGCAGGACAGGGCCATGTTGTTGTAGAGCCCGGCAAAGCGGTAATCCATAGGGTCCAGCTTTTGGGCATACACCCGGCTCACATGCCGGAATATGGGCAGGGACTCCGCCGCCCGGCCGAAGCATTTCAGCGTTGTGGCGGCGTTGAGCAGCACTGTGGCCCCGGAGAGGGTCTGGCCCATGCGGTGCTCCCGGATAAGTCTCAGAGCTCTGTCCACTGCGGCCAGACCCTTATCCATATTTCCGCTGCGGCGGTACTGGCCCAGCAGTTCGCTGGTAAAGCTCAGTTCTCCCCGCCAGTCCCCTTCCCTGGCGGCCTTCTCCTGCCAGCCCTCCAGGAAACTTTGGGCCTCCGCCTCCCGGCCATGCTCATAGAGCCGGTCCAGCTCCCCTATCACATCCCTCACCGGCAGACTCACCGGGCAGGGTGCGCTGTCCGGAGCGCCGGTATACATGCTGCTGTCAAAGGGGCAGCAGCTCTCGGTGTAATCCTTTTTGTCCATGGTATCTCCCGCCTATCCCTCCAGGGGGCATATCGTCTTGAAATAGCCCCCGGTCCCGTTGTATAATAAAGCATTCTCTTTCAGATGCTAACATAAAAGGAATCGGGAGGCTGTGGCATGAGCAACAGTTTAATAAAGGAAAAGTCCCCCTATCTCCGGCAGCACGCCGAGAATCCCGTGGATTGGCTGCCCTGGGGAGAGGAGGCTTTCTATAGAGCCGCCCGGGAGGACAAGCCCGTCTTTCTCTCCATCGGCTATTCCACCTGTCACTGGTGCCACGTTATGGCCCATGAGAGCTTTGAGGACGAGCAGGTGGCGGCGCTGCTGAATCGCTATTTTATCTCCGTCAAGGTGGACCGGGAAGAGCGGGCAGATGTGGACAGCGTGTATATGAAGGCCTGCCAGGCCCTTACAGGCAGTGGCGGCTGGCCCCTAACCATAATCATGACGGCGGATAAGCTGCCCTTCTTTGCCGGCACCTATATCCCCAAAAACAGCCGGGGCGGACAGCTGGGGCTCATCCCCCTGCTCCGGGCCGTAGCCGCCAAATGGGCCCGGGACCGGGAGTCCCTGCTGAACGCCGCCGGAGAGATAAGCTCTTTTCTGGCCAGGGAGCAGCCGCTGTCCCCCTCAGAGCCGGGGGAGGACAAGCTTAAGGCTGCCGCCGCCCAGCTCTCCGCAGCCTACGACAAGGACTACGGCGGCTTCGGCGTCGCCCCCAAGTTCCCCTCTCCCCACGACCTGCTGTTTCTCCTGCGCCTGTCCCACTTCACTGGAGACAAAGAGCAGCGGCAGATGGTGGACAACAGCCTCAGACAGATGTACCGGGGCGGCATCTTCGACCACTTCGGCGGTGGCTTCTCCCGCTACTCCACCGACCGGGAGTGGCTGGCCCCCCATTTTGAAAAGACCCTCTATGACAATGCCCTGCTCTCTTTTCTATACACGGAAGCCTGGCAGGACGGGCACATGGCCCTTTACCGGGAGGTGGCGGAGAGCACCCTGGACTATTGCCTTCGGGAGCTGAAGGCGGAGAGCGGCGGCTTCTACTCCGCCCAGGATGCGGACAGCCAGGGCGTGGAAGGCGCCTACTATCTCTTCACCCCGGAGGAGGTGAACTCCGTTCTGGGAGAGGAGGCCGGGCGTCACTTCTGCAATTGCTACGACATCACCGACCAGGGGAATTTCCACGGCAAGAGCATACCCAATCTTCTGCTGAACACCCGCTGGAACTTTGTCCCCGAAGGCTATGACGAGTACCGGGAAAAGCTGCGGCTGTACCGGGAGCAGCGCTTGCCCCTCTTTACCGACGAGAAGATACTCACCGCCTGGAACGGGCTTATGCTCATGGCCCTCAGCCGGGCCGCATGGGCCTTCAACGACCGGCGTTATCTTCTGGAAGCAAGGGAGCTGGCGGAGTTCATGGGTGAAAAGCTCTTTGATGGCGGGCGGCTGAAGGCCCGGCTCTGCGGCGGAGAGCTGCGCTTCCAGGCCCAGCTGGACGATCTGGCTTTCTACGCTCTGGGGCTTCTGGAGCTGTACCGGGCGGACTTTGAGCCGGAGCATATTGCCGCCGCCCAGGCCCTGGCTCAGGAGATATTGGAAAATTTTGCCGATGAAAAGGGCGGTTTCTTCCGCAGCTCCCGGGAGGCGGAAAAGCTCTTCATCCGTCCCAAGGAAGTCTACGACGGGGCCCTGCCTTCCGGCAACAGCGCAGCGGCGCTGCTTTTCGAAGAGCTCTTCCGCCTCACCGGCAAGGAGCTCTGGAGAGAGGCGGCGGAAAAGCAGCTGGGCTATATCTGCTCCGCCTGCGCCCGGGTCCCCGCCGGCTGCGCCTTCGGATACCTGGCGATGCTCCGGTATGTGTACGGCGGGCGGGAACTGGTCTGCGCCCTGCCCTCCGGGGAGCTGCCGGAAAGCTTTAAGGCGGTGCTGGGCCGCTACGCCCCGGAACTGACGGTGCTGGTGAAGGACCCGGAGAACGGGGAACTGCTGTCCCGGCTGACACCCTTCACCGCCGATATGCAGCCCCAAAAGGGCAAGGCCGCCTATTATATTTGTCAAAACGGAGCCTGTTCCCTGCCGCTGACGGAGCTTTGAGCTGCTCACGCCAGGCCCGCAAACCATTGATCCCCGGTTTTCTCTTCATGATGAGACAGTATAAAGATGGTAGACGTAAAAGTGTCTACCATCTTTATACTGTCTCCAGCTTCTTTTCTCGGGAGTTATCTCCACGCAGCTTGAACACGGTGGCAGATAAGGTAGAATAAGTTTCGCAAAAATAAAGAGGCATGGTTTGCAGATCTCTGGTAGAATGAAGTTGCGACACAAACATTCGAAAGGAGATAGCAAATCATGCCTGAAAAAATTGTACAGCTAAACACTGAACAAGAAAGCGTATGTCCACATTGAGGAATGGCGGAATCGTCCTTTGCAAGGTGGACGGTACCCGTATGTCTATGTAGATGGGATATATCTGCGCCGCTGAGGGGATGAAAGAGGACAAGGCCAGCTGGGTCAGTTTCTTCCAGTGGCTGCGTGGCCGTGGCTTGGACGGGGTCAAGCTGGTGGTTGGAGACAAGTGCCTTGGTATGCTGGAGGCCGTGGGTGAAGTGTTCCCCGAAGCAAAGTACCAGCGTTGCACCGTCCACTTTTACCGCAATGTGTTCTCAGTCACGCCTCGCTCCAAAGTGAAGCTGGTGGCCAAGATGCTCAAGGCGATCCATGCTCAGGAGAGCAAAAGAGCCGCCAGAGAAAAGGCTAAGGCTGTGGTGGAGGAACTCCGTTCAATGAAACTGAAGGAGGCCGCCAAGAAGGTAGAGGATGGTATAGAAGAGACTCTTACTTACTGCGATTTTCCCAGCGAACACTGGACTCGCATCCGCACCAACAATGTCATTGAACGGCTGAACCGGGAGATCCGCCGCCGCACCCGTGTGGTTGGCAGTTTCCCGGACGGTAACTCGGCCCTTATGTTGGTCTGTGCCCGGCTGCGCCATGTGGCTGGTACCCAGTGGGGCAACAAAAAGTATATAAACATGAAGCACCTGGAGGTAGCCCTTGAAGACGCCTCCCTTGCCGGCTGACTTCATTCATGCCAGGGGCTGCAAACCAAAGTGCGAAAAATCCTTGACACTACCTATAGTAGAGATTGACCCTTGTTCGTATCAGTTTCCCCAGTCCGGCCACTGCTTTTCAAACCAGGGATAGGTGCGGGGATACAGCATCTGTCCAATGCAGGTGAACACGTACAGGTCGCCGTAACGGCCCTGGAACACCAGGTCCCCCTCTCTGGCCGCCGCATTTGCCTCGAAAGCATATTCCAGCTCGTATGGTTTAAATACAAGTATAGCCTTTTCGGCGTCGTCTGCTCCGTAGATGTTCTGCAAGTTCAGGTATTCCTGCACCTTGAACATGGCCACGTCGCTCCAGCTGCCGGATATGAGCTCCCCGTCGGACCAGGCGGCGATCATGGGAGCGGCATTGGAGTGGCTGCCGTAGACAAACTCGTAGCCGTTTTCTACGGCCCACTGGCTTATCTCCCTATAGTAGTTTTCCTGATTCTCTTCCGCCTCCTGTATAGAGGGGACATAGCTGCTGTAGAGGTTTCCCAGAGCCAGGGTGCAAAGCAGCAGCGTCAGCCCATAGCCTCCGGCGGGCTTCAGCTTCTCCAGGACCAGCGCAGCAGACAGGGCCAGCAAAGGGTAGTAAGTAAAGAGATACACACTGCGTATGCTCAAAGAGGTGAAAAGCGCAGCGGCGATCACCGCTCCTATACTTATCGCCAGCAGCCACCACAGCAGCTGAAGCATTCCCAGCCGGGGGAAACTTCTCAGGCCCTTCACCTGCAATACTGCGGCATATATGAGCAGCGCCGCCTGGAAAACGAACAGGAGCGTAAAGAAGGGGTGCTCCGGCCCGGTCCAACAGAAGCCGCTGACGTCCCGGCAGGCCAGGTATATGTCCCCCAGTCTCTGCCCCAGCCCCTGAGGAGCCGAATCGAAGATAGTATACTGGTGTACGTCAAAGAGCTTTATCGCCCCAACTCCCGCCAGATTTGCCCCGGCGTAGGCCAGGGAGCGCAGCAGGGGGACCCTGTACTTATCCCAGCGGAAGCTCCCGCTCCTCAGCCTTGATCCGGCCAGCAGCGCCCCCTGCAGGGCCAAGATGGGCAGGACCATTATACAGGTCTGCCTCAGGCTCTGCATACCTGTGGCAAAGCACAGCAGCAACACCGGGACCAAGGTCCGCCACCGGGGGGCCGGGTCTCTCAGGGCGCGCACATAGTCCCCCAGGGTGACAAACAGCGTTATCACATAGCAGGCGTAGTAGCTGCACAATATGAAAAACAGTTGCCCCTGCTCCTGGTTCACCAGCTTTTCCCCGAACACACAGGACAGCAGCATCAGCAGAGCGGCCCACAGGCTCAGGCGTTTTTTCACAAAGGGCCGGAGCATCCACAAAAAGCTGATAACTATAAGCAGGGACATGGCCGTGGTGGCCAGGGCCATTGCCGTGTTCTGGCTTGCTCCCAGACCGTAGAACAGGGCCGAGAGCACCGGGGTGGCTATCACATAAAGCTGGTTTCCGAACACATAGCCCAGGGGAAAGAGGGTCTTCTCCTCCCACATCAGCCGGGCTACCAGGGTATCGGCATACATGTCCGGCTCGCAGAAATAAGCAAAGCAGTGAAAATTTATCAGGGCAAAAACCCCAAAATAAGCCAGGTCGACCAGGATGGTCAGGGCCCCAAGCAATCTGTCTTTTGTTGGACTTCTGTCCGGGAAATTCATAGGCAGTCTCCTAGAAGCAAATGAAGCACATATAACTGTTTTATGTTATCCCAAATCGGCGCAAAAGTCAACACGTCCTTCCCGGACCTTGACAGTGCAGTGTAGGTATTACAATGATATGTGACAGAAAGAAAAAATAAAAAAAGTAGCGAATAGGGCTGGCATGTGCTAAGG